>CALWDZ010000019.1 GCA_944376845.1 uncultured Clostridia bacterium | reverse complement strand
AACTTCTTTCCGAGCAAAAAGAAAGAGCGATAGAAAATTATCAGACTCTTGCAAAACTGGCAAACAAAGAAGAATCATAAACAAAAAAACTAGGGCTTAGTCAAGCCATAGAGCGGAGCGACACCGACTTGTATCAAGACAAGCACACGTTTAACAGCCAAATTATATTAAAGTATCTTTTATGATTTTTTAAATTTCTCTAACAACATAGTCAATTTATATTCTTTTTTATTTCAATACACACTTTTATTATCGTATAGATTTATTTTTTCACCATACGATAGACAATACATAAAGTTTTATGATACAATAATTTTAAATTGAAAATCAAAAAATTAAAGGATTTTTATGGCACATATTATTGAAATAAAAAATTTGAAGAAATATTTTGGCAACACAAAAGCTGTTGATGATATTTCATTTTCTGTTGAAGAAGGCGAGTTGTTTGCTTTTTTAGGGCTGAATGGAGCAGGCAAAAGCACAACTATCAATATTCTTGTTGGCGTGTTAAAGCGAGATAGTGGAGACTGTTTTGTTAATAATTTTTCAGTGGATGAAATTTCTAAAATTTTACCAAGTATTGGAATTGTTTTTCAAACATCTGTACTTGATAAAAAACTATCTGTGTATGACAATTTAAGATATAGAGCAATGCTTTATGGTATGGACAAAAAAGAATTTGAAAATAATTTAAAATATTTCATAGATAAACTTGACCTCGGACAAATCTTAAAAAAACAACTTGATAAGTTAAGTGGTGGTCAAAAACGAAAAGTGGATATTGTGAGAGCACTTTTACATAAGCCCAATATTTTAATACTTGATGAACCAACAACTGGGCTTGACCCAAAGACAAGAAAGCTTGTTTGGGATACGATTAACGAATTAAGAAAAACAACAAATTTGACAGTGCTATTAACCACTCATTATATGGAAGAAGCAAGTATCGCCGATAATGTTGTTATTATTGATGGTGGAAAAATTGTTGCCGAAGGTTCTCCTTTAACTTTAAAGAATAAGTACGCCAACGATTACATTAAAGCATATAAATACGACAACAGTATTTTTGAGATTTTAGATAAGGCAAAAATACCATATAAAAAAGAAAAGAATTGCTTAGAAATACTGTTTAAAAGCACAGATGAAGCGAAAAATTTTCTAGTGAAGCACAACAACCTATTTAAAGATATTGAAATTGTAAAAGGTTCAATGGATGATGTCTTTTTATCTATCACAGGAAAAGAATTGAAGGAGAATATATGAATAAACAGTCAGAACTAAGAAAGATGAGGTATTTGACTTTACGAAATATAAAATTATACTTCAAAGACAAAATGACCTTTTTGGTTTCACTTATAACCCCACTTATTTTACTTGTTCTCTTTATAGCTTTTTTAAAATCAACTTATGAAGACAGCATTCTTTCAATAATCCAAGGTTTTGATTTGGACCAAAGCCTAATTGATGCCTTCACTGGTGGGTGGCTGTTTTCATCCGTTCTTGCAACTTCTTGTATAACTGTTGCATTTTGTTCAGGAATGATGGTTATTGATAAAATAAATAGAGCAAACATAGACTTTATGGTATCGCCAGTTAAAAAAAGTACACTTCAATTAAGTTATGTGTTAGCAAATTTATTTTCTACATTTATAATTACTTTTGTTTTACTCATAGTCGGGCTAATTTATCTTGCCTGTGTTGGATTTTATATCACTTTTGTTGATATTTTATTAATTGTTTTTGGGATTATTATAACCTCGCTTTTTGGTACAATTTTAGCAAATATAATTTGGACCTTCACCCATTCCCAAGGAGTAGTAAGTGGGGTTTGCACTCTTGTTTCTGCCTTATACGGATTTATTTGTGGTGCATATATGCCGATTAGCACAATGGGGCAAGGTATGCAATACTTTGTTTCTCTTTTGCCAGGCACTTACGCAACCGTTTTGTTCAGACAAGGGTTTTTAAACAGTGTTTTAAATAGGATGAGAGAAACTTTGCCACAAGGAATGATAAATGGTATTGCCAGCGGGTTTGATGTGAAAATGTCGTTTTTCGGCCATGATGTTTCAACACTTGCACTGATTTTGGTGATAAGCATTTCAACAATTGTATTGCTTGGAGTTTTCTTGTTTATAAATAAATTTAAGAAAAAAAACTAAAACTCAGTAATCTTAAAATTCAAACACTTTATACACTACTTATCAAATTTTTATCTGTTTCAAAAGTATTTAATCTGTCTATAATTTTTGAAACTAATTATAAAAAAGAGTTTTACTTTAAAAGTAGAACTCCTTTTTTCTTGTTTATTCTGCTAGTTTCAAAAGGTTATAACCTTGCGCCCTGCTTTTTTGCGTATCGTTTTTTACAGTCGAGAAATGCTTCTGTCCAGACGGCGCAGCGTTTCATCTCTGCCCAGCAGTTCGGCAATTTCGCTGGCTCCGCCGGGGGTAGCGGCAAGCCCCGTCAGCGCTATACGCGCAGGCCACAGCACCTTGCCGTTTTTGACGCCCTGCTGCTGCGCCAGCTGCACCAGCGCACCGTACAGGTGTTCGTTGTCCCATTGTTCCACTTCGGCAAAAGCCTTGCGCACAAGAGGCAGTATCTCCTTTGCGGTAGCTTCGTCCGTTTTTTGCTTCT
>CALWDZ010000018.1 GCA_944376845.1 uncultured Clostridia bacterium | reverse complement strand
ACAGTCACGTACAAGGTACGCTCGTGCGCAGACGAACCTGCCGAGCCTTGCATCTACACTCTTAGTTTGCGTTAAAAGGAAATATTAAGGGTTCGAGCCTCGCATCCACCATGTAATTTTGAGTTTAAAGGTACGGTAAAGATGACTTAATTAAGGTGTATGTTGTTATGTCGTCTACGTCTCACAATTTTGCGTGTGAATGTAGTGGCTATTTAAGGTTTTGTCTTTCTGAGGAGCAAAGCGAAGAATCTCAACCTTATGTCACCCTGACCGCTCCCCGCTTTGACGGAGAGGAAGGGTCTCTAAGGGGATGAGACTCTTCGTCAGCCGTCAGGGAAGCCACACTCAGAGTGACTAGAAAAACGTCATTCTAAGGCATTTGAGTTTTGTCATTCTGACCATATTTATTGTCATTTCGAGCGTAGCGAGAAATCCCAAAGATATCTCACTTCGTTCGACAAGACACATTATAGTGTCATTCTGAGGAGCGAGGCGAAGAATCTCTCAAAAAAGGAGTAATGAAATGAAAAGTAAAAAATTCAAATTACTACTTAGTTTATCGTGTTTTATGTTTTGTGTAGTTGCGTTATGTTTTGGAGTATATGCAGCGACCACTGCAACGCTTACAATAAGCGGAACAATAACATTTGATGCATATGAGATATACATAAATAGCGTAACACTAAATAATCTTTCACCAGAAGGGACAAGTGGACAAACCACAAGTTTGACGCTTGGAGATTATACAGGTATGTACATAGGTGAAGAAGATACTCAATCAACAATAAATATAGGTACACCAGTAGTACCAGAAACAGAGAGTTTGGAGATAGATATTGAACTAACTTCACTTAATACAACAAATTATCAAAAAGTTACATTAAATTATACAATTCCAAGTGGAAGTGACTACGAAGTTCGAAGTACATCAACAATTCTACAACCAAATCCAAACAAACTCACAAATGGAGCAATGTCCTCCATATTAAAAATATATATTTCAAGCGACAGTACAACAAACCTAGATATATCTTCATTAAACCTAAGTATAGGTTTTGAAGATTATGGCACAAGTTTATTGCAATATGACGGAACAAATGGTTATTACTATGTAGAAATGGGGACTATACCGAATCAAATAAGCGGTACAAGTTATGAAAGTGAATATATTCGCTGGAGGCTTATTGGAACACAAACAGCGGAAGCAACATCTACATCAGCATCGCAATACGCACGTTTTGATGGTACATCGGCACCATCATCTGGTACAACAGGGGTGTTTATTCTTGAAACAAATACATTGCTTGAAAGAGATGATGAAACGGGCTATTCATTAAATGAAGTAGCATTTAATCATAGTTATTTAGGTCATGGTAGTTCAAGTAGTTATTACCACAATGGTGATGAATGGGAAGAATATGATATTTTAGCCAATGACTATGCAACAAGTACAGTAAGACAGTATATAAATGGCAATAATGTATATAAAGCAGCCACATACACATCGGGTTCAGGGTATACATCAAGTTCTGTACCAAACAAAACATCTGAGTATTCCAATATGTATACAGATTTTTGTATTGATACAGAGAATGATATTGTATACAAAGCCATAATAGGAAGAACACTAAGCGATTTGTATTTAAATAATGCACAAAGCACAAGTGGAGGGTCAGTAACTTTTCCAGAGCAACTAACCACATTAAATCAAGAGGGTTACACATCTTCTACAGTAGATAAGTTTTGGTTACTTAGTTATTATGAGGCATATTCTCTATTTTTAACAAATACAGGTTCACAGGGAACAGGTATTTCAGATGAGAGAGAATGGCCTACTGGTTCAGCCAACTTCTATTGGTTGCGGTCGCCTTCTTCGTCTGTTTCCTACAATGCTTATAATGTGAATACGTCGGGCTATCTCAGTAATCTTAATGTCTACATTAGCAATTATGCGGCGCGCGCTGCTTTCACCTTGACAATATAAAAAATTGCTCACATTTGAGCAATTTTTTATGTAATTTCAAACTATTTATTTTCTTCATTTAGTTTTTTTAGCACAAAGTCAAGGTCAAGTCCATGTGCCATACAAGCCTCTTCTAGTGTTTCCATTTGGCTGAGTGGACAAGTAAAACAGTGCATTCCAAAACCCGCTAAAACATCCAAGAGATCCTCGTTATAGTTTGCAATGTCAAGTATTGTCCAATCTTTAGTTATTTCTTCCATATTTTTACTCCTTTTAATGTTGTTTTTCTTATACTGTCTGTTGAGATCCTTCGTCAGTCGTCAAGGAAGCAATTCTCAGGATGACACTAAAGGGTTGCCATTCTGAGTGTTTTTGTCATTCTGAGCGAAGCGAAGAATCTCTTATCTTATCTCTTCATCCAAATATGTTGCCATATTGTCGGCTAGGTGAGTTAGAAATGCATGAGGGAATTTATAGTAAATATCGCTTAAACTTACTCCGCCTTTTGCTCGTACATCATATTCACCCATATGCCAATTTATACACATTGCTTCTTCGCGTGTAAGGCGCATAAACCCATTTATTATATAAACAGATTTTTCGCCATGACCATATGGCAGTTTGTCATTTGTGGTATAGTATGGAACTTGTGTCCAAACTCCATTTTGTTTTACATTTTTTACATCTTCCACATATGTATCAACTTTACAAATATCGTGAAATAGTGCCACAATGGTTGCACTTTCAAGTGAAAAATGTTGTTGCCATTCTTCGCCATATTCGCCTTTTAAAAGTTTTACAAGTCTTTCAAACACATTTAAACTATGTTTACAAAGCCCACCGGGATAGTTAGAGTGATATCTTGTTGACGCGGGAGCAGTAAAAAAGTCGGTTTTTTGCAAATACTCCATAAGTGAGTCGATGCCTTCACGCTTAATATTACTTTTTACCAAATCTAAAAATATATTTTTGTTATCTTCAATTACTTCATCCATAAGTTTTCTCCGCAGGTATTTTAGCATAAAAACAATCAACAAACAACATTTTGGCATATAAATAATACATATGAAAAATAAAGATGTGGAAGAAATAATTACGCTTGCGACAATTTTTTCCACATCTCTTTCCAAAAATTGCACAAAGGAACAACTAGTAGAGTACAAAATATTTTTTCAAACAGTTACAAACAATATTATAAATATTCTTTCAAGTAAAAAATAAGAGATTTCTCGCTAACGCTTGAAATGACAGGGTAGTTCGCTTGAAAAGACGCACCGTGTCATTCTGAGGGAACGCCTTTCTGTCATTCTGAGCCGAAGGCGAAGAATCTCATTTTTTAAGTCTAAGGTCACTATTTTCAACATTGATTACAAGTGAAGTGCTTTGGCTTAAAAGTCTTGAAAAAACTCTATCGCCATAGTAGTCTTGAATTTGTTTAGGGGTTAGGTTAGTAGAAATAACAGTTTTTTTATTATCTCTCATTCTTTCAGAAAGTACGTTATAAATGCCTTCAACTGTCACATTTTTGAGTATTGGTTCTGTTCCAAGGTCGTCAACGAATAGATAATCTGGCTCTATTAACATACTAAGGTATTGACCTTTTGTTTCGTCAAAAGTTGTGTGATATTTTAATAAATTTTCATTTAACTCAAACGCCGAAGTAAAATACACAAGCGTTTCTTTGTTAATAAGGTCATTTGCCATACATTCCATAATGTATGTTTTGCCAGCACCAGTTTTGCCAATTAAAAGCACATTGTTATAAGAGTTTTCTTTATCGCACCAATTTTTTAAAATATCATAAATCTTTTTTGTTTTGCTTGGGTCATCAAAAATTTTAAAGTCGCATTTTTCAAAGCATTTTTTGTCTTTGCCAAGCCCGCTTTTTTCATATAAAATTAAATTAATCTCATGTTTTAAACAAGAACACATCTCGCCATTTATATATCCCGTATCATTGCATTTTGTGCAAGTGTAGTGAGGGGTGATAGCCTTGACATCAATTTTTATCTTCTTTAATATGTCATCCTGTGTTCTTAAAAGAATTTCAATATCATATTTTGGTTTTTCACCATATACTTCGGCTCTTGCATTTTGAATTTCGGCTTGTTTAATGTCTTTGAAATTATTTTTAAACTCTTCACTTGCCATTGCTTTTTCAAAAAAACTGTATGCAAGGGCTTCGGCGCTTGTGCGTCTTGCTTTAATTTTGTCTAATGCAGATTGTACAATTTGTTTGTTTAACATATTATATCTCCACTTCGTCAAGATTTGTAAACAGTGAGTTTATCTCGCTTGTTGTATATTCATGATCATCATAGTTACGCTTTGGTTGTGTGGTTTTAACTTGTTTAGGGGCGTTGTTTTTCGCTTCTTCTGCCGATTTAATACCGTTTTTATTCCACGACAAAATAAGTTTGTTTGCGAATGCTAATGACTTTGGTTTGTCTTTTGCAATTTCCAGGGCATAGTCAATAACATCGTCGCCAATGTTCAATTTGACCCAGTTATTATAAATTTCTCTATCAATATTGTTGACATTTCGGTCGCTTCCAAGTTTTTTCAAAATGTCTTTGATTTTATTTT
>CALWDZ010000017.1 GCA_944376845.1 uncultured Clostridia bacterium | reverse complement strand
ATGAACCCCAAGAGCCAATAACCATTTGTATTTCGCACATAATTTTTCTCCTTTTAATCTTCAATGTTTTCAAAGTCATCAACTGCAATTTTTTCATTTTGACAGCCATATTCAAAATAGAGATTGTTTTCTTTATCTCTTTTCAAGTCATATTCAATGACACTAATTCTACCTTGATTTGTTATAGCTAAAGTAATTGTCATCTTATCAAAGTTGATATCTACAATATTGAATATGATTTCTGTATAACCATCAAAGTATTGAAATTCTTTTAAGTAATAATTGATTGTTTCCATTTTAAAACTCCTTTTAATTTAAAACTCTAAACCATAGCAAGTAGCAGTTTTCTATTTCAAGATTGACTAAATGACCTTTGTCATTTTCAAATTCAATTTCTTCAAATTCATTGAAACTGCCTTTGAATTCGTTTGTAGTATTTGGCAGTTTGTAGCAGTATCTAATGCAATCTTCATAAATTTTAGATTTTGTATAAAGATTTTCATCATCAATTTCGCCAAATCCTACAAATCTGAAAGAACCTTTTTTAGTAAATTTTGTTAGACTAAACTTTACTTTTTTTCTTTCTTTTTCATTCATTTCTATTTACCTCCTTATATGAAATTTGCCTTTTGGCAGTGGCAAAGTAGCAAATTTGGGGAAACAGTCTTACACTTTGAAATCTTGTATGTATGAAGTCAACGAAACAGAAGAAAATATTGTATTTGAATTTTTAATTTGCAATAAAAAAAGACCAGGTTAAAAAACCTAGTCCTGAAATTTATCTTATTAAATTAAATAGTTTAAGCAATATTTTATTCCGTTGACTTCATACGAGAAATTTGCTACAAAAGACACAACAAAAGCAAAGAATATAAGGAGTAATTTAACTCAAGTTGCCTTTTTGAATGTTTTTTGATATTATATATAAAATCATATATTATAGGTGGTAGTATGAGCATAGAAGATAAAATTAAAATGTTTGTTGAAGAACATATAGATCAATGTGAAATTGAACAAAAATATCTAACTATTTATAAAGATATAAGTCAAATAAATAATGACATTGCTTTATTTTGTGCGTATATACATCAACTGATTAACTTTTATGCTTATCATTATAATGATAGAATAGGTAGACATTTTTGTGCTGGTGACAGTAGGGATTATATAAAAGCAATTCGTTTAATTAGGAGTTTTGATATCTTATCTAAAAATTCAAAGTATGAATTAAAATTAGAAAATAATTATAAAATGGTTTTAGATTATGCTGAAACATACTTAAAAGCAAATGGAGGCTCGGAGATACCTAGCGATGCGCCTATCTTAAATTTAATTGAATATGATCCAATATTTGAAATAAACTTGAAACATCATCAAAATGTAAAATATTTGATTTTTGGTACCGATAAAAAGCCAGACATTATTATTAATAATGTTCTAGATGCAGATATTAAGATACTATCTAATGCTGATAGTTGTTTGATATATAATATTCCAATAGGAAATACTCTTACAAAAAAAGATATGATAGATTGGTGGAATAGTTTACCAAGTATACAAGGCAACCTTTTTGAAAGACTTTGCAAGCCGTTGGGCGAAATAGAAAAAAAATTTTTTCAATTTTATTGGGATAACTCAAAAGAAACTTCCCCTATGTTAATACCACAAGTGTACTTGCATTATGACCCCAAAACAATTAAGGAATTAGTAGAGATAAAAAATGGTGAAAAAAGATTAGTATTTCAAAGAATGGACTTTTTAATGTTGGTAAATGGTAACAGAATAATAATTGAAATAGATGGTGTACAACATTACTCCACAGGAGATAAACCTGACAAAAAGAAGTATGCTAATCAAGTTAAGTATGATCGGAAAATGAAATTTTTAAATTATGATATTTATAGAATTGGAGGGTATGAATTAATGGATAAATTTTTTGATGAAACAGTGTTTGAATTCTTCTCTTCAATAAAAAAGAAATATTACAATAATTTAACTTAATAAATAATAAAAATTTGATGTGTTAAACTTTTGCTTTTTATTCTATCAAAGTTTGATATAATTCCAAAGTAATCACGGCTAAAAAATACGAACCCTAGCAAATTTCCAGAGTTCGTATTATTCACTAATGGCGGAGAAGGAGGGATTTGAACCCTCGCGCCCTTTTACAAGCCTACTCCCTTAGCAGGGGAGCCCCTTCGACCTCTTGGGTACTTCTCCATGAAAATATTAAGTTGTGATAAGTTACTTTTGCTTAAAGGGGCGACCCTGCTACCTTAGCAGTGGGGGCGACGCGTTAAGAAAAGTTGCCAGTGGCAAGTTTTTAGCCAAAGCCTTTGTGCAACTTTAGTTGCGCAAACCTTCGACCTCTTGGGTACTTCTCCATGAAAATATTAAGTTGTGATAAGTTACTTTTGTTTAAAGGGGCGACCCTGCTACCTTTAAAGTTCGGGCGACGCGTTAAGAAAAGTATACCCAAAACTTAGGTAGTTTACCATACTATTTTAATGGTGTCAATTATTTTTAAAATTTAATTTCTATAAACCAATATTGACAAAATTCCTAAGTGGTGATACTATATAAAATAATTGGAGGATAATGTGAAATTTCGTTTTAAAAGCATGTTTGGTAAGTCTTTAAAAAGGGATAATTTTTATAAACTCATAAAATTAAGAGAAGCAATTAAAACTGCATATGACCCAAAAGTTGCTCGTGCAAAATTTGAAAAAGAATTTATTGAAACTAGTACAAAGCTTTTACATAAGAAAAATCCAAGTGAAAGTTACGCTTTTATAAACCAGTTTATTGCTGAATATGATAAATTTAGTGACGAATTTAAATCACAAGCTGAAATAGTTTTTCAAAAAGGTGATACTGGGATTATTGGGGATTTGTACCGCAGTTTGTCATGGACGGATTCTAGATATTTTATCAAGGCAAAAACCGGCAATCAAGTTGGTGGCATATGGAGTACTTATTCAATTATTGACGGTATATTTAAAAAGGATAAGGAAATTTTTGAAAAAGATTACGATGTAATTACTCAATATGTTCTTGAAAAAGGAAATGACCATGAATGTTATGCTTTGGCAAAAGTGTCAAATGGTGAAATTTTGTCTAAACTTGAGGATATGTTTTTGAAACTTAATAACAATGTTTTTGACATAAAAGATTTTGGACTTTTGAATGGTACAAATGAAGAAAAGTTCATCTCACAACTTTTGGAATATGGAGATGTGAAGGGTGCAACCGAAGTTTTAGATACAAAATTAAACACAATTTTTGAAAAAATTAAAAAAGATCCATCAAAAGCCGATATGTATATAGATTTATGCAAGAAGTGCGGAAGAGATGGTTTTATAAAAGTGATTAGTGATATACAAAAAACGTCAAGTATGTCACATGCTGAAGAATTGTCACTTTAGTCAAAAACGCTGTTGTTTGAACGTATTTTGTGTCATTCTGAGTGGAAGGCGAAGAATCTCAACCTTATGTCACCCTGACCGCTCCCCACTTTGACGGAGAGGAAGGGTCTCTAAGAGGATGAGACTCTTCGTCAGCCGTCAGGGCAGCCGCACTCAGAGTGACTAAGAAAGATGTCTTTCTGAGAAGCGAAGCGACGAAGAATCATAAGCACTATAAATATTTACATATTGACAATTTTTTACATTTATTGTAATATACTAATGATTGGAGATAAACTTATGGATTTAGGAACAATTTTCGCAATATTATTAGTAAGCATGCTTGTTTTCTTGCCTTTTGTGCTTATTTTTCATCCTAGGGTTAAAGATAAATTAAGGGGAAATGACAAAGTAGATACATCTGACGATAAAAAAAATGAAAATAAATAATTAAATGACAAAAAACTTCTCTGTGTGAGGTGTGCCTCATTTAGAGAAGTTTTTTTTATTGTTATTCTGAGGCATTTGTGTTTTGTCATACTGACCATATTTATTGTCATTTCGAGCGATGTCACCCTGACCGCTCCCCACTTTGACGGAGAGGAAGGGTCTCTAAGAGGATGAGACTCTTCGTCAGCCGTCAACTCGTCAGAACCTACGCTAATGGGCTAAAAATTGCTAAACGCAATTTGTATCGCCTTAATGCTTGGTTCTTCCTCTCCCCAAAAAGTTTCCGTAGGTACACTTTTTGGGGGCCCCGAAAAAGCAACGAAGTGCGGTTTTCGTTTGGCCGTGAGAAAGGGCATAAAACAAGCATCAAGCACTACATTTTGCAATGTTTTGCAAAATTGTGTCGAAAGCACAGTTTTTGCCCAGTGTCATTCTGAGGCACCGACAGGTGCCGTGAGAATATCAAAAATATATATTTTTTAAATTAAAAATGGTACATCTAATTTTATATTAGGTGTACCATTTTTACAAATTTTATGTATATATTTTGTCTAATCACTAAAAGAATATCACCTTTTGAACTATTTTCAAAACAAATTTTAATAATTTTTTCCAGAAGTAGTACACCTAATATAAAATTAGATGCACCAAAAAAGAGGTGGTTATGAACAGGAAAAGCAAGTTATTTTTCAGCCTA
>CALWDZ010000016.1 GCA_944376845.1 uncultured Clostridia bacterium | reverse complement strand
AAGAGCAATCACTGAAGACAGAAGAGCCTATACTTGTCACACCGCTTGGGATCTCTATACTGGTTAAGTTGGAGCAAGAAGAGAATGCATAAGATCCTATACTTGCTAGTTTTGAGCCCTCTCCAAATGTTACTGTTCCTAAGGCAGAGCAATTAGAGAAGGCTGAGTCTATACTTGTAACACTGCTTGGTATCTTTATACTGGTTAACTTGGAGCAAGAAGAGAATGCATAAGATCCTATACTTGCTAGTTTTGAGCCCTCTCCAAATGTTACTGTTCCTAGTAAAGAGCAATTAGAGAAGGCAGAATATTCTATACTTGTAACACTGCTTGGAATCTCTATACTGGTTAAGTTGGAGCAATTAGAGAAGGCATTATTTCCTATACTTCCTAGTTGCGAGTTTTCTCCAAATGTTACTGTTCCTAGTAAAGAGCAACCAGAGAAGGCCCGTTCTCCTATACTTGCCACACCGCTTGGTATCTTTATACTGGTTAACTTGGAGCAATTATAGAAGGCATTATTTCCTATACTTCCTAGTTGCGAGTTTTCTCCAAATGTTACTGTTTCTAAGGCAGAGCAACCAGAGAAGGCACTATCTCCTATACTTGTCACGCCGCTTGGGATCTCTATACTGATTAATGCATCGCAATCAGCGAAGGCAGAAGGGCCTATACTTGTCACTGTATATTCGTCACCTTCAGTAGCCCCATCTCCATATACTATATCTTCAAATGAAATTGTTGTCTTTCCCATGCTAGAGCCCAAAATTGATTGTAGTGAACTTATATATTCTGCCAATTCTCCTTCTGCCAATTCTCCAGAGTTTTTTTCTATGAATTGCATTACAGCATTTTTATCTATCTTAAACTCATTTTTATCTATGTCAAACTCTTCATTATTTATCCGTATTGTATAAGACATACTCATTGTATCAAGTATTGTTGGATCTCCTTGCAATGCAAATAGTATATATACTGCTGCCGGTCCATACAACATCAACGCTTCAAACTCATTTCCCATATCAATTTCTGACACTGCTAAGGTATAACTAGATTGACACTCTATTGTTATATTAGTACAACTTTCATTTTTGCTATCCTGCATCCATAAATAAATCATTTTGTTTTTATCAGTTACTTGTTCGTCACTGCTACTGGTACAATATATATCTCCAACAAGAAACATATCTAGCATTCCTGTTGGAGTACTATTGAATGATTCCATTAATGTATTTATATCTGCATATGGTCCTATTGTCTTGGTTGTTTGTTTAATTGTCCCTATCGTCTCTGGGATTTCTACCATAGTGCCTGTACCGGTGTAAGATGTTAATGTTGCAGTTCCTGTCGCTTCATTAACAGAAAAAAGCATATCTGTTATTGGCTCTGCTGGTAATTCACCACGAGAGATTTTTATTGTGTACTGAAAATCGGCACTTATGCCCGTTGTTACATCGTCTAGGGCTAAACCTAGGACTATGTTTTTACCAACATTGTCACCCGTTTGTGGCTTAATTATACCGTTTTGATAGCGTGTCTTATATACATTACTATTTAATTCAGTCCCTATTATATCTTCTTCTATAAGTGCATATATGTTTACATCACTACTTAAATTCTTTATATTTATTACAATGAAATAGGTATAATAATTATTGTAATTTATTTCTATTCCACTTGCCTGTGGCTGATTTGTTTCACTAAGTTCTTCCATTGAGTTGTATGTATATGTTTCTCCAACTTTTGTGTATGTGTTTACATAAGTTGGGTCTTCAAGATTTTGTGCATTTGAATTCAATGTAGATTGTTCCATACGTTCAGAACTTGCATAAACATTGGTTGTTATTTCAACAAATGCATCTGTTACCTCATAACTTACACTACCACTTATGGAGTAACTTACACTTAGTGCACTGTATACCCCAAAACATAGTACTGCTATACTAAAACATAACGATATTAGGCTAAAAATTAACTTACTCCTTCTTTTCATTATCCACCTCTTTTTTGGTACATCTAATTTAATATTAGGTGTACCATTTTTGTACATTTTTTGTATATATTTTGTCTAACTATTAAAAGAATATCACCTTTTGACCTGTTTTCAAAATAAATTTTAATAATTTTTTTTAGAAGAAGTACACCTAATATTAAATTAGATGTACCATTTTTAGTTTAAAAAAAGATTCTTCGCCTTCGGCTCAGAATGACTAGAGATGTGGTGTCATCCTGAGAATTTATTCGGGGACCCCAAAAAGTACCTATGGAAACTTTTTGGGGAGAGGAAGAACCAAGCATTAAGGCGATACAAATTGCGTTTAGCAATTTTTAGCCCATTAGCGTAGGTTCTGACGAGTTGACGGCTGACGAAGAGTCTCATCCTTTTAGAGACCCTTCCTCTCCGTCAAGGCGGGGAGCGGTCAGGGTGACATAAGGTTGAGATTCTTCGCTGACGCTCAGAATGACAGAAAATAATGTCAGAATGACAAAACACAAATGTCTCAGAATAACAAAAGGGCTCAGAGTGACTTAATAGTTACATTTTATAATACTTTGCTTTTTTGCCAAGATTCTCTTCTATACGCAGTAGTTGGTTATATTTCGCCACGCGGTCAGTTCGGCATGGTGCACCGCTTTTTATTTGCCCAGCATTTTGTGCAACAACTATATCTGCTATCGTCACATCCTCGGTTTCTCCGCTTCGGTGTGAAACAATGCAGTTGTAACCATGTGCTTTTGCAAGGTTCATTGCATCAAAAGTTTCAGTTAGAGTTCCAATTTGGTTGACTTTGATAAGTATTGCATTTGCAACACCTAGGTCTATACCTTTTTGAAGACGTTTTACATTTGTAACAAAAAGGTCATCACCCACAAGTTGAACTTTTTTGCCAAGTGCCTTGGTAAGTTTTTTCCAGTTCTCCCAATCTTCTTCTGAAAGGGCATCTTCTATTGAGATTATTGGATATTTTTTTGTCATCTCCTTCCAAAACTCTATCATTTCATCTGGAGTATACAGTTTATCTGTTTTCCAAAAATAGTAACTACCTGTTTTGCCTATCTTTTTTGCTTCGTCATACATCTCTGTGGCAGCAACATCCACGGCAAGTTTAAAGTCTTTGCCCGGTTTATATCCTGCCTTTTCAATTGCATTCATTATGCAAACAAAAGCCTCTTCATCATCTTTAAGGTTCGGTGCAAAACCGCCCTCATCACCAACTGCTGTGGCAAGGTCTTTTTCTTTCAAAACGCTTTTTAAACTATGATAAACTTCTGCACACCACCTAAGTCCTTCACTAAAACTTTTTGCTCCAACAGGCATAATCATAAACTCTTGAATGTTGATACTATTGTCTGCGTGCTTTCCACCATTTATTATATTCATCATAGGAACAGGCAATATATGTGCATCTTCTCCACCCAAGTATTCATATAGTGGCAAATCTTTTATTTTTGCAGCCGCTTTTGCCACAGCAAGTGAAACGCCGAGTATGGCATTTGCACCAAGCACACTTTTGTTTTCTGTGCCGTCGAGTGCAATCATTTTTTCATCAATTTTGCGTTGGTCAAACACGCTTTCCCCAATAAGTGCTGGTGCAATAATCTCATTTACATTTTTAACCGCCTTTAAAACCGACTTACCAAAATATACATCTTGGTCGCCGTCACGAAGTTCAATGGCTTCAAATGCACCAGTTGATGCACCTGATGGCACACTTGCCCTACCCATTAGCATATTTCTTACATAAACATCAACTTCTATGGTTGGCGTACCACGTGAGTCTAAAATTTGTCTTGCTTTTATATCTGTTATTTTATTCATACTTGCTCCTCTATTAAGTTATTTTGAGATTCTTCGCTAACGCTCAGAATGACACCGAACATAGTATCTTGTCGAGCAAAGCGAGACATCCCAATTGAAACAAAAATAGTATATTCATTTATCTCATTTTTTCAAAACGATTAAAGTCGCTTGACAAAAAAAATTAAAATTGTCAATATCTTTATGGAGAATATATGAACATTTGGAAAGATATAAATGAAAACAGGATAAAACCTGACGATTTTGTTGCCTTTATTGAGATTGAACAAGGTAGCAAAAATAAATATGAACTAGATAAAGAAACAGGGCTGATAATTTTGGACCGCGTGCTTTACACAAGCACACACTATCCTATGAACTATGGTTTTATTCCTCTTACCTACTCTGGCGATGGTGACCCACTGGATGTATTTGTACTTTGCAGTCAACCTATTGAAAAGGCAAGTTTGGTTAGATGTTATCCAATTGGAATTGTGAATATGACAGATAAAGATGAAGTAGATGAAAAAGTAATAGCCATACCTTTTGGTGACCCACAGTACAATTCATATAAGGACATAGGCGAATTGCCAAAGCACATTTTAAACGAACTTGAACATTTTTTAACAGTCTACAAGCAACTGGAAAACAAAAAAGTCAAAGTACTCACCGCTGGCGGTGCCGACATCGCAAAAGATGTAATAAATAAATGTATACAAAAATTTAAAATAGTATTTGGAGGTAAGAAATAATGTTAAATTTTTATTTATGTGAACACTGCAAAAATGTTGCAATTAAACTTGTGGATAAAGGCGTTCCACTTGTTTGTTGCGGCGAAAAAATGACTCTCCTCGTGCCTATGCAAAGTGATGGTGCACTTGAAAAGCATTTGCCTGTACTTTCTTTTGATGGAGATACATTGACTGTAACCGTTGGCGAAGTTTTACACCCAATGCTTGAGAATCATTACATAAACTTCGTTGTGGTAGAACTTGTTGATGGATACTTAATTAAACATCTTAGTCCAGCATCACAGCCAGTGGCTAAGTTTAATGTAAAAAAAGACGATGTTGTTGCAGTCTATGAGTATTGCAATTTGCACGGACTTTATAAAGTGAATGTAAAATAAAAGGAAAAATATGAATATTTCAAAAGATTTCCAAAAAAAATATGATGACGCATTTGAGTTTGCTACTAAAAAGCATAGTGGTCAATTTAGAAAAGGTACAAAAATTCCATATATTGTGCACTTGTATGAAGTAACTCAGATTTTAAAAGAAGAAAAGGCAGATGAAATCACAATAATTGCTGGCATTCTTCATGACACAGTTGAAGACACTGACACTAAAATAGAAGAGATTGAAGAAAAATTTGGCAGTGGTGTCGCCAAATTGGTTTCAGCAGATAGCGAAGACAAGTCACTTCCCTATCTTGAAAGAAAAAAGTTACATATGCAACAATTAAAAAACGCAGATGAGCGTGCTAAACTTGTAAACCTTGCCGATAAACTCAGCAATTTAAGAAGCATATATCTAGATTCAATATATTTTGAAAATATGTGGAAAAAGTTTAATGGTTCAAAAGATGAAATACAACAATATTATGCTTGGTCGCTTGATGCACTTTCATCACTAAAAAAACGCAAAGCATATAAAAAATTAAGATATTACTTTAAATTAACATTTAAAAAATAGAGGCCATGCCTCTTTTTTTATGAATTATGAGATTCTCACGGCACCTAAAAGGTGCCTCAGAATGACAAAAGGGTCAAAAAAAGATGTTGCCTTATGACAACATCCAGTTTGTAAACTAAATAGACTGCCAAAAAGCAAGCAAGACGAGGCTCGGCTTGTCAGACTAGGCAGGAGTGTACTTTGTACATGACTGTCTAGACTGACAAGACAGAAACAAAGTATTGCGATGCTTTTTGACAGTTCTATGACAACATCTCATCATCAAAACTTTCCACTTCACTTTCATCATCTGAAATTTTGTTTATTGAAACCTCATAGGCGGTGCGGTTCTCTACTTCGCCATTTTCTAATTTCTTTTGATAATCACGAGATTGAATTCTCCCAACAAGTGATACCTTTTTGCCGACTTCAAGATTTTTAACAAACCTTGCATTTCTTCCCCATGCAATGCATGGCAGATAGTCAGATTTGTTATATGCTCTATTTACTGCGATTAAAACATCGCAAATTTCACGCTTGAATGGTGTGGTGCGGTATGTTGGTTCTTTGCAAATATAGCCAGTGATTTCTATAATATTTGGATTCATATCCTCGGTGTAATCAATGACTTCACGCACAAATACAGTGAGCATAAGTTTGCTCTTTTGATCTTCGACTTTGTTATAACTTCTAAATTGTCCTTTGATAGCCAAGGTGCTACCCACTTTCATGTCTTTTGTAAGGAGTTTGTCAGAAATTGTGATTGGAATTATATCACACTGCTCGGATAGGCGCTTTACTTCAAGTTTAATTTCGTAAAATGCTTCTCCAAAACTTTCATGACTAAACTTTGGTTCTGTCAAAATTTTTCCACATAAAAACACTTTATTATTTGACAATAGTTCGTACTTCATAAAATTTCTCCTTAATTTTTGAGTTTTTGTACACCTTGTCTGTCAATCTCGTAATTTTCTTTATACACAAGGTCACCAACAGATGTAACGGTGTAGCCCTGTGCCGTAAGTCTGTCAAGAATCATTGGTAGTGCATCTAAGATATGGTCAGAATTGTTATGACACAAAATTATAGACCCATTTTTTGCATTATTGATTATTCTAGTGGTAATTTCCTGAGCACTTATACCTTTCCAGTCAAGAGAGTCTACGCTCCATTGTATTGGTATAAGTCCAAGTTTTTCGCTTGTCTTTATAAGTGTGTCATTATACGCACCATAAGGCGGACGGAATAGTTCTACATTTTTGCCAGTGATGTTTTCAATCATATCCACGCAAGTAGTAAGTTCTTTTTCCATTGCATCAGCAGAAAGTTTGGTCATATCTGGATGAGTGTTTGAGTGCGTGCCAATCTCAAAACCACGTTCACCAATTTCTTTGACAAGGTCACCATACTTATCTACCCAAAAACCAACAAGGAAAAATGTACCACCGGCATCGTATTCTTCCAAAATATCCATTATTCCCTGCGTTTTATCTGCACCCCAAGCCGCATCAAAAGAGATTGCAACTTGTTTTTTTTCTGTTTCCACACTGTAAACGGGGACAAGTTTAGCATTGTAGCCAAAGAAAACTTGCGCAGACGAAACGCCGTTAAATGATATTGCAAGTAGCACCGCCGCTAAAAGTACTACGAGCACAAACCTAATAGATTTTAACTTTACAACACAGAACATTAAAACCTCGCTTTTACTATAACCATTATACACATCGCATCAAAAGCGATATTTGTACAATCGGTAACAGTTTTGTTAACTTATGTCGAAATATCTATATTACCCGGGACAAAGATATATGACAAAAACATCAAAATAAGCGAACTTTTTAATGTTACGAAATACAATATATCACACTTTAGACTTTTTTACAAATGTTTTTTACTTTTTTACAAAAATATTTTTTATTTTACAAAATTTGAGATTTTCCGAAAAAGCATCTTAATTTAAACACATACTTCGGTCAAATAGAAAAATACTCGTAAAATCAAACTTTTACGAGTATTTTTTATTACTTATTCATCTATATTTTTTTTATTTTGTATCGTATTTGCATTTTACTAACATTTTAAAGGGCATTTATATCAGCATTTTAGTACAATTATTTTTAAGAGCATTTATATCTAAGCCTTTGCATCACCAATAGCAATAAATTCTAGAAATAAAAAAAAGACTAGGCATAAACCTAATCTTAGTTTTTGTGAAATCTGAATAGTTTCTGTAACTGGGTTTCTTTGCTTTGTACGTCATATATTCTTTAACGTCTGCTCTTTTTTCACACTTTTAAGTGTGTCGACATTTCTCTTTAAAAGGAGGTGATCCAGCGGCACCTTCCGATACCGCT
>CALWDZ010000015.1 GCA_944376845.1 uncultured Clostridia bacterium | reverse complement strand
GTTGGATATATATTGCCGCTAAAATCTATGTTATCAACAAGTTCTATTGTTACAGTTGAATTCTCGCTTATTGCATATAAAAACTCCTGTGGTGTGGATGCATAGTATGTTGACCCACTATATCTCATACCACTTGGCATAGTTGTTGGAATCGACCATGTTGCTTGTGTTGGTTCTAAATTTATTGGATAAAAACAAATAACAGAGTACACGACAAAAAACACTGCCGCTATGGCATATATATACCAAAACATGTGATTTCTTTGTGTTTTTGTCATGCAATGTACCCCCTTTTTGTTTATTATATACCAAAGAAAAGATTTTCGTCAAATCAAGACAAAAAAAATAGCCCTACTCGGCTATTTATTATTATCATCACCATGGTAAAAATCAAATGCTTGCATAATCTCATCAAGATCTTCTTTTGGATTTATTGCTTCTTTTAAATCGAAACCACTTTCATTTACATCCGGAACCGCTCTAACTTTTGATGTAATTATATTTGCATATGCGTTATTTGGTTCACTATCTTCACTAAGAAACTTATCTGCCAAGTTTTCGAATTCTCCTTTACTCATATTGTCACCTTCATAAATTGGCTTAATAAGTGGTGCTTTATCTTCAATTCTAGAAAGTTCAGTTTGTGATGTAAGCATATCTTTTGGAAGTTGTTTGCGCTCCACTTTTACAACGCGAGTAGGCTCCTTTTTTGTGTAAGAATTTAATTTGTTAAGTAAAGATTTGATTGTATCACTATCATTTCTAACTGGGGTAGTTATGGAGTATAATTTGTAGTCCTCTTTGAGTGTGGATTTTATGTTGTCCTTAAATTCAGCAAGTAGTTTATTTACATTCTCTATTTCTTCAATTTGTGGATATTTTTCAAGTATTATACTTAAAAGTTTTTCCCACTTTTCATACAAAAGCCCTAGTTGTTGAATTTTTAGTTTATATACATTTTTTGAACTTCTCTCTATTTGTCTAGCCTTTTCCACCGCTGCTGTAAGTGCAATAGATATACTTCTGTTTTTATCATCTATTTCTTTATCTTTGCCTAAGTACCTTTCAAGTTTTTGTTCAAGGGTACGATTTTTATTTTCAAGTTCTGCAATATGCCCTTGAAGATCTAAAATATAAAGATCTACTTCTTTTTTATTGTATCCGTTTTTGGATGACGAAAAATTCATATTTAGTTACTCCTAGTATTTATGTTTGCACGTTTTGCCATATTTGTAAGAACAAAAAATATTAGTGCTACTTGTAGAAAAATAAATTCCCACAAATTGACATAAGCAAATTTGTATACACCCAATAATAACACCTCTAAAGCCGATATTACAAACACTTTTAAATGAATATTTTGACGAAATATAGCAAAAACAATAAGTGACGCTAGTCCAAATATTAAAATATATACAGGATAAATTATAAATAGATTTATACCATAAAATTGACGATAAACACCAAACACTCCACAAAGCATTAAAAAACTACCAAGCCAAAGTTTGGAATCTTGTACAAAAAAAGCACTGCGAAGTAGTAGCATAACAGAAATAAACACCAGTGCTGTGGAAAACCAAATTTTTTGAAATGCAGGCACAAACATAAGGGCTATATAAAGTCCAAAAACGCATGCATCAACTATTTTTAATAATATGTTTGCTTTCATTTGCCTTTCTTTTTTTAGTGTAAATAACTAACAGCAAAATTATACCAACCACCATTAAAATAAGGCTTAAAAGTTGCGAAACTTTCATTGTTCCAATATATAAACTATCTCCGCGGAAAGTTTCAATTATACATCTAACCGCACCATAAGAAATAAGATATAAAGACAACATTACACCACGAGTTTTAACTTTTTCCCTAATAAGCCACAAAAATACAAAGAAAATTATAAAGTCACATATACTTTCATAAAAGAATGTACTTAGGTGCCACACGCCATTTATTTGTGTTGAAAGAGGGAACCACATAAATGCAGGGTCGGTGACTTCTATTCCATAGCAACATCCTGCAAAATAACAGCCTATTCTACCAATTCCCTGACCCAAAATGAGTGCAACAACTGCAATATCGGCTACATCAATAAAATTTTTCTTGTGAATGACACAATATAATATAACACCAATTGCCCCACCTATTACACCACCATATATAGCCATCCCACCATTCCAGATTTCGAATATTTCCCAAAATGTATAAGAATGTTCACTAAAAATAACATAATAAAGTCTTGCCCCGATAACTGCCAGCGGCAATACATATAAGGCAAGCAAAATGATATCATCACTTTTTAAGTTCCTATATTTTGCAAGTTTGCATGCAACAAAAACTCCTAGCACCATACCAATCGCTATTAAAAGTCCATAGAACTTTATTTCAAGACCAAAAATGGAAAACCCATCAATTACTAAACTCATAACATTATATTATAATCATAAAAACTTGTTTAGGTCAATAAAAAACTCAAACAACATTTCTGTTGTTTGAGTTCGTAAAGCCTTTAAAAAGTTTTTTCATTTTGATTGAATACTGCAATCTCATTGATTGAATGTGATGTTTTTGCAAGATCAGGGTTTAGAAGGCATAATCTATCTTTTAGTTCTTGTTCATTTCTAATGTACATAACTTCTGGTTTGCCTTTCTTTGTACCATCAAGTTTATATTCTTGTGTTTCAACAAGTATAGGGTATCCACTGATTCCAGTTTTTCTAGCCGTCATGCCATAATCCATGAGAGCCAATGTTTCCATTGTATCAACGAGTTCTTCAGCATTGCATGAAGCACTTATCTCTTTGACTTGGTCATTGCCATGTGACCTTATGGTAATCTTTGTTGCTCCGCGACGTTTATTTTTGTCACTATATCTTTGGAAAGTTGTATCATCAAAAATTTTTTTAGCAGCATTAGCAGTTTCGCTATTATTAAAATAGACACTTGAACGCTCATCTGTTTGCCATGATGCACTTAATGGATTAAAATACTCCGCTGCTACATGATACTTAGGAGCAAAAGCAGAAATATCAGAATATTCTGAAGCCTTTTTCTCCATACTTTGTGCTTTTTTATCAAACTTTCTTGCAACTTTGGTTTTGCCATTTTGAGAGTAAAGGTCATTCATTAAACCATAAACATATTTTTTACTTTCAAATTTTAACTGGTCTTTATTTGTGCCATAGTGTTCTCTTTCATGTGTGATTGGAGAAATATTAAATTTACTAAGTTTATATGAACTTTTTGCAAAAATCCTTGCTGCTTTTAAAGAATTATCTCTAATTTTAACCCTAGTTTTACTAACCGAGTTGTCAATTTGCCCAACTTTTGCCATGTCTGCAACACTTTCGGCACTTTTCCTTAGTGCACGTTTTCTTGAAATCAAACCCGACAATGCAAATGAACCCGCAGCAACACCTGCACCAATAGCAACACCCGCACTGAGGATTGCAATATCAAACGCAATCATTTGAGGCAAAAGTGCAACAGCACCAAGCCCAATTGCAAGTGCGGCACCAGCAACTGCCAAACCAAAAATTCCCAATATGATTAAAGACGCCTTTGTTCTTTTACGCATCTTTGCCATAATCATCGCCTCCTTATTTTCACTAAATTATACAACACACACTTCATAAAGTCAATACCCGTTTTCTTACTTTTTTACTACTTTTCGAGCATTTGGTATTGTGATGAAATTCTTTGAATCTTTGTAAAGTTTTTCAAGATTAAATTTGCTTCTAGTATCTTTTATAAATATATGCACAATGATGTCTTTAAAATCAAGAACAATCCAATCACCCTTAAAAAGTCCGTCACTATGGATGCAAAGCATTTGTTTTGAAAAATGCTCTTTAAAACTTAAAGCTAAAGTTTTTGCAAATTGTGACGATTTGGCAGTAGCAATAACAAGTCGTTTTGCGGTTTTAGTCTTTTTTTCAACATCAAGCATGATTACATTAGTGGCACCGTTTTCCACCAAATAATCTGACATCTCTTTGATAGTTTCATCTATATCAATTTCCATAATAACTCCATGTTAAGTTTAACATACATTTAAACCAATTGCAATTGTTTAATTAAATTATGTTTTGGCAATATTTATTATATGAAAAAATTATTTATTTTTAAAACTCTTGACTCTTTTTTTAGGTTATTCTTAATATTCCTTATTGTATTTGTATGGATAAGATATTTTGTAGATAGTTTTTGGCTTAGCGTATTATTTTCACTTCTTGCAACATTTTTGGTAGATATGCTTTATATGTTTTTTAAAAGTAAAAAACAAAATAAAATAAACATAAAAAAAGAAGAACAAGACGCCATAAATAATTATACTAATACTTTTATTTATTCCGATCAAAAATATAATGTTGATTTTTTTTATAAATTATGTGCAAAAAATTATAATGCAATAAAAAAAAGTAAATATATTGTAATTTCTCATCCTCAAACAAATATAGTTTTATATCCAATATTTTTGTATCGTGATTTAAGTATTGATGATATAATAGCCTGCTATAACAATGTAAGACATGAAAAGCCTAAAAGGATTGTTATTTGTACAAATAAATATAATTCCGATTTGGAAAAATTTGTTAATTCATTAAATGTTGAAGTAATAATTCTTGATAAAGAACAAACTTATTATTCACTTTTAAAAAAATATGATATTTATCCAAAAATTACAAAAATTGAAAATTCACAAAAAATCACTTTTAAACAATTTGTAAGATTAGCACTTAATAAAAAAAGAGCGAAAGCATATTTCATCTCTGCCCTATTTTTATTATTTTCAAGTTTTTTTGTCCCATATAAAATTTATTATTTAATATTTTCTACAATTCTTTTAATATTGTGCTTTTTATGTTTGTTCTCTTATAAATTTAACAAACCAGCACCCCCAAAAATACTAGATGTATGATAAAATCGAAGAATTATGTACTAACTGACAAAAATGTCAGTTAGACTTTACCATGACAGCGGTCAATGTCAATGTAATGTGAAGTTGTTTCAATGTCAAAAGTTCTGCGACTGCAGATGTTTGATTTGTCATCAGTTTCAGCAATTTCTTCTGGCAAAACAAAGTGAATGTTTTTAAGTGTTATATTTTGGCAACATTCTCCGTTATGTGCAACGGCATACATTTTATTTCCTTTTATAACTCTTGTGCCACCAGTTGTTTCATATATTTTTATGCCAATGGCTATTTGTTTATTTGGTGCTACATTTTTAACAGTTAATCTAAGTGTCAAAAATCTACCTACGCTAAACAAATCTTGGTCAGCAAGAGTTACGCACTTATTGTTTTCACCAGATTCAAAACATATGGAATGATTTATTGTATCGTTGACATCTACAGTAAAATCTGGCATTACTTTTTCATTTTCTCGACTCATCGTACACCTCCTATATCATTATATAGTGGTGATTATGACAAGGTGACAGTTATCTTAAACTAAGCCCATCAAAAAATGCTCTCCCCACCTTTTCGCCAAGAACAAGATATGCATTATTCACAGGGTCAAAGCATATTGCCTTAAGTTTTGCTGGATCAATTTTGCCGTTTGTAAGTACTTTTTCATCGGCTGAAACATTTATAATTTTGCCAGTCATTATACATGTTTCTTCATTATACCTTATAAGTTCACATTCAAGTGTCATCATAAGCTCATTTATTATTGGTGCATTTACAAACTGGCTTTTTGATTGTGAAAGTCCACTTTTCTCAAATTTATCTTTCACATTGTTTGCTGAAACCACACCAAAATAATCACATTCCTTAACATGATTAGCATCAGCAACACTTATCGTAAATGCTTTTGTATTCAAAATGTTTTTAACTGTTTTGTGTTCTGGCGATAGACACATAGAAATTTGATTTTCTTCGCTTATTCCTCCCCAAGCCGCATTCATCGCATCTACAACACCATTTTCGTCATAACTTGCAATGATTAAAACTGGCATTGGATATAAATATGTTTTTGCTCCAAAATTTTTTCTCATTTTTCCCTCCTAAACTCAGTAATACTATATTTTTAAATAAAATCGCAAGCATATAAGCATATAAATGATATTTAAATTAAAAGTTTTATCAAAAACAATACAAGTATATGTGCAGGATAGAAAATATAAAATAAATATTTCGGTGCCCCCTTACCTTTTTGACCATTATAAAAGTATAAAAGTACAAGCGATAGAACTGCAAATAAATCAATGTAACTATTAAACACAGTTTTATCAAGCATCAAATAACTTAACCCCCAATATAAAACCATTATCAAAAATGCAATTACCCACATATAAGTTTTGGCATATTTTGATGTGCTATGATTAAAAGCATAAAACACTACTGGCAAAAACACGCCATAAACGCCATAAGATATTGGCATACCCATAAGCGAAAGTGCAACAGTAATTATGCCTATTGCAAATATGAAAGTGTAATACATAAAAGAATAATTTGGATTTTTTCTTGAAATATCAACAATGAACATAACAAGGATTGATAAAAGAAAGGTAAACAAAATATTAAAATCGAATAAGTTTTGATTTAATGCAAAATAGTATATTGGCTGTGAGATTATCGCAAATACCAAAAGCAAAAGCACATACCTTGTTTTGTTTTTTGTATAATAATAGCCTTCTGCAATAAAAAATGCAAATATAGGAAAGGATAGTCTACCAATAGTTCTCAAGAGATAATACAACCATTCAAGCCCCCACCCCGCAAAAGTTTCCAAACCCAAAACTGCACCTATATGGTCTATAAGCATGGTAACAAGTGCTATCCACTTTAATACACTTCTGTTTAAACATTTTAATTTCATATAAGTATTGTAACTATTTCAAAAAATATAGCAAAGAGATTTGTATTTTTTTTTTGAATATTTTTTTTATTATGCTAAAATAAAAGGCAATAATATCAAAAGGAGCATAACATGGATAAAAACGAATTTAAAGAATGGGAAGGTTTTGTAGGAGAAAGTTGGAAAAATAGTATTGATGTCAGTGCTTTTATTGACCAAAACTATACTGAATATCTCGGTGATGATAGTTTTCTTGCGCCTAAAACACAAAAAACAACCATAGTATGGAATAAATGCAGAGATTTGCTACAAAAAGAAACCCAAAATGGTGGATGTTTGGATGTTGAAACTAATATACTTAGTGGCATAACAGCATTTGGCCCTGGCTATATTGACAAACCAAACGAAGTTATCGTTGGGCTCCAAACAGATACTCCACTGAAGCGAATAGTCAATATGTATGGTGGCACAAAAATTGCATTAAAAGCACTTGAAGCACACGGCTACAAATTAAACCCTGAAGTGCAAAAACATTTTGTCACATATAGAAAAACTCACAATGACGGCGTTTTCGATGCTTACACTCCGATTATTCGACGTGCAAGAAAAAATGGGCTTTTAACAGGACTTCCTGATGGCTATGGTAGAGGAAGAATTATTGGCGACTATAGAAGAATTGCCCTTTATGGAGTGGACAGACTTATTGAAGAAAAACAAAAAGATTTACAAAATGACTTCTTAGACGAAAATAATTTAGAAGAAAACATACGCCTTAGAGAAGAAGTCAGCGAACAAATTCGTGCACTAAATCAAATAAAAGAAATGGCAAAAAGTTATGGTTATGACATTTCTCACCCAGCAAAAAATGCACAAGAAGCAATTCAATGGTCTTATTTTGGATATCTTGCAGGTGCAAAAGAAAATAATGGCGCAGCCACATCAATGGGAAGAGATGCTACCTTTTTTGATATCTACATTGAGCGCGACCTTAAAAAAGGTATTTTAAGTGAAAGTACGGCACAAGAACTTATCGACCAATTTGTTATTAAACTAAGATTAATACGCCATCTCCGTACTCCTGAATATGATGAACTTTTTGCAGGCGACCCAACTTGGGTTACCGAAAGTTTGGCAGGTATGCTTGATGAAAAACATAGTCTAGTGACTAAAACATCTTTTAGATTTTTGCATACACTTGAAAATCTCGACCCAAGTGCAGAGCCAAACCTTACTGTACTTTGGGCAAAAAATTTACCAATGGGATTTAAAAGATACGCTTCAAAAATTTCAATACGCACAGATTCAATTCAGTACGAAGGTGACGATACAATGCGTCCACTCTACGGCCACGACTATGCAATATCTTGTTGCGTTTCTTCTATGAAAGAAGGCAAACAAATGCAGTTTTTTGGAGCGAGATGCAATCTTGCCAAAGCACTTCTTTATGCAATAAATGGTGGATATGACGAACTAAGCGGAGCGCTTGTTGTAGAGGGCTTTAACAAACTGGAAGATGAAGTATTAGACTATTCAAAAGTTAGAAAAAATTATAGTGGTATGATGAAAAAAATAGCAAAGATTTATGTTGACGCAAACAATATCATTCACTATATGCACGATAAATACGCATATGAGGCAAGCCAAATGGCACTTCACGACACATATGTTGAAAGGCTAATGGCGTTTGGTGTCGCAGGTTTTTCATCCGCAGTCGACTCACTTTCCGCAATAAAATATGCCAAAGTAAAACCAATAAGAAATGCACAAGGCATAGCCATAGACTTTGACATTATAGGAGATTTCCCAAAATATGGCAATGACGATGACCGAGTGGATAACTTGGCAGTTGAACTTATTAAAGAATTTTTTGGATACCTTGACTCTCGCAAATTATATAGAAATGCCAAAGCGACATTATCTCTTCTCACCATAACTTCAAATGTTATGTATGGTCTAAAAACTGGTAGCACACCAGACGGAAGAAAAGCCGGCGAAGCATTTGCACCAGGTGCAAATCCTATGCATGGAAGAGATAGTAGTGGTGCACTTCGCTCACTTAACTCTGTTGCGAAAATACCATTTGCTAATTGTTGCCAAGATGGCGTATCAAATACATTTTCAATTGTTCCATCAGCACTTGGACATGACGAAACCGAGCAAATAAATAACTTGGTCAATATTTTAGATGGCTATTTTGTTCAAGGTGCTCAACATATAAATGTCAATGTATTAAATAGAGAACTGCTAATTGATGCAATGAATAATCCTTGGAAATATCCAAATCTTACTATTAGAGTTTCTGGTTATGCCGTAAACTTTAATAAACTTGACCGTGCACACCAAGAAGAAGTCATAGCAAGAACATTCCACGAAAAGAGATAAAAATGAAAGGATATATAACCGATATAGAAACAATGGGACTAGTTGATGGACCAGGAACAAGACTGGTGATATTTTTATCAGGCTGTCCGCTAAGGTGCATATATTGCCACAACCCAGAAACATGGAAAATTTCAGATTTTACGCAAACCATTTCCCCTCACGATGTTTTAAATATGTACAATAAATTCAAAGTATATTATGGCGAAAATGGTGGAGTAACTTTCAGTGGTGGCGAACCACTTGTTCAATCAAAATTTGTCTTAGAGTGCGCGAAATTATTAAAAAAGCACAACATTTCCACTGCACTTGACACATCGGGTGCAGTTAGTGGAGATTTTTCAAAACTTCTTGATTTTATAGACCTTGTCATTTTAGATGTCAAAGCAGTAGATGAAAATGAATACAAAAAAATTTGTGGCAATTCAATAGAAAATTACAATAAATTTCTTTCCTTGTGTCAGAAAAATAACAAAAAACTTTGGCTTAGGCAAGTTATTGTTCCCTCTTTAAACGATGATGAAAATCACATAACAAAACTTGCAAATTACATAAAAAACATAAAAAATGTTGAAAAAGTGGAACTTTTACCATATCACAGCATGGCAAGAGATAAATATAAAAAACTTGGCATTGAATATAAACTTAATAATACTATGGACATGGACAAACAAAAATGTATTGAACTTGAGAAAAAACTAATAAATTTAATTAACACAAAAACATCTTAAAAAAAGTATGCAAAATTTGTAGTAACATAGTTTTTATGTTATGAATATAATTTGCATATGAACTATATTGATGAACAATTTTATAAACTTATATATACCCTTCAAAAAACTGACCTTTATGATATGTATGTACATATGGTCAAGGGATTTAAAGGTATTCCACTAGAAACACAGCAATCAGTGCAATCTTTTTTTAAACAGTTCCCATATTGGGGTAATCTTGAAATAGAAAATGAAAATTTTGAGACTTTTTTTCAAAAAGCAAAAGTATTTAAAAATAATTTAGATGATTATATCTGGTTATATGAACACTTGTGCGATTATCGTTCTAAGCATCTTTTATATGCAATTTTAAATAATTATTATAATTTTGACTTCATAAATCTTGGTTTTGCAAGTAATTTTATGTTCAAACAATATTTTGACCTAGACTTAGTTCCAAAATGCGAAGAAGAAGTATTTGTTGATATCGGTGCATATACTGGTGATAGCGTACAAAATTTTATTGCTTCTTATGGCGAAAAGAGTTATAAAAAAATTTATTGCTATGATATAACTGAAGAAATTTTTACAGAAATGCAAAAAAATCTTCAAAAATACCCTAATATTGAGTATAAAAATAAAGCAGTAACGGAATTTAATGGCGAAATTGGTATCTCCCGCAATAATTTCTCTAGTTCTGCAAACCTTACCACAGAATCATCAAAAGATTTGATAGAAGCAGTCACCCTTGATAATGACATTAAAGAAAAAATAACCATGATAAAAATGGATATTGAAGGCGGAGAAGTTTCCGCAATCAAAGGTGCAAAAAATCATATACAAACAGATAGACCAAAAATGTTTCTGTCTGTTTATCACAATAACACACACCTATTCGAAATACCAAAACTAGTATACTCAATATGTAAAGATTACAAACTCTATTTAAGATACTATGGCGGTTGTATATACCCAACAGAAATAGTTCTTATCTGTCTACCATACGAAAACAATTGAACGCATATTCAACTATAAACCACCTAATTAGGTGGTTTTTTTATTGCAATTTTCAATCTTTAATTTACGAAGATTTTTCGATAAAATGAGCACGGAGGTAAATTATGAAATTAAAAGATTGGCTCGATTATTGGACAAAATCACAACTAAAATACAATATAAAGCAACGGAGTTATAATTCTTATACTGATATTATCGAAAAACATTTAAAGCCAAATTTGGGGGACTATGACCTAGATGAACTGTCACCAAGTGTATTACAAAATTTTGTTACACATCTACTTGAAAGCGGAAATTTAAGAACTGGCGGAAAATTATCAAATAACTCAGTTATTTTAATAGTAAATGTATTAAAACAAGCAATAAAAGAAGCAAATTTGCTTGAAATTACAACAAAAGACTATTGCAACCGCATAAAAATGCCAGATATGGAAGAAAGCCACATATCTGCATTTGAAAAATGGGAACAATTAAAAATTGAAAAATATTGCTTAAGTAATAGAAAAAATTATATAGGAATTGTTATTTGTCTATATACGGGACTTAGAATTGGCGAATTACTGGCTCTCACATGGAAAGATATAGATTTTGAAAAAAACACAATTAGCATTACTAAATCTGCATATCAAGGGAAGATTGATGGAAAAACACAAATTGTTATTAGCACTCCAAAGACAAAAAATTCAAATAGAATCATACCAATACCTAAACAACTTAGCGTTATTTTAAGGAAAATAAAGAAAAATAGTACATCCTTATATGTTATTACTACAAATGATAACCAAATGATTGGTACAAGATCTTATCAAAGAACTTTTGAAAGACTACTGAGAAGGCTTAATATAAAAAAAAAAATTTTCACTCTCTTCGTCATACTTTTGCAACACGTGCACTTGAATTTGGTATTGATGTAAAAACTGTATCAGATATACTTGGACACAAAAACCCCATGATAACATTACAAAGATACACTCATTCACTCATGTCATATAAAAGAATAATGATGAATAAATTTGGGAAATTTCTTGAAGTGTCTTAAATATTGGTTGAATATTTATTCAACTATTTTGTTTTTATAATTCTATTTAAAATATTTTTCATTTTTACACTTTTGTTTTAATATATATTAAATATGAAAACCACTGTTGAATTAAGCAAAGTATGTTGTTTATGTTTTGGTGCAAAACGTGCACTTAAAAATGCCATTAAGGCAAAGGACGAACACAATAATGTCGTCTTATATAAACAACTTTTACACAATAAAGAAACAATAAAAAATCTTGAAGGCCTAGGGATAGTCACCAAACAAAATTTATTCGATTTGACCTCTGATGATTATGTAATCATACGTGCACATGGAGAACCAAAAAGCACTTATGCATATTTAAATGAACATAATATAAAATATTTAGATTGCACATGTCCCAATGTATTATCTATAAATAAATTAGTAGAAAGCAAACAAAAAGACGGCTACAAAATCATTATTATTGGCAAATATGGCTATAAAACTGGAAAAATCCATCCCGAAGTGTATGGTACTTCGGGATGGTGTGTTTCGCCGATTTTAATAGAAGATGAAAGCGAAATTCATAACATTGACCTTGGTTTTAACAAATACTTTCTTGTTGTTCAAACCACCTTTTCAAGATCAAAAGCACTAAAAATTATTGAAAAAATTAAAGACATTATGCATAAAAGCAATAAATTGTTTGATTACAAGGACACAATGTGCAATGCCCAAGCGATTATTCACCAAAACTCAATTGAACTTGCTAAAAAAGTTGATAAAATGATTATAGTTGGTGGAAAAAATTCAAGTAACACAATTGAACTTTATAATAGTGTTTCAAACTTTGCTCCCACCTATTTTGCTGAAGACATTGATGATATAAAGCATTTAATATCAACGAAAAAATTATTAGAGGGCGATTGCATTGGGCTTAGTGGCGGTGCTTCAACACAAATTGAACAACTGAAAGCAATAAAATCTTATATTTTAAGTAAATTATAGACTATTATTGATTTCTTTAACTAAATTTTCTAATATATTGACGCATTTTTTTGCAAATTCTTCATTTTCGCTTTCTGCCATTATTCTAATTTTTGGCTCTGTTCCCGATTTTCTAACTAAAACTCTTGCCTTCCCTTGAGCCATTTTCTCAATCTCTTCCACTTGCTTTTTCAACTTCTCATTATTTATAACTGCATTTTTATCTTTAACAACACAATTAACATTATACTGTGGATATAATTTCACGTCAGCAAGTTGTGATAATTTTTTATTTTCATTTTTTATAATTTCTGCCAATTTTAATCCGCAAAGTATTCCATCGCCTGTAGGCAAATATTCCGATAAAATTATATGCCCCGATTTTTCACCACCAATAGCAGCACCATTTTTTAAGATTTCCTCTATTACATACTTGTCACCGATGTCCGCAAGTATGGTCTTTATGCCATAACTTTCAAGTTTGTTTTGAACTCCAAGATTTGTTAGTTTTGTTCCAACCACTACATTTTTTGATAATATTCCCTGTTTTTGCTTATCAAGTGCAAAAAGATATATTATTTTATCTCCATCAACTTCCATGCCTAGTTCATCAACAGCAATAATTCTGTCGCTATCACCATCAAAAGCCAAGCCTAAATCCGCTTTTTTCTCTTTCACAACTCTTTTTAACATTGTTGTGTCTGTTGCTCCGCATTTGATGTTGATTTTTTCACCATCGGGCTTTTTATTTATTACAAATACATCTGCCCCCAAACTTTTAAAAACATAAGGTGCGACAATAGTACTTGCACCAAAACAACAATCTAACACAATTTTTAAGTTTTTTAATGGTTTTTTTATGCTATTGTGCAAAAATTGTATGTATTTTTTAATTAGTTTTGGTTTTGAAGCAAATTTCCCAAGATGCATTGCATCAACTACAATATGCTCACCAAAATATTTTTCTAACTCTAGTTCAACATCATCACCAAGTTTTTGTCCTTTGGAATTAAAAATTTTAATACCATTATTATCCGGCGGATTGTGTGACGCGCTTATAACAACGCCATAATCATAACCCAAAGTTTTGGTAAGATACGCAATTCCCGCAGTTGGACATATGCCCACATCTTCAACTATTCCACCGCCACTTATTACTCCCAAACTAAAAGCCAACGTTATGTAATCACCGCTTATTCTGCTATCTTTTCCCAAAACGATTTTAGGATTTTTTGTTAACTTACACAATGCATTACCACAATCAAAAGCAATGTTTTGGTCAATTTCTTGAAACACCTTGCCACGTATGCCATCAGTTCCAAAATATCTCATACGTCATCCCCTTTTAAATATTGTTTGGCTCGACCATGCTTTATAGTTTCTCTTTCTCTTGCAATAACAAAATCTCCTTTTGTTGTATCTTGTGTCAATGTTGTACCTGCACAAATATATGTGTTGTCTGCAACTGTAATAGGCGCAATTAAATTTGAATTACTACCAATAAAACAATTTTTCCCTACTTTTGTTTTACTTTTTGTTTTGCCGTTATAATTTGCAAAAATAACACCACAACCAACATTTGTATTCTCACCCACTTCGGCATCACCAATATAAGCCAAATGACTTGCTTTGACTCCTTTTTTTAAGGTGGCTTTTTTTATTTCTACGAAATTACCAACTTTACAACCATCTTCTATCCTTGCATCAGGTCTAAGCCTTGCAAATGGTCCTACCTTGACAAAACTACCAATTTCACAATTCTCTAGGTGACTATGGCTTATCTCAGAGCATTTCCCAATTTTTGCGTTTTCTATGTAATTAAATGGGTATATTATTGCCCCATCTTCTATTACAGTTTCACCTTTTATTACATTGAATGGAAAAATTTTAACATTCTTTCCAATTTTTACACTTTCGTCAATAATAACATACTCCATTTTTACTCCTTATATATTCAATAAAGTAATTTATGAAAAAATATAGTATAATGTTATTTTTTTGTTGACATTCTAGTTTTTTTTTTGCTAATGTATGTGCATGAAAAAACAAATATTTACAAAAGCAGGAAAAACTATTGAAGAAACCAATGAAGATTGTGTTTATCTTTGTGATAGATTTGGTTTTGTTATTGATGGTGCTACTGGTCTTTTCAAAGAAAACTATTCTCCACTGAAAAGTGATGCAAAATGGTTCGCAGAGCAAATAAAACAATTTCTGATTAAAAAATTGTCCACAAATTTACCATTAAAGCAAATATTCAAGGAGTGCGTTCAAAAAGTTAATGCAGAATATGATAGTTTTGAGGGTGCAGAAAATGTAAAATCTCGTCCAAGTGCAGGTATTGCATTGTTTAGAATAAATGTTGATGTGACTGAATTTTTTGTTCTTGGCGACTGTAAACTATTTGTAAAAAACAAATCAGGTGCAATAAAAGAATTTTCTCTACCTGATTTACCACGACTTGATCAAATAAATATAAATAAAATGGCAAAAATTGCCAAAGAAAGGAATATCAATGTAATTGATGCCAGACCACTTATCAATGATGATTTGGTTACGACAAGACTTTCTCAGAATACCGACCATGGTTATTGGATTTTATCAGATAGTCTCGAGGCAATTGACAAAGGACTTTATGCCACGATGCCAACAATGGAAATAAACCAAATTATCGCAATGACAGATGGCTATAGCCAAATTATAGACACATTTAATTTACACACAATAGAAAAAATATTTGAATTGATAGAAAACGACAACAAACTCGAAGATCTTTACAAAGAACTCTATAATGCACAAGAACAAGATAGAGATTGCAATGTTCATCCACGCTTTAAAACAAGAGATGATGCAACATGCTTAGACTTAGAGTTATGATTAAAATTAAAAAACCAGTGAGACAAAAATGCCTCACTGGTTTTTTAAAACATATATCAATAAACACTGTAAAATAATTCGTTTAGTTTATCATGTTGTTTCGCAACTATAAGTTGCTTTGCAGTTATTGTTTGATTTTGTTTTAAAATAAGTTCTTTATTTTTACCCATTATATCTTTTGAAAGTTTCTTTCCAATAAGAATATCGCTGTTGACCGTGATTTTGTTTGGCATAAGTTTCAAGTTTTGATTTTCTTCCTCAGGGATTCTCATCATAGTGACTTGTAAATTATCTAAATTTATTGGCGATTTTTGTGTGCTTTTAGGTCTAAAATTTTGTAATTTTACATTATTATCACCAACAACCAAATTTGATGAAATTTGCAATATCTGAGACATCTCAACATTTTTAGAACCCGTTACAAAATTTGTGATATTATATTTATCATCAAACTCAATATCACTCAAAACACCATAATCTTCACCACTAACGCCTATAACATTTTTACCAAGTGGAGAGAGGGGATTTGTAAGCGAAAAGTCCGTGGAAACTTTTGTGGAATTTTTTATCGTTATATAATCTCCTATCGCATAGATATTTGCCGTCTTTAAATAAAATTCATTTTCATCTTGGTCAAAAAAATAAAATCCTAATATTTTTTTGTATTTTTCATCAAAACATGCATCATGAATAGTTCCTATTATATTTGCATTATATATATCAAATACCTGTTTGCCTATGATTTCCGAAAGTTTCATTTTTCCTCCTAGTTTAAATCTATTAGACAAGTTGTTATAATATTCGTATTTGCCAAAACTTTATTTTTGTGGTAGCATATAAGCATGGGAATATTCAGTAAATTAAAACATATATTTTCTAGTGACATCACTTTTGATGAAAAAGATGCCACTTCCATTGTCACACCAGTAAGTACCAAAGGTGGAAAAATAAAACTTGATTGCAAGGTTACTGTGCCCGAAGGTTTTGGTTTTGCCCTTGGACATAATGGAAAAGCACTTGATTGTTTTTCAACTGGTGAATATTACTTAAGCGTCTCCACTCTCCCTGTTTGTTGCAAAAAACTTAAAATACATAAGATAGATAAAAATGGAAAAATTAAAAAAAGTTTTAAAGCAGAAACATACTTTGTCAAAACTGCACCTTTTGAATTTGACTTTGTTTCGCTAGATAAAGCAGAACTTGGTCAGGTTTCAAGCGGAATTTTTAAAGTGGGACTTAGATGCAAGTTTTATCTAAGCGTTGCAAATTTATCACTTTTTATGTCCGCTCTACTTAGTGAATATTCATATTTAAAAACTGGCGAAGCAGAGAAATTACTCAGAATGTTTTCTTCTGAATATGTTGTAAGTATATTAAATAAATATAACTTTGCACTTTTTGAATTTGTAAATTTGAATGAGGCAATTGAAAACACTCTTAAAGGAGAACTTGGACAAAAATTTGAAAAAATAGGTTTAAAACTTTTAGATATTAAAGACATTAGATATGACCTACCACGCAAAAGCCAAAAAGATTATGAGAATAACTTAAAAAAGAAAAATGAAAATCAAAATATAACAACAGATGAAAATACACCTGAAGAAAATCAACAAACGACTGATGAACAGTATACTCCATTTGGTAATATTGTTATAGAAAAAACAGAAAAAATTCAAAGCATAAGCGAAGAACAACAATTTGTTGATTTAAATTTAGAACATCTATATCAAGATTCAAAAAAATAAAATCTGGTATTGACTCGCCTCGCTTTGTGTGATAATATATCAACGGAGAATAAAAATATGGAAAATTCAAATAAAAAGAAATGGAAAAAAGCAATTATTTACTCAGTACTTTCAAAAGTTTTAAAATGGCTTAGCATTGGTCTAGGCATTGCAGGAGTTATTGCTGGAATTACTGTTGGAGTTTTATCAGGCGTCGCACCAGGACTAGTTACAATTTTCGGCTGTTGGTTGTTCGGGATTGCCTCGTACTCAACTTCAGTTATGTCAGAGACACAATCTTTAGCCCTTGCTGCAGAACTTCAACCTCACCAAGAGCCAACCAGAGAAATAAATGACAAAAATACACTACATATAAATGTACAAGAAAACACCAATACCAATGAGTTAAATACAAATAAATTTTATACAGTAGATGTCAAAAACACATCAATAGATAATACTCCACTCACTGAAAGCAAAAAATTTAAAAGCGATGATGGTACAGAATATTACACAGTTCCAACTGGAAACGAAGAATCTAAATATCACATTGAAACCTTTGAAAAATAAATATAAAAAACTGATGCAAATGCGTCAGTTTTTTTTGTAATTTATTGACAATATATTAATAATTTGTTAAACTCATTTCGTCGTTTGTATAAAAACAATATATGCTAACGTGGCGCAGCAGGTAGCGCACGCGCTTGGTAAGCGCGAGGTCGGCAGTTCGAATCTGCTCGTTAGCTCCAAGCACATAAAATCCTTTAAAATAAAGGCATTTAGCCACTTTAAAGGGTTTTATTTTTTACTAAAATTTACTTTTATTTTATAGAGCCATTTTTATTTTTGAACTATCGTCATTATAGAGATTTTTTAACCGTTTTTTATCAAAAGTGAAAAGACTAAAATTTACTATCTATTTCGGTCTAATTCTGTGTAATTGGGGTCAATTGGTCCTACTTATGTTTTTATAAAATTTTAAGTGTTTGATAAATCAAATTTTAAATATATTTTATATATAGAATATGATAAAAATCAATATACTAGACAGTTTTGTTGTTTTTCAATTTTGATATTGCTTTTAGTACCATAAAAATTCCTAATGAAATAATAGCAATACATGCTACTAATCCTAGAATTATTATGAGCGTTTGCATACTTGTGTCAAAAGTTCCAAATGTAGTTATAAGAGTATTAGCTAATGTATGCAAGATATAAAGGTGTAAATCTAACAACTTTAATTATAGTTATAAGAACACTTGGCATATCTATTGATGAATTTTTTAATAGCCCATTATTTAGTGAAGAAAATTTAGATGTTGAATAAATCAATTTTAATTATATGTTGTTTAGTAAAAAAGATATGATGATTATATAGATTAAAAACACCTACATAAAGTAAAAAAGTCAATCTATCATAGATTGACTTTTAATTTTTTACTTATTTAGTTTTTAATCAACCAATATAAATGTAACCGGAACAATCAATTCCATTAGAGTTTCTAGTGTTGCGCCCTCAGAGCAAACATATATTGTTGCAACATATTGCCCACTACCATTATCTGCAAAATTGAGCACAAGAGTTGAAACCATATTATCTTCGCTTGGTCCTATTAATTCAGGCATATCTTGCCCTTCTGGTAAATCAGTAAAATATTGATAACTATAATCTTCAAATGTTGATAACCAATTTACAGTTGCACTAACAGTTGTTTCGGTTTCAGCCATTCCAAGTTCTTCTCTTGTTACTTCAACACTTGGTCCACTTTCTCCAATATAGAAATCCCCTAAATCAACAATTCCTGTCCCAACTTCTTCTAAATTAACTTTTAAACTTAGTTGTGTGTCATTTTCGTTTATTACATCGTTGTTGTCCGTATCAAAACTAAATGTCATAGGATATGGTGGACGATTTTCAAATACAAAATATACTGCATAATAAACATTTTCAATTTTTGCATATACCAACACATATTTAGCACCAATAATTTCAGTTATTGAGCCATCTAAATCAGTCATTATATCTAAAACAAGATTATCAAGGTTTGTTATAGGCGTTTCTTTATCAGAATAATAAAGCATATTTTCATAAGCAGAATTACCTGAAATCGTAACTTGTGTTAAATCACCTAAATCTTTTTCCCCAAAATAACCTATAAAGTAAGGTCCTATCAATGGATCATATTTCATCTTCATATTGCCTAGTGGTCCATTATTTGAATATTCTAAATATAGTCTTTCACTTTCATAGAAAACTTCAAACATTAAGTTGTCATAATCTTGAACTATAATATTTATAGATCTTGTTGCAGTGTTGTCTGATGAAAATATTTTTACTGTATAAGTTCCAATTGAATTTAACTCAAAATTGTTTTCATCAACAATTTCGCCATTGAAATAATACTCAATTCTTGCATTTTCATCTTCTAAAATTATTTCTAAATAGCCAAAGACATTAACTTTTTCTATTGTATGAGTATTATCAACAAGCAAATCAGTTATATCTTCTTCGGTTTTTGCATCTGAGAATATTATTTGCGCATTTGTATTGTTTGAAATTGTTCCGCTTGTTTTAATATATGCTCTAAATGTTTTGTTTTGTCCGTCAACAGAAATCACATATTCAAGCCAACATACTGTTTTATCCTCAGAAAATTTTATTTCTTTTGAAACAACTATATATGCGGTATCAATTATAATATCATTTTCTTCAACAAATGCCATATCTGATAAATTATATTCACCATTTGAAAATTGTAAATTATAATCAAAGCTAACTGCATAAGAAGTTCCCCAGATATCAGTATAATTTATTGTAATACCACTTACATAATCTATTGGATTGTCTTCCTGTAAGACATATTCTATTATTAAGTCAAAAGTATAATTATAAGTTTTTTGATTGGCTGTAAAAGAGTAAACTACTTCAATTGTTTGCTGTCCTTCTGTTAATGTTACTGAGTTAGACCCATTAAACATTATACTTTGATTAGTATAGTATTCTGTATCTGTCAAATTTGGAACAGTTAATTGACTATTATTTGTAACAATTGAAGCCACATTTGCATCACCTATATATTGCATGCCATCAATTAAATTATTGAATTGATACTTAACTTTAAATAAGAATGAATATATTTCAGTATTATCAAAATAAATTTTAATAGTATATGTTGTATTTTTTATAGTCGTGAAATCATCAATTTCAAGTCCGTTTTCATCAAAAATTTTATATGTGCAATCAGTATAACCATCTTTATATGTTAGATTTAAACTATTAATAACCCCATAACTAGTTATAGTTATTTCGTCATTGTAAATGTTATATTGTAGATTATCTATATAATCTTGTCGATAAACTTGCATTGATACCATTTCAACAGGGCAAAAGCTCATAAAACTAATTGTTAGAACTTGCAAATAATCGTTATTTTTATATAGGTATATATAAATATAGTAATTTTCTTCATTTTCATCTATTGAAAATTCAATTGTAGATTGTGTAAATTTAGTTTTTGTATAATTATCAGTTGTGTCATAAAACAACTCGTATTCATTAAGTAAATCATTATCTATTGAAATAACAAAATTGTTTTCACCTAAATCTCTACTATATTCTACATGGGTTAATGATGATGTATTAATCATTTTGTTATTGATTTCAATATTATCAAAAAATATTACATTTAAAGATATCGAATTTATATAATTTTGTGTATCTTTATCTCTAATGTTCAAATAAAAATTATCAATTTCCTCAAGTGTAAATGTCTGTTGACCTGTTAATACATTGTCTTGACCATTATTATTAATGACAACTTCGATTACATTTACAAATTCTTCATTTAT
>CALWDZ010000014.1 GCA_944376845.1 uncultured Clostridia bacterium | reverse complement strand
AGCGGTATCGGAAGGTGCCGCTGGATCACCTCCTTTTAAAGAGAAATGTCGACACACTTAAAAGTGTGAAAAAAGAGAAGACGTTAAAGAATATATGACGTACAAAGCAAAGAAACCCAGTTACAGAAACTATTCAGATTTCACAAAAAACTAAGATTAGGCTAATACCTAGTCTTTTTTTTATTTCTATATATCAATCATATTTTCATTTACTTTTGTTTTTTCTTGGGATATGAGAAGTCAATTTTATGACCTTTATTTTTAGTGCTTTCAGTACAAGTATAATTATTTTTTTATTTTTTCAAAAATTTTTGCATAAAAGTGTTGACAAATTGTAACACTATGCATATAATACTGTTAGCACAACCAAAAGCCGAGTGCTAGCAAACAAAAATAAAAAAGGAGCAGATTAATGCATCTAAGTGAACGTAAACATTTCATTTTGTGTAGTGTAGTCGAGGACTACATTAAAGATGCTGCTCCCATCACAAGTGCAGGAGTACAAGATAAACATATTCCAAAAGTTTCCACAGCCACACTCAGAAATGAACTTAATGCTTTGGAAAGCATGGGATACTTAAAACAACTGCATACATCTGGTGGTCGTATTCCAACTGCCGAAGGATATAAATATTATGTTGCATCACTACTAGAAGATTTTCAAGTGTCTGAAGACAAACTTGCAAAAGTTGAAAAACTTTTGGATGGTGAAACTAATTCACTTTCTCAAATTCTTTCAGGAATTGCAGACCTTGTGTCAAAAGCAACTAATTATCCAACCGTTATGGTGGCAAATGGTTATGACAAACTAGTTATTGAAGAAGTCAAAATAATTCCACTAATTGATAGTGAAGCACTTGTACTGTTTAAAACTCATAGCGGAATTGTCAAGAATAGTATGACAACCAATGCCAGTGAAAAAGTTTGTGATGACGCATCAAGTTTTCTTACTCGTAAATTTTGCGGTAAAACCATAGGAGAGATGCTTGAAGGAGATATTTTAGAGCAATCGCTTGGTGAAGTAAAAACTTTCAAATCGCTTGTCAGTAGCCTTATAGATAGTATGCGAAAGTTTATACAAAAAACCAAAGTTGATGTTCGTGGTGAAGCGACTGCAAATATTTTGGATGAAAATGAAAAGTCAAGTGTCAAACAAACTAAAAAAATATTATCACTGCTTGGTGACAAAGATGAACTTTACAACACAGTGCGTGCAAGTGATGATATAACAGTTGAAATTGGTGATGAAGATGCCAAAATGGCAGGATGTGCACTTATCACTGCACCAATTGTCATCAAGGGAACACCAGTTGCATCACTAGCAGTCATTGGACCAGATAGAATGGACTATGCAAGCATTGCGCAAGCATTAAAAATTGTGATGAATGAACTAGATAAAGATAAAGGAGATAGTTAAATGGCATACAAAAAGACCCAGCCACAAGAAAAAAAAGACGAGCCTAAAGCGGAAGAAACACTAAATGAAGAGCCAGTTGTAGAAAAAACTGAAGAGTGTTGTTGCCATGATGAAAAATGTGAGTGCAAAAATTGTGAACAAGATGAAAAACCAGACTTAGCACAAGAATATTTGAATATGGCACGCATCATACAAGCCGATTTTGATAACTATCGTAAGCGAAGCATGGAAAGCATAAGGCAGGCAAAAATAGACGGAAAGATTGAAGCAATTGAAGTATTTTTACCTTGTCTTGATGTGTTCAAAAAAGCCAAGCAGATGGTAAATGACCCAGCATCAAAAAAAGGTATTGAAATGGTGGAAAATGAGATTCAGAACTCATTAAACACTCTTGGCGTCAAAAAGATTGAAACTATAGGCAAACCTTTTGACCCAAAATACCATCATGCACTTAGCACAATGATAGATAATACTAAACCAGACGGCGAAGTGCTCGATGAGTATCAGGCGGGATATATATACAATGATAAAGTAATAAAATATAGTCAAGTTATTGTCAATAAGTTAAAGGAGGAGAAAAATGAGTAAAATTATTGGTATTGACTTAGGAACAACAAACAGTTGCGTAGCAGTTATGGAAGGTGGACAGCCAACAGTTATTGCAAACGCTGAAGGTGACCGCACAACACCATCTGTTGTCGCATATACAAAAGAAGGAGAAAGACTTGTAGGTAAAGTTGCAAAGCGTCAAGCAGTTGCAAACCCAGAAAACACAATTACATCCATTAAAAGGCTTATGGGTACTGACCAAAAAGTTACACTTAATGGAAAAGAGTATACACCACAGGAAATTTCTGCAATGATACTTTCAAAACTTAAACAAGATGCAGAAAGTTATCTCGGTGAAAAAGTTACACAGGCAGTTATAACTGTTCCTGCATATTTCAACGATAGCCAACGTCAAGCAACAAAGGACGCAGGTAGAATTGCTGGACTTGAAGTACTTAGAATAATAAACGAACCAACAGCAGCAGCACTTGCTTATGGTCTTGATAAAGGTGAAAATAAGAACCAAAAAATACTTGTCTATGACCTAGGTGGTGGTACATTCGATGTTTCTATACTAGAAATAGGTGATGGTGTATTTGAAGTTCTTTCAACCAATGGTGATACACACCTTGGTGGTGATGATTTTGATAACAGAATTATCGACATTTTGGTTGACGAATTTAAAAAGACCAACAATATTGATTTAAGAAATGATAAACTTGCAATGCAAAGACTAAAAGAAGCAGCAGAAAAGGCAAAGATTGAACTTTCTGCAACTCCAAAGACAACAATATCGCTTCCATTCATAAGTGCAGATGCAACAGGTCCAAAACACTTAGAATACGACCTTACACGTGCTCAGTTTGAATCAGTAACAAGTGACTACATCGACAAAACTATAGATTGCACAAAACGTGCACTTTCAGATGCAAAACTTACAATAAATGATATTAACAAAATCATTTTGGTTGGTGGTTCAACACGTATGCCAGCGGTTTATGATGCAGTTAAAAACTTTACAGGAAAAGAACCATTCAAAGGTATCAATCCAGATGAATGCGTAGCCGTTGGTGCTGCAATTCAAGCAGGTGTTCTTGCTGGTGAAGTAAAAGATGTATTACTTTTGGATGTAACACCACTTTCACTTGGCATTGAAACCTTGGGCGGAGTATTTACAAAACTTATTGAAAGAAATACAACAATTCCTACAAAGAAATCACAAATATTCTCAACAGCAAGCGATAACCAACCAGGAGTTGATATTCACGTTCTTCAAGGTGAAAGAGAATTTGCTGCTCAAAATAAAACACTTGGTAGATTCCAACTTACAGATATTCCACCAGCACCAAGAGGAGTTCCTCAAATTGAAGTTACATTTGATATTGATGCAAATGGTATAGTCCATGTAAGTGCAAAAGACCTTGGAACAAATAAGGAGCAGTCAATAACAATCACTGCTTCAAGCAACTTAAGCGAAGAAGAAATTAACAAAGCAGTTAAAGAAGCAGAACAAAATGCTGAAGAAGATAAAAAACGTCGTGAACTTATAGATGCACAAAACAATCTTGATAATCAAATTTATCAACTTGAGAAACTATTAAAGGATAGTGGTGACAAAGTTTCTGAAGACGACAAGAAAAAACTTGAAGAAGCAATAGAAGAAGCAAAGAAAGCCAAAGACCTTAAAACTACTGAAGAAGTTAAGTCAGCAGGCGAAAAACTTGCAAAAGCAAGTGAAGAAGTTGTTGTAAAACTTTACCAAAGTGCCCAGGCATCAGCACAAAATAGCGGTGCAGAGGAAAAGAAAGACAGCGAAGAAGAAGTAGTTGTTGAAGACGATAATAACGGCGACAAGAAATAATATAAAACGGAGAAGATATGGCTAAGGACTATTACAAAATTTTAGGGGTAGATAAGTCTGCCAGCGAAGATGAAATAAAGTCCGCCTATCGAAAACTTGCCAAAAAATACCACCCAGACCTAAACAAAGATAACCCAGAGGCGGCGGATAAATTTAAAGAAATAAACGAAGCCTATGAGGTGCTTTCGGACAGCCAAAAGCGTAAAAATTATGACCAGTTCGGTTCTGCCGATGGCCCACAATTTTCAGGCTTTGGCTCAAACGGTGGGGGTGGTTTTTCTGGTTTTGATTTCTCGGGCGGTTTTGATGACATCTTTGGTGACATATTTTCTGCATTCGGTGGCACAAGGTCAAGGGCTAGAAGAACATATCGCGGTGAAGATATAAACTTAAGTTTAAATATTTCACTTAAAGAAGCATGCCTTGGCACAACAAAAACAATTTCTGTTACAAGAGTTGAAACTTGTCCAAAATGTGCAGGGACTGGTGCAAAAGATGGTACAAAATTTTCAACTTGTCCAGACTGTAAAGGTGCTGGTAGGGTAAGATACCAACAAAGCACGATTTTTGGCACAACTATTCGTGAAGGAGAATGCCAAACTTGTGGCGGTACTGGAAAAGTCATAAAAGAAAAATGTACTTATTGCTCTGGTAAAGGCGTGGTAAGGACACAAAAAAATATTGACGTAAAAATTCCAGCAGGTATCGATGATGACCAAATTTTGAAGATGACAGGTCAAGGCAACGCACCAGCACGCCCAGGGACAAATGGTGATTTAAATATTAAGATAAATCTTGTCCCAGATAAATTACTCACGCGAAAAGGAAATGACCTATACCTTGATGTCTATGTTCCTTTCACAACATTACTTCTTGGCGGAGAAATAGCGGTTCCAACACTTGAAGGTGAGTTTATACTTGAAATTAAAGAACTTACTCAAAGTGGAACAATTATGCGTATTAAGAATAAAGGTGCAAAAATTCTTCACAAGGAGTCACGCGGTGACTTACTTGTAACTCTTAAAGCAGAATCACCAAAATCGCTTGATAAAAAGAGTAAGGATGCACTAAAAGCATTGGCAGAGAGCATATCTATGTCAAATTATCCAAAATATAAAAAATATATGGATACATCAAAAGAGGTAAAATGATTAAAAGATTTTTTGGCAAAGTTGAAGACGATAAATTTGTATTAAGCGACGAGGATAGTATTCACCTCGCCGTTTTGCGTTTTGGTGTAGGGGACCTTTTTTTAGGTATTTGCGGTGATGAATATGAATATACTTGCCAAATAACAGAAATTACTAAAAAATGTGTACATTCTGTTATTATATCTAAATCATTGTGTGCTCAAAACCCCAAAAACAGAATAACATTATTTCAAGCAACCCCAAAAGCCGACAAACTAGAGTTTATAACACAAAAAATAACAGAACTAGGGGCAACTAACCTTGTTGTTTTCGATAGTGAATATGCTGTGGCAAAGCCAAATTCAAATAAAATAAAAAGACTTGAAAAAATAACTATAGAGGCTTGTAAACAATGCGGGAGAAGTCAGCCTGTTAAAATTTCAGGCGTAGTGGAATTTGATAATATGCTTGAAATGCTTGAAACTTATGATATAATACTTTTTGCTTACGAAAAACAAAAGAATACCCAAGATATAGATTTAAAAAACTATAAAAATATTGCTATAATAGTCGGTAGCGAAGGCGGTTTTTCACCTATTGAAGTACAAAAAATAAAAAGCCATAATGTAAAAAGTTTTGGACTTGGCAGTAGAATTCTTAGATGTGAAACAGCGGCGGTTATGGCAGTAGGACTTGTAAGTTACAAAATAGACAATTAAAATGAAAATAGCAGTTTTAACACTTGGATGCAAAGTAAATAAATACGAAAGTGAAAGCATGATGCTTGCACTAAAAGAGCAAGGTCATGAAGTTTTTTCGCATCTAACTTTTGCTGATATATACATAATAAACACTTGTGCAGTGACAAATGAAGCCGAAAGAAAGAGTAGGCAAATGGTGTCAAGATGCTTGGCGTTAAATAGTGGCGCCAAGGTTTATATTTGTGGCTGTGCTTCACAAAATAACGCATCACAGTTCCAAAAATTAAAAAATGTAAATGCGGTTTATGGCACAGCAAATAAAGCACGACTTGCACTTGACCTTGAAAGTAAAGGCACACATATAGAAAAATTACCAATTGTATATGAAGATATATATAAAGCATATCCGACTCAGGTTCGTGCATATGTTAAAATTCAAGATGGTTGCAATAACTTTTGTTCTTATTGCTTAATACCATATCTTAGGGGTAGAAGCCGTTCAAGAAATATAATATCTATTTTAAATGAAATTGATGACCTAAGCCATAAAGTAAAAGAAATAGTATTAACAGGTATAGACGTTTCAGATTATAAAATTGACGGCGAAAAAGCGTTGAATACTTTGGTCTTAAAACTTGAACCATATAAAAATGTGCGTTTTAGGTTAAGTTCTCTAGAGCAAGGTGTTGTAGATGAAAAACTTCTCGTTGCATTAAAAAAATCTAATTTTTGCCCACATTTTCATTTATCTCTTCAAAGCGGTTGTGATAGTGTGCTTAAAAGAATGAATAGAAAATATACCACAAAAGATTATATCAAAACCGTAAAAATAATAAGAAAATATTTTAAAAATGCAAATATTTCAACAGATATAATTGTTGGTTTTGGTGGAGAAACAGAAAATGAATTTAAAAAGACATATAAATTTGCAAAAAAAATAAAATTCTCAAATATTCACATATTTCCATATTCAGTAAGACAAGGCACTGTGGCACAAAAACAAAAGTATTTAGAAGTTGATAAAAAAACAAAAAAATTAAGAGAAAAAAAATTACAAAAATTAAATAATAAATTAAATAAAAAATATATAAATAAATTTAAAAATAAAATATTAAATATTTTAATAGAAGAAAAAATTGATGATTATTATGTAGGTTATTCAGAAAATTATATAAGATGTTACATAAAAGATAATGTAAAAATAAATGAATTCGTAAAAGCAAAACTAAAATATACATACAAAGATGGAGCATTCTGTGTTTGCGAGTAATTAGTCATTTTGTGTGTTTATCTTGCGTTATTTCGAGCGTAGCGAGAAATCTATTTTTTTTCAAAAAACAATTGACAACTAAATTATAAATATGTATAATAGCCAAGAAATTTAGAACTAAAAGTAGGTGAAAAAAGTGACGGTTGTCAAAGTTGGCGAAAATGAAAGCTTAGAGAGTGCAATCAAGCGTTTCAAGAGAAAATGTCAAAAAGACGGCATAATCGGTGACATCAGAAAGAAAGAGGCATATAAAAAACCATCAGTTGCCAAGAAAGAGAAAAAAGAAGCAGCCCGCAAACGTGCTCGTAAACGCGGCTAAATAAAAAGTAAAAGCATCCTTTTAAAGGGTGCTCTTTTATTTTGCCAATTTAATAACTATATCAACTATTTTCTCGGTTGCGTTTAGAGTGTCTTGCTTGCCTAAATTTTTTATAAGTTCATCTTTGTGTTTAAGTACATTGTCAATTTCAGTTACAAGTGTTTCGCCATTCAAATTTTCTTGCAAAAGCACATGTGCAAGTTTTTTACTTTCAAGCAGTTTTGCATTTTCAACTTGGTCACCTCGGCTTGCTCCTTTTGGCAGGGGAATAAGTAGCATAGGTTTAAGTATTGTCATAAGTTCAAAAATAGCATTTGCACCACTTCTTGAAGCACACATATCAGCAGCAGCAAAAAAGTCACCTATGTTATCTACAAACTTTACAGCCAAATAATTTTTTGTTTTCTTTTCTTCACCACTTTTACCAACTATATGAATTACGTTATATCTTTTTATAAGTTTATCTAAATTTTTTGCTATCACTTCGTTTATCGCTTTTGCACCAAGACTTCCACCAATAATTAAAATTGTAGGCAAATTTTTATCATGTTCAAATTGATTTAAAACTTTATTTTTATCACCAAACTTTAATTCTTCTCTAATCGGAATACCGGTGAAAACACATTTACTTTTGTTTTCAGCGGTTTTTTCAAATGCAGTGCACATAACATTACAGTATCGGTAAATTACTTTATTTGCAAGTCCCATACTTAAGTCACTTTCATGGCTTACAACAGGAATTTTTAGTTTTTTACCAGCGATTGCAACAGGTATAGAAACATATCCGCCTTTAGAAAAAATTACTGACGGATTTAATTGTTTTAATATTTTTTTTGTTTTTGAAATGCTTTTTAGTAGCCTAAAAGGTATACCCAAGGTTTTAAAAGACAATTTTCTATTGAATTTTGGCGTATCAATTTCATAAAATTCAATATTGGCACGTTTTACAATATCTTTTTCCATACCATTTGTGCCTATGTAATATATTTTATCAAAATGTTTTTTAAGTTCGGGCAGAAGTGCAATATGTGGCATAATATGCCCAGCAGTTCCGCCGCCACAAAGAACAATCGTTTTCATAAACTCTCCACTCATATTTTATGTATAATCCAAAGAAATTATCGCAAAAATATTTAGCAGACAAAAAACAAAATTAAAACTTTACTTTTTTTTAAATTTGTTTTATTCTAGTTATATAAAAATATTTATTGAGGCAACAGTTTATGGTAAATTCTTCATATGGTTCAAAAGACATTGTAGTTTTGGAAGGGCTTGACGCTGTCAGACTACGTCCTGGTATGTACATCGGTACAACTGGGCCAAAAGGTTTTCATCATCTTTTGTGGGAAATTGTAGACAATAGTATTGATGAAATTTCAAACGGCTTTGGCGATACAATCACTATCACTTTAAACACCGATGGCAGTGCCACGGTTACAGATAACGGTCGTGGTATTCCTGTAGATATACACCCAACACTAAAAAAATCTGGTGTTGAGGTTGTTTTCACACAACTTCATGCGGGTGGAAAATTCAACAACAAAAGTTATAGTTACTCTGGCGGACTTCATGGCGTTGGTGCATCAGTTACAAACGCACTAAGCGAATGGCTTAAAGTTGAAGTTGACCGCGATGGTAGAAAATATTATATGGAATTTTCCAGTCGCGAAATAGACGGGAAACTCAAAAGTGGTGTCCCACTTGGTCCACTTAAAGATATTGGAACAACCAACAAGCAGGGCACAACTGTTACATTTTTACCAGACAAGCGTATGTTTGGTGATATAACTTTTTCTTTTGATACAATAAATCGTAGAATAAGAGAGTTGGCTTTTTTAAATAAAGGCTTAAAAATTGAACTTTATGATAAGCGTACAGATAAAGATGTAAAATATCATTATGAAGGCGGAATAAAAGACTTTATATCATACATTGATGAAGGCAAAACCAAACTTTTCTCCACGCCTATGTATTTTTCTGCGGAAAGTGATGTTTTAAAACTTGAAGTTGCTGTTGAATACACCGACTCTTACACAGAAAACACCTTCAGTTATGTCAACAACATTCCAACCACCGAGGGTGGAACTCACGAAACGGGCTTTAAAACTGCATGGACTAAGGTTTTCAATGATTATGCTCGTACATCTGGCTTTTTGAAAGAAAAAGACCAAAATTTTATTGGTGAAGATTTTCGCGAGGGAATATCATGCGTACTTGCTGTAAAGATGCACAACGTTGAGTTTGAAGGGCAGACCAAGACCAAACTTGGAAATCCAGAAGCCAAAACCGAAGTTGAAAGGCTCACCACACTTGAACTTAGCAAAATTCTTCAAAGCAAAGATTTTGAAAAAATGGCAAATGTTGTGCTTGAAAAAGCAAAAGGTGCAGCAAAAACCAGAGAGGCAGCAAGGCGAGCAAAAGAAATTTCGCGTGCAACAAAAAATGCAGATAATTTCAATTTGGTTGGCAAACTCGCAGCATGTACATCCAGAAAAGGTGAAGAGAGTGAACTTTTCATAGTCGAGGGAGATTCCGCAGGTGGTAGTGCAAAACAAGGGCGTGATAGAAGGTATCAAGCCATTTTACCACTAAAAGGAAAACCATTAAATGCCGAGAAAAAGCGTATTGACCAAGTGCTTGCAAATGAAGAAATTCGTACAATTATCAGTGCACTAGAAACAGGTATAGGCGAAGATTATGATGCAAGTAACCTTAGATATCACAAAGTAATAATTTTGTCCGATGCCGACCAAGACGGTGCACATATTAGGGCAATACTTTTGACATTTTTCTTCCGCTATATGCGTGACCTTATAACCGACGGACATGTTTTTATTGGACTTCCACCACTCTATAGGGTATTCAAGAAAAATTATGAAGAATATGTCTATTCAGATTATGAACTTCCCGATGCCGTCAAGCGAGCGGGTAAGGGTTATGAAATTCAAAGATATAAAGGTTTAGGTGAAATGAACCCTGAACAACTTTGGGAAACCACCATGGACCCACAAAAGCGTACACTAGTTGAAGTTACAGTTGAAGATGCGGCAGAGGCAGAAAAAATGGTTACAACATGGATGGGAGATAACATAGACGCAAGAAAGGCATATATTGCCCTTCATGCTAACTTTAATCGTGAAGATAAATTTGGTGAAGAGTACAACTCTTAGGAGGAAAAATGGATGATGAAAAAGACGACATCTCCCTTGAAGTAGTACCCGGTCAAATTTGTTATGATGAACTTGAATATCCGCCTTTGGTAGAAGAAGATGAGCCAAACATAGTTCTTGACGGGCAAATTGGTATAAATGATATAAAAATAACAAAAAGTGGAGATAAATTAAAACAAAATAAAATACCCAAGTCGTCACAACCAAGCGAAAAGCAAGATCGCTTAATAGAAGATTTTAAAAATAAAGAGCAAAATTATACACAGCAAAATTATATAGAGGAAAACATAGTGAAAAAACACGAAATAAAAGAAAATACAAATAGTTCAAATACTGATGGCACAAAGGGCTTGATTTTTAAGTCACTAGAAGAAGTGCTTCATGATTCTATGATTCCATACACAGAGCATGTTGTTATGGATAGAGCACTTCCACGCGTTGAAGACGGACTTAAACCAGTTCAACGTAGAATTCTATACAGTATGCTTGAACTTGGACTTGAGCCAGATAAACCATACAGAAAATCGGCAAGAATTGTCGGTGATTGTATGGGTAAATATCACCCACATGGCGATAGTTCAGTTTATGACGCTATGGTGCGTATGGCACAACCATTTTCTATGAGTGAAGTACTTGTTGATGGGCACGGAAACTTTGGTTCAATAGACGGCGACAGTGCAGCGGCAATGCGTTATACCGAAGCCAGACTTGCACCACTTGCCATGGAACTACTTCGTGATATAGATAAAAACACTGTGCATTTCAGTTTAAACTTTGATGACTCCTTAAAAGAGCCAGATATGTTGCCAGGTAGATTTCCAAATCTTCTGGTAAATGGAGCGTCAGGAATTGCCGTTGGTGTGGCAACCAATATTCCGCCACACAACTTTGCAGAAGTTTGTGATGGTGTAATTGCTTATATAAACAAACCGACCATGAAACTTGATGAGATGATGCATTACATCAAAGCCCCAGATTTTCCAACAGGCGGTCAACTCATAGTTGGTGAAGATTTGGTAAACGCATATAAAACAGGTAAGGGCAAAATAATTATTCGTGCCACAGTAAATATAGAAACAGACGGCGATAAACAATCAATTGTTATAACATCACTTCCTTATCAGACAAACAAGGTTGCACTTCTCCAAAAGATAGCACAACTCAAAGAAGAAAATAAAGATAAACTTTCAAGCATAAGTGATATTCGTGATGAAAGTGATAAGCATGGTATGCGTGCTGTAATAAAACTAAAAAAAGACGCAAACGCCAAGGCAATACTAGATTTTCTGTATAAATCAACTGGCATGCAGACATCTTTTGGCATAAATATGGTTGCTATTGCAGACGGCAAACCAAAACAAATGGGACTTATGGAGATAATTTCCTATTATGTAGAATATCAAAGGGAGATTATTTTCAGGCGTACGAAATTTGACCTTGATGCTTGTAAGGATAGAGCGCATATACTTGAAGGTCTCTTGGTTGCTATTAAAAATATCGACCAAGTTGTAAAAATAATAAAGACAAGTAAAACCACAGCCGAGGCAAAACAACGCCTTCGTGACAAATTTAGTCTAAGTGAAAAACAGGCACAGGCAATTCTTGATATGCGTCTTGCACGCCTTGTCAACTTGGAAGTTGAAAAAATTGAACAAGAACTTAAAGAATTAAAAAAGAAGATTGAAGAACTAACCAAAATCTATAATTCAAAACGCCTTCAACTAAATGTTGTAAAAGAAGAATTATCTCAAATCAAAAAACAATATAAAAGTGCAAGGAAAAGCGTCATCACTGGTTCTAATGAATTGGTATATGAAGAAATTGATGAGGCAGAGGCCTTTGCTCGTGATGTTGTGGTTGCAGTTACGGCAAATGACACAATAAAGTGCATACCACAAAAAAATTATCAACTTGCACAAAAGGACATAACGGACACTTCAACGCTTAATGATGTCCATACAATTTTACTAAATGCAATTACAAGCCAAAACCTAATAGCATTTACAAATTATGGCAACTGTTTCAAAATTCCAGTCAAAAACATTGCAGAAGCCAAGTGGCGTGATAAAGGTCAGTCGCTTCAATCACTAGATAAGTCGTTTTTACCAGAAGAAAAAATTGTTGCTATGTGGGTGATTGATGAACAAATGCTTTCATCTCTTGATCTACTATTTTATACATCGTCTGGTATGATAAAACGTTCATCGTTTGGTGAATACTTTATTGCAAAATCGCACTTTCAAGGCATAAAACTAAAAGACGGCGACCGCCTTATTGGAGTTGAAGTTTATGATAAATCAAAATCAGTATTAATGCTCAGTCAAAAAGGAATGGTGCTAAACTTTGAAACACTTGATGTTCCACAGACGGGGAGAGTAACAGCGGGTGTTAAAGGTATAAATATTGATGCTGATGATAAAGTTGTTTTTGCTTCACAAGTTTTAAATTCAGGAGCACTTACAATTGCCACCGCAGATGGATATTTCAAAAATGTTCCTGTTGGTGAATTTGAAATTATGTCAAGATACCGTAAGGGCACAAGAGCGTATAGCATAGAAAAGTTTGGCAAAATTATGCTTGGCTATTTTGGAATGGTTCCACCAAATGTAGCAGTGAAATCAGGATCAAAAATTCATAAGGTATCAGCACGACAAATATCCTATGATAGTCGCCTTGGCAAAGGTAAACAAAACATAAAAGAAAAAATAGACGCAATGTTTGTCTATCAGTCTTAATCGTTAAAGTCTTTTCAACATGAAACCCTTTTAACTAATCCAAGTTTCCTGAAATACTTAGTGATAGTTCAAAACTGAGATTACAATAAGTGAACATACTGCGCAAGAACTTGCGGATTATTTAACAAGTAATTCCTCTTACTATTGCTACATCTGGACAAAAAAGCAATGAGCATAAATCGGTTATGGGAAAATAAGCACGCGGAAAAGCGTGCTTATTTTCGTGTCATCTCGAAGTGTGAAGCACTGAGAAATCTCTTCCTTTTGTCACACAAGCATTTTATATTGCATAAAGTAATATGAAAAGATAAAAGGAGGTAAAACGATGTCTTTTTTCATAAACAACACAAATACCAATCGTCCAGGTCCTATCTGTGGAAATGTTTTAAATGGTCTTAATGAAAAAATACTTATTGAAGTAACTCGTGTGTTTGATGCTTGCATTCAAAATGAAACCATTCAGGGAGTGACATTAACAACAACAGGTTACACACCGGCAAATCCAACATTGCCATTAACATACATCTCAACCGAAACAGATACCACAACAGGTCCAACGGTGTCCAATGTGGTTATAACTCGTCTTGATAACCGTCCTAACTTTGCAAATGTTACAGGTCAAGTTACTTTCCCACTCATTGTGACTTACCGTGACGCAAACGGTGTGCTTGGAACTGCAACTTCGACATACACAACCGATTTCGCAAGTGTTTTATGTGTGCCTCAACCAGCACTTAGCCCAGTAAATATAACAGCAACTGGTCAACTTACAAGTACAATTGGCACATACACAGCAGAGAACACTTTCACGATTACCGCTTGTGTGCAGATAATCATAAAAGTTACAGCACAGGTTGACATATTAGTTCCATCATATGGTTATCCTTGCATTCCAGAGTGTCAATCAATTCCAACTGTTTGCCCAGGCGTAGGAGATATATCACTCTATCCAACAACGGTGACGCAGAATACTACTTTAAACAATACAACAACATTAAGATAATGAAAAATCAAAAAACTCTCCACTTTCAAGGAGGGTTTTTTGCTTGTCTATTTTTTTAGTATTTGCTATTATATAAATATGCAAATATGTTTTGTATGCACAGGTAACACTTGTCGTTCTCCATTTGCTGAAAAATTGTTTAAAAAAATGCTTAAAGAAAATGGTCTTTTGGGCATTTCAGTTTCATCGTGTGGCGTAAATATAGTATCGGGCTCAAAAACAAGCCAGGAAACCATTGACATACTTAAAACTTATGGCATAAATTTCAAAGGTAAAAAAGCTCAAAAACTTACAAAAAACAAACTTGCTAGCACACATCTTTTCATAACAATGACAAAAGATTTAAAAGTATTTGTACCAGCAAAAAATGTGTATTCGCTTGGTGAACTTGCGGGTGGAGAAGATGTTGTAGACCCATATGGCAGTGACTTTGTGGGTTATGAGTATATGGCAAAGCAGATTTGTGAATACTTGAAAGTACTAATATATAAAATAAAAAATATAAAGGAGATGCAATGATAATTCTCGCTTGTGACCATGCAGGGTATGAACTTAAAGAAGAAATAAAAGCATTTTTCAATAAACAAAATATAACAACAATTGATGTTGGCACTTATTCCAAAGATAGAGTGGACTATCCAGATTTTGCCAAGGCTGGTAACGCAAAAGTACTTGAAAATCCAAATAATATAGGTATATACATTTGCGGAACGGGCATTGGTATGAGCATTGCAGCAAATCGCAATCCAAAAATCCGTGCAGCACTTTGTGAAAGTACAAAATTTGCACATCTTGCTCGTGCACATAACAACGCAAATGTTTTGGTGCTTTCTGGAAGATTTACATCAAAAACAAAAGCAATATCTATAATAAAAGAGTTTTTAACTACAAACTTTGAAGGTGGTAGACATCAAAAACGTGTAAAAAAACTAAATAAAATGGTGTGAGTATGAGTGACGTAACAATTTTACTACTAAACATTGATGCTAAACTAGATGTAAAAAAACTAGTTGATTTTGTTACGCAAAATATTATAAACGCACAAATTTACATAGCGACAAGTAAAAAAGTAAAGATATCTTATCAAAATGTAAAAAATTATGTTTTTGAAAATGCTACTAACGATGAGGCACTTAACACAATTATAAAAGATGTGGATACTGAAAAACTTATAGTGGTTAGAAAATGTAGTGATTTAAATGATATCTTAAAAGTATATAAAGCACTTAGAAAATCAAATCAAATAGCAGTTTTAGCGAAAAAAACCAACAAAATACGTAGTTTTTTTGAAAAAATATCAGATTATATAACTGGATTTTTGCTTGGTTACAAATTTTTGCACGCATCACTCGGCGTGGTTGGCTTTTCTCGTGATGTCACAGCGGTATTAAAACAACTTTCAAATGCATCTACTTATACCAAAATAGACAAATGGGTGGGTATTGAAATAGTAAAAATTGAAACCAAAAAACTTGATAAAGTAAAATTTAAACCTAAATTAACCACCGATATTTTAAAAATTGCACTTTATACACTTTTAGCGATAGCACCAATTGTATGTTGGATATTCATCGAAACCATTCAAAAATATATAATGCTACAACTTTTATGTATCTTTTTTATAATTTTGTTTGTATGTTTGGTGGTTATTCAAGTTATACTATTAAGTGTAAAAATAAAAATTGGTAACAACACTCATAAAACGGGTGAAATAAAAAGTTCAAAAAGGAGAAAAAATGAAAAAAGCAAAGATAGCAATTAACGGATTTGGAAGAATTGGAAGGTTGGTTCTAAGAGCAATTACCACGCGTGATGATGTCGAATGTGTGGCAATCAATGATCCATTTTTAACTGTGGACTATGCAAGATATATGTTTGAGTATGACTCAATACATGGTAGGTTTAAAGGCGAAGTCAAGGTTGACGGAGATTATTTGGTGGTCAACGGCAAAAAAATTAGATTTTTTGCAGAAAAAGACCCAGCACTTATTCCATGGCGTGAAGTTGGTGCAGAGTATATTGCAGAAGCAACAGGTGTGTTTACAACCTACGATAAAGCAAAAGCACATCTTGACGCAGGTGCAAAAAAAGTTATTATAACGGCACCAGGTAAAGAGATGCCAATGTTTGTTATGGGCGTCAATGAAAACACATATACAAAAGATATGAATATCGTTTCAAATGCAAGTTGTACAACTAACTGCTTGGCACCACTTGCAAAAGTTATCAATGATAAGTTTGGAATTTTGGATGGACTTATGACGACAGTACACTCCACAACTGCAACACAACTTACAGTTGATGGTTCATCAAAAAAAGACTGGCGTGGTGGTAGAGCGGCATCATATAACATTATTCCATCATCAACAGGAGCAGCAAAAGCAGTAGGCGAAGTTATTCCAACCCTTAAAGGCAAACTTACTGGTATGAGTTTCAGAGTTCCAACTCTAGATGTCAGTGTGGTAGATTTAACATGCAATTTAAAAACTCCTACAACATATGACGAAATTGTTGAAGAAATTAAACGTGCCTGTGACAATGAACTTAAAGGCATTATGAGTTACACCGATGAGGCAGTTGTGTCAAGCGACTTTATTGGCGACCCTCATACCTGTATATTTGATATAAAAGCGGGCATTATGCTAACCGACACATTTGTAAAACTTGTAGCATGGTATGACAATGAGTGGGGATATTCAAACAAAGTTGTCGACCTAATTGCACATATGAATAGCGTGGATTAAAAAAGAAATCATTGTGTAGTGTCTCTTTGAGTTGCGAAGCCACGAAAAGTCCACATACCTCGTCTTGCTTTACAAAAAATTTCGCAAAACTTTGCGGGATTTTTTTGTTGACATCAAACCTTTTTTGTGGTATACATTTTAGGTATGCCACATATAAAAGGTTTTTTTAAGTGCGGCTAGCCACCTTTTGTAGTGAGATTTTAGTATAGGAGGAACTTATGTTTGCAGTAATTAAAACAGGAGGAAAGCAATACAAAGTTCAAGTTGGCGATGTTATCAAAGTTGAAAAACTTGACAAAAACGTTGGTGATAAAGTTGAATTTGAAGTTTTGCTTACATCAAATGAAGGCAAAGTTGTTGTAAAACCAAGCGATGTCAAAAAAGTAGTTTGCAATGCCGAAGTTGTTGCACATGGCAAAGGTGACAAAGTTGTTGTTTACAAATACAAGCCAAAAAAGAATGTTAGACGTAAACAAGGTCATAGACAACCTTTCACACAAGTTAAGATTTTAGAGATTAAATAGTATGATAAATATCACTATTTATAGAACTTGTGATGGCTATAAAGGGTTTGAAATCAGCGGGCACAGTGGTTACAGCGAAGCAGGTAGTGACATTGTATGTTCAGCAGTTTCAAGCATAGCAAATAGCATAGTTGTTGGACTTTGTGAAGTTCTAAATATTCCTGCATCGGTTAAAATTGATGAAAAAAAAGGTTATCTTAAATGTACTTTACCAAAAGTTATAGATGACAAAAAGGCTCTGAGTGCACAAACACTTCTTGCCACGATGCAGAAAAGTTTGGAGTATATCCAAAAAGATTATAAAAAGTATGTTAAACTGGAGGTTAAAAATGAGATTTAATATTCAACTTTTTGCCCACAAAAAAGGTGGCGGTAGCACCAAAAACGGTAGAGATAGTCAGTCAAAACGCCTTGGCGTTAAAAGATATGATGGACAAGAAGTTCTTGCTGGCTCAATAATAGTTCGTCAAAGAGGCACAAAGGTATATCCTGGTGTAAATTGTGGACTTGGCAAAGATTACACAGTTTTTGCCACAGCCGATGGTGTTGTCAAATTTTCAAAAAGTGGCGACAAGAAAATCGTTAGCGTAATTGCAAAATAAATTGTCATTCTGAGCCGAAGGCGAAGAATCTGTGACATTTAAGACCCCAACTTAATAGGGTCTTTTTTATTTGTCATTCTGAGCCGAAGGCGAAGAATTTTTTCTACTTTATATTTTTGCTTATTTTTAAAATAATTTTGAAAATACATATTAAAAGTGTTATATTATTCATATGGAAAATACAGAAATACATAATTCACAAGAAAATATTGACACTACTCAAAGTAAAAAACAAAATGTAAAAAAAGATTTATGGCAGGCGCTTAAATTTCTTTTATTTTCAATTTCGGCTGGAATAATTCAAACTGTGGTTTTTACACTACTAAATGAGTTGTGTAATTTTTCTTATTGGCCAAGTTATTTAATTGCTCTCACACTTTCTGTTGTGTGGAATTTCACTTTTAATAGAAAGTTTACTTTTAAGTCTGCAAATAATGTTCCAATTGCAATGCTTAAAGTACTTTGCTATTATCTTGTGTTTACTCCGCTCTCAACTTGGTGGGGTGATGCGCTTGAGGGTATTGGCTGGAACGAGTATTTGATTTTGGCTATGACAATGGTAATAAATTTTGTTACTGAATTTTTATATAGTAAATATTTTGTTTTTCGAGAAAAAGAGATTAAAAATCAAGATGTGTAACAAAATATATGTATGAAAAAATTATTTTGTGTTTTATTGGTTTTAAGTTTAAGTATATTTAGTGGTTTTATAAGCATTAAAGGAGAAAATGTGAACAACAGTTATATAATGGTTATAAAAGATTTTGATATGGTGGATGAAGAATTGCAACAACAATTTCTTGATATAGATGCACCATTGACTTTTGTAACACATAATCGAGATAATTTTACAGAAACAGCGGACAAAAAATTTATTGATACACTTGCTGTACCACGAATTTTTATGTCAATGATTGCGTTCGGTACGCCAAGCGAAATAAGAAATACTATGTATACTGCGCTTTCTTATTCTAAAGAAAAAGGTAAAGTAATAGTTATTTTTGATTTAAAAAATGCTGAAGCCGAAGATGTATACTATGCAATAGTTGACAGCCTTGATATGCTAAAATCACGTGGTGCAAATTTAAGTGTATTATCTTTTAAATAATATTTGACATATTTTGTAGTATTTTTTACACTTAAACTAAGAGGTTATTATGAGCAAAGTAGTTATAGTTGGTTGTGGAAATGTTGGTATGAGTTATGCATTTTCGCTTGTCACAACGAAAAATAAAGTTGATGAAATAGTTTTAATAGATGTTTTAAAGGACAAAGCCGTAGGTGAGGCAATGGATTTAACCCATGCTGCAACGTACAATTCAAACCGTATTAAAATTCGTGCAGGAGAATACTCAGATTGCGAAAATGCGGATATTGTTTGCATTTGTGCGGGCAAGAATCAAGAGATAGGCGAAACAAGGCGAGATCTAATAAATAAAAACTATAGCGTATATAAAAGCATTATAGATGAAATCAAAAAAACCAAATTCAATGGAATATATTTAATTGCAACCAATCCACTTGATGTAATGACATATATTACAAAAAAACTTTCAAACTTTCCAGCAGAAAAGGTGATAGGAAGTGGAACTGTGTTAGATACTGCAAGACTTAGATGTTTAATTGGTGATAAATTAAAAATAAGTCCCAAAAATATCCATGCGTATGTAATTGGTGAGCATGGCGATAGTGAATTTGTCCCTTGGAGCAATGCCATTATTGGCTTAAATAAAGCAACCGATTATTTAAATGATGATGATTGCTCTAGGCTTTTGTATGAAGTTCGCAATAGTGCATATGACATAATAAATAAAAAGGGTAACACAAGTTATGGCATAGGTATGTGCCTTACAAATATTACAAATGCCATTTTGGAGGACTCAAATTCAATTATGACTGTGTCCGCCTATAACGAAGAAAATGAAATATATTTTGGTATGCCTGCAATAATCGGAAGACAGGGCATAAAACAGGTTTTACCACTTGAACTTACCACATCTGAGAGAGATAGGCTTAATAAAAGTATCGATTGTATAAAAGATACGATAAGACAAATAAAGTATTGATACCCATTAGTGTCATTTCGAGCGTATATTTATTCTATGTCATTTCGAGCATATATTTATTTTATGTCATTTCGAGCGAAGCGAGAAATCTCAAAAAAAACTCCAGCATTTGCTGGATTTTTTTAATATTAATATAGTGTAAAAGCAGCAGCGACAAAAAATATAATAATAAATATCATTATAAGTGCAATAGCATAAGTAATGCACCACGCTTTTATGAATGTTTTTCTTGCAATAGTTCCGCTTGGATATAACATAATACCAATAATCAGTCCAATTATACCCAAAAATAGCGCCATCACAACACCCAATCCTGTTTTGCTTTCTTTGTATTCTGGCTTTGTTTTGGTCGTTCCGTGTCAAACAATTTTGAACATTTTGTTCTAAAATATAACTATGAATAAATTTTCTGAGCGTATAAGAGAACTTCGTTTAGAAAAGGGAATAAACCGAAAGCAATTAGCAGAAGCACTTTTTGTTAGTGAACGGCTTATCTCTTACTGGGAGAATAATAAGCGTGAATGTGATTTTAATATGTTAATAAAAATTGCAACATTTTTTGATGTTACGATTGATTATTTACTCGGAAAATCTAATTTTTAGATTGTTCTTCTTGTGAATTTTCTTTATTCTTATTAGACTTTGTTTTTAAATTATTAAAGAAAAATTTCGTTTTCTGCCAAATGGTTATGCAGTCATTCTTAAAATTTTTGTGGTCCCAAATAAGCGAAATTAAAAAGCATATAGGAGTAAGGTAGACCATAACTGGTACAATCATCCAAAACCAAGGCAAATATTTTTCTTCACCGGCATGTGCACCAACAGGTACAGTTTTGAAAATTTTCGGGCATAGGGCGGTGAGTATAACCGCAAAACTTTCATTGCCAGGACCCCAAATTAGTGATGAATTTTTGTAACCAATATCAAAAAATGAGTCATCACCACCACGTAGAGGGACAAAACCAAGTTCGCTTTGAAGTACTTGATTTATCATAATAAATAGCATAACACCAAGCAAGCATATAGGTGCATAGATGACGCGCTTGTAACTTAATTTATGTAGTTTAAAAAGTACCATTAAAAGTGGAACATACCAAAGCATATCGTGATGGATATAAAATCTTACAATATCTAGCCACTCAGCCGCTTGATTTGTCTTGTTTAGTGGCTCTAGAGGATATAGGATAGATACAAGTCCACTTAGTACTCCAATATAGAACATATAATCTTTAAGTTTGTCACTTTTTGATAAAAAGAAAAATGGGAACAAAAATATATTCGCCCCACAAATATTCACAAACCAACTATCTCTATACCATCTGGATATATCTGTTGAATATGGTGGAATAAATACTTTTAAAAAATGAAGCAAAAGTCCAAACAATAAAAAGCAAAATAAAAATATCTTTTGAAATTTAGGTGATTTATTTCTAAGTAAAAAGTATAACCCGATAAAACCACCAAAAGATAAAATTAGTGCAACAAAATACCATATATTAAACATTTGTATTTCCATAATATAACTCCAAACAAATTATACATAATTTAAAATAAGTTGCAAATAGTATTTGCAAATATTTTTATTATTTGATATATTTTATCAGGGTGAAAAAATGAGTTTTAAAGATTGGTTATTTAGTTCATATGAAAATCCATCCATAAATGGTCAGTGGGGATGGTTACATATATTGACACTTGTGATATGTATTGGTATTATTGTTGCCATAAGTTTGCTTATGCGCGGAAAATCTACAAAGGCAAAAAAAATTGTGCTATATGTTATTGCTGGGCTTATTTTATTTTTTGAACTTGCACGTAGAATAATAAATTTTTCAAAAAACACAGATTGGAGTGCAAATAATATTTGTTATATTTTGATGCCAAGACCTTGGTGTGCAATTTCTTGCTGGGTGCTTATGGCAAGTGTAATATTAAATAAAACTTTCTTCTATAATTTTGCAAGCACGACATCGCTTATTTGTACGCTTATATTTTTTGCTTATCCAGGAGTTGGATTCAATAATCAATACATTCTGTTTGAAAATCTATATTCCATAGTTACACACTCACTTATTTTAATTATGTCCATACTTTTAATAACATTGAAATTTACAAAGTTTGAATATAAAACAATTTGGAAAGAAGCAATTTGTTTTGTTGTTCTGCTTTTATATGTTTTCTTTGAAATATATGTTTTGAAAATTGAAGCAGATCCTATGTACTTTATGCCAGGCAATGATGTTATGGACATCCTATCTCTTTCATACGGTGCATTTTTACCACTTTACATATTATTTATGTTTATATATTTCAATATATTCTATCTTATAGATGATAGAAAGTCAGTAAAAAAATTATTTCAAAAAATAGGGCATAAACAAAAACAAGCATAAAATTTTTTCATATGAATATAAAAAACAAGCCATATTTTGGGCTTGTTTTTTAAAATATAGTTTTTGGCGGGAAGCGTGCGTATCCATAAAAACACACTTTATTTCATTTCATCAATTTTCCCAAATTGATGAGTAAGCATAAACTTTACGCTTTCATAATCATTTGTTGTTGCTGTGTAATTTATTAAAATATTAGGGTAAATTTGGTTATCAAAAAGTTGTAATGAAATTGCATAAACACAGGCATCAGTTTGTAAACCACATATATCAATTTGATTTTCGGACGAAACAATTTCTTTAATTTTTTTTACATATTTCTTATCTAACGCATAACCAAACTTTTCAAAAACTAGAGAATTTTTAGGCATAGTTACACAAATTTTTTGTGATTCCTCATTCATTAAATTTTTCCAATTCAATTTATTAACAAAAAAACTATTGTTTTTGTTAATAAATTTTGTAAAAATGTAACAATCGTAAGTGTTTTTTTTAATCAAGTCATCTATTTTAACTACCAAATCAGAATATATTTTTTTATTAATAAATCCTTTTTGCATATCAACAATTAATAAAACTTTACTCATAACCCCTCAAACAATAAACTGATAAGAATAATATTATGTTCTTATCAGTTTCACTTGGCGGGACGACCTATCTCACAATGGAATTTGTTAATGGAAATTATTCATACGGCTCTTCAAACAGGGGAACGCTTA
>CALWDZ010000013.1 GCA_944376845.1 uncultured Clostridia bacterium | reverse complement strand
ATTATAAATTTCTCTATCAATATTGTTGACATTTCGGTCGCTTCCAAGTTTTTTCAAAATGTCTTTGATTTTATTTTCTGTGTCCAAAACATCTTCAAAATAGTTATTTAGTGCTTCGGTGGTGACAATACCAAGTTTGAAAAATTTTAAAATTTGTTTATCCATATATTCAAGTGTTCGCACTGAATTTTTAAAGCAATAGTTGCTAATTAGTAGCAGGGTGTCATCATCAAAACCCATATTCTCCCAAACGCTTACATAGTTTTCAACAACAGGTTCAACATTTTCATAGTATACGCCAAGATTTTTGCATATATTTTTTGCAAGTTCATAAAGGCGTGTTTTTGTGTTTTCATATTGCTCAATGTCCATAATGTCAAAAAGTCGCATTGTGAAATATTTTTCCAAAATTACATCCAAATATCTAAAATTGACTGAATTTTTGGACTTTTTTTGTGTTTTTGCTACATAGTTTATGACATTTGGCTTAAAACCCATATTAAGCCACTTTTTGAATAGGTCTTTTTCAAATGTGTCAAGAGCACGTTTTATACCCATAGTTTTTGTTAAGATTGCAATATCTTCACTGTCTTTTTGATAATCAAGAAGTTTTTCTTCCACTGCCTTGGCGGTGGTTACACCTTCTTGTGCCCAATTTTTTGCAACGGTGAGTATGTAAGAATATCCCACATTGTCGCCTTTAAGGTCAACACAATATTTTATTATCATAATAAGTGCACTAGGTTCAATCTTCAAACTTTCCATAGTGGCGTAATATTCATAATACTCATTTGGAGTTATCATTCTACCACTTAATATTTCTTGTGCCTGTAAATTAAAGGAGTTATATTTCCCGTCTTTAATTTTTGGATGTTTTATATTTGCATTTTTTACAGGTAAAAACCTAACTTCAAAGGGTATGGTGTCCAGTATTTGTATAAGCCCTTGATCTTGCCAATAAATAAACGCACTTTCAATATCTTCAGGTGTCATATTTAGTGTTTTGGCAAATTCTTCTATTGTATTGTGTGCTGGATTTGCCACTGTGCAAGCAAAAAGCCCATAAAGATACACCTTTACACATTCGGCAGGCGCCGAAGGCATAAAAGAAGTAATGAACATATTATCCACTGCGGTTTGGTTTTCTGCAATAAGTTGTGATGAAAAACTACAAAAACTCATATTATCCTCAAATGTAACTATAACACAAAATTTTACTTTTATCAACAATAGACTACATCTTTTTGATAACCCTTATTGACATTTCATATCAAATTGTCATTTCGAGCGTAGCGAGAAATCTCCTATATTCTCATTCATAGTTTCATTTTTTAGGCATAGATATATTTTAGTGAGGAAAATATGAAAAAAATAGCATTTTTACTTGTAGCCATTTTTTGCTCTTTTGCTTTTGTCGGTTGTGGCAGTTCATATAATTATGTCGAAAACTTAACATCATACGATATGGACATACTCTATGACGACACGGCACATACATTAACTATCAACCAGACAACCGATTATGTAAACACTTCAAACAACACACTTTCTTGTGTCAAATTTCATTTATACCCAAATGCATTTCGCGAAGGGGCAACTGCAAAAGTTGTAAGTGTGCAAAATAGTGAACTTGCTTATCCAAACGGTGAAAGTTATGGAGATATTGAAATAAATTCCGTTACTATTTCAGACACAAACGCAAACTTTGAAGTTGGCGGCGAAGATGAAAATATTTTATCTGTTAATCTTGAAACCGAACTCTATCCTGATGATAGGGTTGTAATAAATTTTGAATATGTTGTCACGCTTGCAAATATCAACCATAGACTTGGCTATGGTGAAAATGCTGTAAACTTATGTAATTTCTATCCAGTTGCTTGTATGTATGAAGGTGACGATTTTGTATGTGACCTATACAACTTAAATGGCGACCCATTTTATAGTAGCGTTGCTGACTACGATGTCAAAATTGTATATCCAAATGCCTACACATTGGCTAGCACGGGCAATCAAACAACTGAAAATTTTGAGCAGGTGAAAGAAACCACAATTTCAGCAGATTGTGTTCGTGATTTTGGTATGGTGCTTTCAAAAAATTTTGAGCAAAAAAACAAAGTGTATGATGATAGGGTGACATTAAATTACTATTTTTACGATGATGAAAATAGTGCCCAAACACTTGAACTTGTGGAAAAGGTAATGACATTTTTTGAAGAAAAAATCGGAGAATATCCATACTCACAAATAAGCGTCGTCAAAACAAACTTTGTGCATGGCGGAATGGAATATCCAAATATGGTGCTTATCTCTGATGATGTGGCTGACTATGAAACATATGAACTTGTAATTATTCACGAACTTTTACATCAGTGGTGGTATGGAGTTGTTGGGAATAACCAGTTTGACTATGGCTGGATAGATGAAGGCTTGACAGAGTTTTGTACAGTTTACTTTTTTGAAAAACATCCTGAGTACAATAGAACAATGTCCGAAATGATATCAAGTGCAACACAAAGTTACAAGACTTTTGCACGTGTTTATGAGTCAGTGCAGGGCAGTGTGGATACAAGTATGAACCGCCCACTTGACGAATTTTCCACTGAGCCAGAGTATGTATACAACACCTATGTCAAAGGCACACTTATGTTTTCTACCATTTATGACCTTGTTGGTGAGAAAAAGTTTACCAATGCATTAAAATATTATTATTCTCACAACCTCTATGGCATAGCAACACCAAGCACAGTTATTCAGTGCTTTTCACGTGGAAGTGGCAAAAATCTTGAAGGAATTTTCACAAGTTTTTTAGATGGTAAGGTTGTCATAAAGTAGACCCATTCATAGGAGCGTAGCGACATGAGAATCTAATCTTCTTAGAGATTTTTCGCTATGCTCGAAAAGACACAAAAGGGTGTTTGAGTTGTCTCGCTTCGCTGACATGATACAAGAAGTGCAAAGTTAATACACTGCATCTGTAGTTGAATATTCTTCAATCAAAAATGTGCCTGGACCATCGGCAGTCATTTCAATATCCATATGTGTGCGAAAAACACCAGTTTTGGTTGGTACAAATTTTTGTAATTGTTCTATTAAGGCATTATATATCTTTTCAGCAAGTTCTGGCTTTGCCGAGTGTGTAAAGTCAGGGCGATTTGCACCTTTTGTTCTGCCATATAGGGTAAAGTTACTGACAAGCATAATTTCACCGCCAACTTTTTGAATATCCAAATTCATCTTATCGTTTTGGTCACGAAAAACACGAAGTTTTAATATCCTTTGTGCAAAGTGTGGAACCATATCAAGTGTGTCCGTTTCGTGAACCCCAAAAAGCACCAAAAAACCATTATCTATATGACTAAAAAGTTTACCTTCACTATACAAGGTACAGTTTTTAACTTTTTCAACAATCGCTCTCATTTAATATCTCCTGCATCAAAATTGTTTGGTAGGAGATTTTTTAATGTATATACTTTAAAATTATTTTCATCTTTTGCCAAAACAATTTCCAAATCACCAAATTCACTTAAAACTTGTCTACAAATTCCGCAAGGTGGGGTATATTCGCCACTGCTTGAAACAATTGCAATACAGGCAAAATCTTTTTCACCTTGTGATATTGCAGATGAAATAGCACTGCGTTCGGCACAAATTGTAGCGCCGAAACTTGCATTTTCAATATTTGTGCCAACAAAGTACTTTCCACTTTTCGTTAAAACACACGCGCCAACTTTAAAGTGTGAGTATGGAGAGTATGAGTTTTGCATACAAGTATTTGCCAAACCTATCATTTTTTTGTAATCAATCATATTTTATATTTTACACTACTGGACATTTTTTAACAACTGTTTTGCTCCATATTGTCATTCTGAGCGAAGCGAAGAATGCTGACCACTGCCGAAAGTCTTTCTTAAAACATTTGCCAAACATTTAATTTTATGTAATAATGTTGTCATAATAAAATGTCATTTAATAATAGGAGCAAAAATGGTAGACACAACACTTTTTCAAACACTCAAAAAAAGAGGTTTATTATATCAATGCACAGATGAAGAAGCATTAAAAAAACTTCTTGAAAGCGGAAAACCAGTTACACTTTATGAAGGAACAGACCCAACGGCTGATAGTTTACACATAGGACACTGTGTGCCATACTGCATATTAAGACGTTTTCAAAAAGCAGGGCATAAGGTTATACTTTTAATGGGTGGTGCAACAGCACAAATAGGTGACCCAAGCGGGAAAAGTGAACTTAGAAAAGTTATGGATGGCGACACCATCAATAAAAATATTGAAAAGATAAAAAATTCACTAAAAATATTCTTAGACTTTGACGGTGAAAATCCTGCAATAATTGTCAATAATGCCGATTGGTTTAAAGGACTTAGTTATATAGATTTTATGCGTGAGATTGGAATACATTTTAATGTCAATAAAATGCTTTCAAGTGAAATTTATGATAACAGAATAAAAGAAGGTGGGCTTACATTTTTTGAAATGGGTTATATGCCAATGCAAGCGTATGATTTTATCGAACTCAACAAAAAATATGGTTGCACACTACAATATGGTGGTGGTGACCAGTGGGCTAACATTGTGGCAGGTGTTGAACTTCAACGCAAACTAAATTTTGTAAATGGCACTAATGTAAACCTTATTGGTGCAACCAATCCGCTGCTTTTAACACCAGACGGCAAAAAAATGGGCAAGACTGAAAAAGGTGCAATTTGGATAGACCGTGATAAAATCTCTGCTTATGATTTTTATCAAGGGGTATACCAAACACCAGATGCATGCACTCGTATGATGTTTGCACTTTTCACTGATGTTGATATGGATGAAGTGGATAGACTTATATCAGAAGATATAGTCAACGCAAAAAAGGTTATGGCTTACGAGATAACAAAGTTTGTACGTGGTGAGGCAGATGCAATAGAGGCACAAAACGCAACAAAGGCACTTTTTGAAAATAAGGGTAATTTAGACAATGTTCCTACATTTAAAGTAGAAAAACCAGACCTTGAAAAAGGTATAGATGTTGCAACGCTATTCACTCTTTGTGGGCTTTGCTCATCAAAGGGCGAAACAAGAAGGTTATGTGCGCAAGGCGGAATAATGATTGGCGATAAAAAGATATTGGATGCCACATATATAGTTACTACAAAAGACTTATCGACTGAGGGATATTTGCTACTTAAAAAGGGCAAGAAAAACTTTATGAAGATAGAAACAAAATGAGTATTTTAGAAATTCAAAAATCGAAATTTATAGGCTATGCGTATCACGTGAATGATGTAAAAAATGTTGAAGAAATTTTGTCAGCACAGAGAAAAGACCATAAAAAAGCCACGCATATATGTTATGCTTACAAGATAAACTCTGGTGTGGAAATTGTAAAATTTTCTGACGATGGTGAACCACAGGGCACTGCGGGCAGACCAATATTATCTGTAATAGAAAAGAAAAAACTAAACAATGTGATAGTTGTTGTAGTTAGATATTTTGGCGGAATAAAACTTGGCGCAGGTGGGCTTGTTCGTGCATATACAAAAACAGCAAGTTTAGCACTAGGAGAGTTATGAACATAACAAAAATGGAACAAAAAGGTAAAAGCGAAGTCTACAAAATTTTTGTTGATGACGCTTTTTATTGTTATCTATCTGCTGAAACAATAGTTAAAAATAAGTTAAAAACAGGACAACATGTTGAAAAAGACTATTTATTAAACTTAAAAAAGCAAAGTGACAAACTTTTGTCACGGGAACTTGCTTTAAAGTATGTTGAAAAAGGTTTAAAAACAGAAAAGCAAGTACGAGATAATTTACTCAAAAAAGATATGGATGAGGATGCAATTTTAGACGCAATAGATTTTTTAAAAAGATATAATTATGTAAATGACACTTACTACGCACAGCAGTACATTTTATCAAAAAAAAGCAATGGAAAAAATTACCTAAGACAAGCATTGCTTTTAAAAGGTATTGAAAAAGGCATCATAAATGATGCTTTGGGAAGTTATGAAACAGACGAAGAAAAACTTTTTGAACTTACTTTAAAATTTATAAAAAACAAGCCAAAAGATGAAAAATTAAAACAAAAAGCATATAGACACATTTTGTCCAAGGGATATACTTTTGATGAAGCCAAAAAAGCGGTAGAAAAGGTGCTGGGAGAAAACGATGATTGGAATTGATATTTTGGAAATTGAAAGAATAAAAAATATTGCAGATGATGAAAAAAAATTAAAAAAAATATTTACAAAAAACGAAATAAAATATTTTAATAATTTTGAAAATAAATATGAGCATATTTGCGGTTTTTTCTGTGCAAAAGAAGCAGTAAAAAAAGCACTTGATTGTCCTAAAAATTTGACATTTTTAGATATTGAAATTTTGCATACTAAAAGTGGAAAACCATATGTAAAATTAAATGAAAAAATAGATATAAAAAATCAAATAAAAATATCAATTTCGCATTCAAAAACAGTTGCCACAGCAGTTTGTTTAGTTATTTAGTGTTGTACTAATTAAAATATTCTAATCTAAGAAATACACTGTATTTCTTCTTTAGAGTTGCGACAAAAGTGCCAGCGAAGCGCACTTTTCGTTTGGTCGCAAATAGTGGGCAAAAACAAACAATAAGCACTACATTTTGCAATGCTTTGCAAAATTGTGCCGTTAGGTGCAGTTTTTGCCCAAGTGTCATTCCGGGCCGTAGGCGAGGAATCTCTTTTTTTAAGAATATATTTTTTTGTTTTTCGCAACATATGTTTAGAAGTTTAAATTATGGAGATAAATTATATGGAAATAAATTACGAAAAAATCAAAGAACTTTTACAAAAAAATGTTGATGATTTTGAGAAGAAAAATGGCAAGGACTATTCATTTTATCTAAGTCAAAATGATGAACTTGTGCATAGTATGAAAGTGAAGGGTATGTTGTTTTCAAAACTTGACCTTGATAGTGAATTTGAAAGCACTGACCTTTTAGATTTTTTAGGCTATGAAAGGATAATATCGTGCAGGAGAGACCACAAATAACAAGAGGAGATATATACTATGCAGACCTAAGCCCAGTAGTCGGAAGTGAACAGGGCGGGGAGAGGCCTGTTTTAGTCATACAAAACAATGTGGGCAATAAATATTCACCAACCATAATTGTAGCAGCAATCACAAGTCAACTATCAAAGGCGAAAATTCCTACACATATTGAACTGCCTTCTGCAAAATACAATTTACCAAAAGATAGTGTAATATTGCTTGAACAAATTCGCACAATAGATAAACGCCGACTTGGTGACAAAGTGTGCAAAATTGATATGGTAAAAATGAAAGAAGTAGACAAAGCAATTTTAATTAGTTTAGGCTTTTATGAATAAAAAAATTATACTCCTTTGCGAGTATATTTTTTATAATTTTTATCAATAGATTGCTTGGGTTAAAAGAGTATTAGTCAAAAAGTTGACAAAAGTATCACTTTTGTGTGATACTTTTTTTATGGACAAAAGAGATAAAATTATAGAATATTTAACTAGGCTTTTCCCAAATGCTAATTGTGAACTTGAAGGGGAAACACCATTTGAATTTTTAATATCAGTTATTCTTTCGGCGCAGTGTACTGATAAACGTGTAAATATGACTACACCTGCACTTTTTGCAAAATATAACACGCCACAAGACTTTATAAAAGCAGATATAAAAGACGTTGAAAACATTATTCATCCTTGTGGCTTTTATCATAACAAAGCCAAAAATATTATGCTACTTAGTCATGCACTTATTGATAGATTTGATGGAGTTGTGCCAAACACGCTTGAAGAACTTATGTCGCTTCCAGGTGTTGGAATGAAAACAGCAAAAGTTGTGCTCGGTTTTGTCTATAATCAAAATGTTATGGCGGTTGATACGCATGTGCTTAGGGTAAGTAACAGGCTTGGAATTGTGAATGAAAAGAATCCAGACAAATGTTCTGTACTTCTTGAAAAATATTTTAAGAAAGATGTGCAAAAAATACATCATAGGCTAGTATTATTTGGCAGATATTATTGTAAAGCAATAAAACCAAAATGCGACATATGCGAATTAAAAAGTGTATGTAAATTTTACGGCGAGGTAAAAAATGTATCTAGATAGAGTAAAAATAACAATAAAAGCAGGTAATGGTGGCAACGGTGCTGTGTCTTTTTATCGCAGTAAACTCACAATGAATGGTGGGCCAGATGGCGGAGATGGTGGAAAAGGCGGTGATGTTGTCTTTATTGCTGATGAGGGCATAAACACACTTTATGATTTTTCATTCAAGAAAAAGTTTGTTGCAACAAACGGTGAAAATGGTGGAAAAAACAGAAGAAAGGGTGCAGACGGAAAGGATGTAATTATAAAAGTGCCAGTTGGAACAGTCTTGCTTGATGCCGAAAATGAAAAAGTTGTTTACGATTTAACTCAAAATGGTGAAAAATTCATCGCCTTAAAGGGTGGAAGTGGTGGACATGGCAATGATTATTACAAAACACCAACTCGCCAAGCGCCAAAATTTAGTCAAACAGGTGAAATAACAAAAGAAAAACAAATAATTTTGGAACTAAAAAGTATTGCAGATGTCGGACTTGTTGGCTATCCAAATGTTGGTAAAAGCACTTTGCTGTCGGTTATTTCAAATGCAAAAGTAAAAATTGGAAATTATCATTTCACAACCATATATCCAAATCTTGGTGTTGTGCCATATAAAAGCGGCAGTTTTGTTGTCGCTGACATCCCAGGACTCATTGACGGAGCAAGCGAGGGGGCAGGTCTTGGACACCACTTTTTAAAACATATTGAGCGTGTTCGTACAATTGTGCACCTTGTTGACATCTCGGGAAGTGAAGGGCGAGATGCATATAAAGATTATTTAAATATAAATACCGAATTAAAAAAATATAGTGAAAAACTTGCGGGGCTTAAACAAATAGTTGCACTTACAAAAATTGACCTTTTGTCAAAAGATGAACTAGAATTGCGTGTAAAAGATTTTGAAAAAAAGATTGGGCAAAAAGTTTATCCAATTTGTGCAATCACACATGAGGGACTAGACGATTTATTAGATGTAATTTATAATACAATTTCACAAATTCCAAAGCCAGCACCACTTGATATTGAAGTTTTTGATTTTGATAGCCGTGACAAGCAATCACTTGATGCTAAAAAAGTTGATGAACACACCTATGAAGTTGTAGGCGGGCTTGTAGATAATTTTATCCGCGGTATTGTGCTTGATGACCAGGCATCATTTGCATACTTTCAAAATGCATTAAAAAAGTTTGGAATAATTGACCTTTTGTTATCTAAAGGGATGAAAGATGGCGATACTGTAATAATTAAAGATATAACTTTTGAGTACAATGAGTAATTTTTTTTCATATAATAAACTATGAGCATAAATTTTAAGAATTTAAAAATGAATGTGCCATTAGCCAACTATGTTACTATACGTGTAGGAGGCAATGCACATTTTTTTGTTGAACCACAAAAAATTAGTGAACTAATTAAAATTGTAAAATATTGCATCAAACAAAAAATAAATTATTTTATTTTAGGCAATGGCAGTAATGTTATTTTTTCCGATAGAGGCTTTGACGGAATTGTTATTTGTACAAAAAAATTAAATAAAATAAATGTTAAAAAAAATATTGTAAAAGTAGAGTGTGGCACAAATTTATATGTATTAAATAAATTTTTAATAAACAATGCACTTTCTGGTATGGAATTTACTTATGGAATACCGGGTACAGTTGGTGGTGCAGTGTGTATGAATGCCGGTGCATACGGCTTTGAGATGAAAGATATAATTCAAAAAGTCATGTATTTTGATGGCAAAAAAATAAAAACAAAAAATATTGCTAATTTAGATTTTTCATACAGAAATTCTTATTTCAAAAAAAATAATTTTATTGTATTAAAAGTATGGCTAAAATTAAATAAAAAAAATATTTTAGATGTTCAAAATCTATGTATGCAAAATTTCAAAAAAAGGCAGATTTCTCAGCCTTTAGAGTTTGCAAATAGCGGTAGCATTTTTAAAAAAGTTAATGGCGTTAGTGCTGGTAAAATAATTGATGACCTAGGTCTTAAAGGGAAAAAGTGCGGTGGAGCACAAGTTTCCACTCTTCACGCTAACTTTATAATAAACAAAAATAATGCTACTTCGCAAGATGTAAAAAATCTTATTGATGAAATAAAAAAAGAAGTAAAAGAAAAAGCGGGCATTTCACTTGAAGAAGAAGTAATTATTATTCCTTAAAATAAGTAACACAAAGCGGTTTGCCGTTGAGTTTGTTTATTGTTATTCCGTTTGCTTCGCATGTTTGTTCATTTCTAAACAAGCATTTTGCTTCACAATGTATGCAACTCTTTTTAGATTCACGATGTGAATGATACTTTGGTGGTGTGGGGCCAAAAACTTCACGTGAGGTATCTTCCAATTCTTTTAGGTCTGGTTTTTTTTCGTAATCTGTGCAGTTGATTTTGTCGCCAATTAAAATTTTTCTTTTTGAACAAGAAAAACCTTTGTTGTATACACATGTTCGTTCTCTACAAATTATATCCATATTTTTTTCCTTTTACTTAAAAAGTATTGACTAAATGCACATAGTTAAACTAAAATAATATATAAAAGGAGCAAATGATGAAAGTAATTTTGCAAAAAGATGTTAAAGGCACAGGCAAAAAGGGCGATATTGTAAATGTTGCTGATGGTTATGCAAAAAATTTTCTTTTAAAAAATGGCTATGCTGTGCTTGCTAATAATTCTAATCTCAATGACACATTAAACCAAAAGGTAGCAAAAGATTATCATAAAGAACAAGAGCGTCTTGCGGCCAAAGCACTTGCCGATAAAATTGAAGGCAAAGTTATAACACTTAAAATAAAAAGTGGAGAAAATGGCAAGATATTTGGTTCAATTACGGCAAAAGAAATTGCTGATGAACTTGCAAAAATTGGACTAAATGTTGATAAACGTAAAATAGAAATCAAAGAACCAATAAAATATACGGGTGATTATAAACTCAAAGTAAGGCTTTATGAAGGCATACATGCCAATTTCACTTTAAAGGTTATGGCGTAAAATGAGAATTTGTAACCTTTCTTCTGGTAGCGACGGAAATTGTACATATGTTGAAACCACTCAAGCAAAAATACTTGTTGACATTGGGCTTAGTGCAACTGAAGTAACCAAGCGTTTACGAGTACTAGGAGTTGAAGCAAAAAATATTGATGCAATTTTAATTTCACATGAGCATAGCGACCACATAAAAGGTCTTGATATTTTTGCTACCAAGTATAAAACCAAAGTTTATGTTCATTCAAAAGGTGTTGGTGCTGTATATTTAAAGATGAGAAAACTCCCCGCTAGCCAAATTTATAGTTTTGATGACCTACCTTTTAATATAAAAGATTTAACAGTAGATACCGTTTGTTTGCCACATGATGCAGTGCATTGCAGTGGCTTTATTTTGTCGCAGGCTTCAAGAAAAATTAGTATAATAACAGATTTGGGACATACTAACGATGTAATTCTAAATAAAATTAGTGGCAGTGAATTGGTTTATCTAGAGAGCAATCATGATGTTGAGATGTTAAAGAAAAACCCAAATTATCCTTTGAAACTAAAAGCAAGGATACTTGGGAAAAACGGACATCTTTCAAACCTAGATTGTGCAAAAGCAGTGGAGTATTTAGTAAAAACTGGGACCAAGCAAATAATGCTTTCGCACATCTCACGACACAATAATACACAAAGTTTGGCATATACATCTGTATGTAAATACCTTTCATCTGTGGGAATTGTTGAGGGACGTGACATAAAAATATCTACAACAAGCATCAATATGAGTACTATCTTTAAATTAAACTAAAAATAACTGCCAAAAGGAGTATTATGAAAAAGGCAGTTATTTTTTTGTGTTTTATTTTTATATTTACACTATCGGGATGTGTTTTTAATGCCAACATAGATACATATGACGACAATGTCGACATGACACCAAGGCAAATACAAATAAATGACCAAACTTCACTTACGGATGTTATTTCAAACATCAAAGGGGCAGTTGTTGGTGTTATGGCGGTAACTGGCGGAGGTTATAGTATTGGAAGCGGAGTCGCAATAAGTGACGGCGGATATATTGTTACAAATCATCACGTAATTGAAAATGCAAACTCTATAACAGTTTATTTGGCGGACCAAACCACGACTAGAGCAAGCCTTTTATATAGTGATAGTGCAATGGACATAGCGGTGATAAAGTCAGAAAAGAACTTGCCTTATCTTGTGTGTAGTGATGATGCACTTGGCGTTGGTGAAGATGTTATTGCTATTGGTACACCACTTTCACTTGATTTTAGAAATACCGTTACAAAAGGCATAGTCAGTGCATTAAATCGCACGGTGGGCGTGTCCAGTTCTAGCGGATACACAACTTATATGCAAAACTTAATTCAGCATGATGCTAGTATAAATCCGGGGAATAGTGGTGGACCACTGCTTAGAACAAACGGAGAAGTGGTTGGAATAAACACATTAAAAGCCAGCGATGCTGAAGGTATTGGTTTTGCAATTCCTATAAGTATTGGACAAAGTGTAGTTGAAAATTTATCAAGCGATGGTGAATATTCTCAAGGCTATCTTGGTATATTTGCAGTTGATGTTGAAATGGCGAAGTTTGAGAAGTTTGAAGTTGGTGAAAAAGTTGGGGCATATGTGTATAGTGTTGATGAAAATATTTCATCGTGCATAAAAGAGGGCGATATAATTTTAGAATTTAATGGGCAAGAAATTAAAAACTCACTTGATTTTAGACTCTCTATGTACAAAATAAAGCCAGACCAAAATGTAACTCTAAAAGTAAATCGCGGTGGAGAAATTTTGGAACTTGAATGCAGTGCTTTAAAGAAAGTGTGAGTTTTGCTTGCACTTTTTTGTTTGTTTAGTATAATAGACTTGATATGGAAAAAAAATTAACTTATGACAAATATGATGCAGGGCAAGGTTTTTTGTTTGCATTTTTTATGCCTTTTGTCATTTCGCTTGTTTATATATTTTTGGTTTATATTGTCGCAAGCATATGTGGCGCAGATTTGGAAAATATTACAGAAAATACAGTATACGTTATTTTTGCAACATTAGTTAGCCCAATTGCTTTTGTGTTGACATTTGTAATAATAAATAAAGTTTCTAGAACAAATTACATTACTGCCTTAGGTGTTAAAAGAAAATTTAGTATAAAATATCTTCTCGTAACAATATTTTTGTCACTTGTTTGTGTATTTGGAATGTCTAACTTTGTAAGCCTTTTTGATGCTGTCCTAGCAAAGATTGGTTTTAATGGTTCATATGCACTTCCAATTCCTATGGATAATTTTGGCTATTTGGTTTTAAATTTGATTTTGCTAGCCGTATTGCCCGCTATTTGCGAAGAACTTGTTTTTCGTGGTATAATATTTAATGGTTTAAAGCAATATGGAAATATGAAAGCGGTTTTTCTTTCAGCAACGCTTTTTATGCTTGTGCATTCAAGTGTAGAACAAACTGTTTATCCATTTTTTGTTGGAATAGTGCTTGCACTTTTGATGCTTAGAACAAATAATATAATCTATCCAATTTTGTTGCATTTTCTTAATAATGCCATTGTTGTTGTCATAAATTATATTTCTGTTCATAGTGGTGCAGTTTCAGAATTTACACTTAGCACATTTAATATCTTATTTGCAATTGCTCTTGCTATTTTGGCTGTGCTTTGTATTGTGATTGTTTTCAAAATAATTTTGAAAAATAAAAATAAATCAAATTCAATTTCACAAGAAAATTTAAACCAAAATGAAAGTTCGCCAAATACATTTTTATATGTGGGCATAATTGGGGCTATAATTATTTGGATTTTTGATTTAATTTCAGGCTTTGTTGCATAACATACTTAAAAGGAAAAAATATGTATAGAGATAAAGAGATTTTTAACACAAACTTAGTTTACTTTTTAATTATGTGCTTGTTTATAACCATTAGGATAATATCTTCCACATTCAGCATTCCACCTGTTTGGGGTTATATCTTAAACGGAGTTATTCAAATCGGACTTATGCTAAGCCTTCCACTTTTTTTGTTTAGTTATCTTCAAAAACAAAAAGTGTCAAAAACAGTAAAAGACTTTGGTTTTAATAAAATTGGAATAAAAACCATACTTTTATCATTTGTTGCTGGCATCATAGTTTATTTAATAACAATTTTTGTGGCTACATTTTTTTCAGCAATACTTTCACTTCTTGGGTATGAAAATTCATCTTCTGGCACAGTAGTGTCAAGTTATCCATTGTGGCTTTTGTTTGTGGAACTTTTTGTGACCGCCGTTTTGCCTGGAATTTGTGAAGAAGTTGCACACAGGGGTATGCTACTTAACGGTTACAAAAAAATGGGCACAAAAAAAGCGATTATACTTTCAGGCTTTTTATTTGGTCTTATGCATTTAAACATTGAACAGTTTTTCTTTGCAAGTATAATAGGAATTTTCTTTGGTTTTGTTGCATTTTTCACTGATAGCATATTTCCAACAATGATTATGCATTTTACAAATAATGCAATAAGCGCCTTTATGGGCTATGCGTCTGCTAATAACTTGCCAATTTATGATGCTTTTAATTCTTTTATTGGCAATATGTTTGGTGGCAATGCATTTTTGTCAATTATGATGATGTTTTTATTCATTTTAATTCTTGTAGGGCTTGTGTATCTTATTGTTATGGCAATGTTTAAAGATACAAGGTTAAAAAATATGGCAAAAGTTGCAGATAAAGCCGTCAAGGAAGAACTAAGGCGTAGACTTATGTCTGGCGTTGGCGGGGCTGAAGAAGTTGAAAAAGATGATGACATTGATGTTGATTTAAAAACTGTAGGGAATAATAAAATATTTTCAATAGTTTTACGTACTGGTTACAAAAATGTCTATAAACCAACATTCCGTGATAACATATTTTTATATGTAAATTTATTTTTGGGAATAGCCACAACATTATCAACTTTTATTTGGGGCGTATTATAATGAATTTTATGGATAAAGCACTAATGTGTGCCAAAAAAGCGGAGCACCTTGGAGAAGTACCAATAGGCGCTGTTATAGTAAAAGACGGAAAAGTAATTGCAACAGGATATAATATGCGTGAAAAAAGTCAAGATGCAACTAAGCATGCAGAGATAATTGCAATAAAGCGTGCCTGCAATAAACTTAAATCTTGGCGACTTGATGATTGCGATATTTATGTCACATTAAAGCCATGTCCTATGTGTGCTGGAGCAATACTTAATGCCAGGATAAGATGTTGTTATTATGGGGCCAAAAATCTAAATGATAACGATGATTTGATTGAAAAAATAATGGATTCAACTAAATTATTTAATCATAAAACAAAACTAACTTTTATGCCAAATGAACAATGTAATATAATTTTAAAGCAATTTTTTAAACAAAAAAGATAATCTTTTAGAATTGTTGTAAAAAACTATAAAATAATGTATACTAAACACAAATGACTAAAGCACAAACAAAAAATAAAAAAAGTAAAAGTTTTTTTAATATACTTGAACTTATTGTGGACATAATAGTTTATCCTGTAATTATTATTTCATTTATGTCCAGTTTTTTTATGCTTGTGGCAAAAAGCAAAAATGTAATAACTCCAATGTTTGGTTATACTTTTGTCCGTGTACTTACAAATTCTATGTCGGTATATTGTCCAGAAGCACAGCGAAATTTTGTAAGTGGTGATGTAGTTGTATTAAAAGTACAAAACACTATGTATGAAGTGGGAGATGTAATCGCTTTTTACAATTATTCAGACCAAGCAGATAATCTTGCAAAACTTAATTTAACACAAGTCACAAAAGGCAAAGAACCTGTGTTTAATGAAGATGGTGAACCAGTTTTAGATTCAAGTGGAAATCAAACATACAAAGATAATAGTTATATTCCTGTAAAAGATGAAAATAATGAAGTCATTTTTGACCAAACATTATATCAAAATGTAAAAGACACAAAAGTAGGCGAAACTATTCCCGGAACAAATTTATCAAAGGTAAGTGTACCAGAAGATAGACACGATTTAGATGATGTTCGTGATATGTCAAACATAAGGGTGTATTTTCACCAAATTGTGCAAATAAGGATTGATACATCTGGCACAGTATTTTATATTACAAAAGGCACTGCAAATTCTTCAACTGAAACAGTGAGAGAAGATTTGGTTGCCGGTAAATATGTTCCAACTGGTTCTTGGCTTACGGGACTTGTCAGTTTTTGTGCTTCGACAGAAGGTATGATTGCACTTGTTGTTGCTCCAATTTCTTTTGTTGTACTTATTGAACTTTTGTCCATATTAGACCAAATCAATAACATTCTTTTGGAAAAGAAAGTTATTGCACGTGAAATGCCATTTGATAGTAAAGAGTGCAAAAAGGCGAAAATAGGTATAGAGATGCGAGATGTTGATAAAATTTTCTACTATGATGTCATGCCACCAGATTATAAATATGAAGTTTTTGATTTCCTATGGGGTGAATTAGAAAATTCAAAAAAGAAAAAAGATAAACATATTTATCAAACAGCAACTCAGGCCGTTAAATTCTATAATATGAAAGAACCATCTAAATATTATGAAGTATGGAAAGATAGTTTTGAAAGTAAAAAGAAAAAAGAACAAGTGGATATGGCTTTAAAGCGTTCTGAAAAAGAGAAATATACAGATGTTGCTTGTTTTGAATATAGAAATCCTAGACCTATACCTAAAAAACCAAAAATCAAACGTAAAAAACTTGAAAATATAAACAAAACAATCGATAAACTTAAAGAACAAGAGGATAAAACACTAACACAAAATAAACAAAAAAGTGTAGATAATAAAGAGAAAAAAGATGGCAAATAAAAAGAAAAAAAATACAGTCTATACTCTTGCTGGGAAAATTGGGGATATCTTTTTAATTCCCATACTTTTACTTGCGCTTGTTGTAACATTAGTCATTTTTACGCAAAATCAAAGCAATAAAGTTCCTTCCTTTTTTGGACTCAGTGTTGTAAGAGTACTATCTGGTTCAATGGGAAATAGTGGTTTTAGAGTAGGCGATAGCGTTTTTGTAACTAAAACTGATACAAATTCATTGTGGGTTGGTGATATTATAGCATTTTACCAATACCAAGATAGTGCAGATAATATTTTTGAAAAAATTGAACTAGATAGTGTAGATGATAGTGTAGAGATAACATTAGAAGAACCAGAGGGTCGTCGGGAAATGTCTGACATCACTGGAGGGTCATATAGAGTTGTTTTCCATGAAATTGTTGGAGTTCTTATGGATCATACGGGTGCAAGGTATTTTAGAACAAAAGGCTCTTCAAATGCAAACGCAGATAGCATACTTATTCGTGATGATTTTGTTGTTGGTAAATATTTGAATACGCCCGTTTGGCTTAGGAATGTACTTCGTTGGGTTTCTAGTTCAACTGGTATGATTTGCTTAGTATGTTTACCGCTTGGAATAATGATTATTCTTCAGTCCTTGGCACTTATTGAACAAATCAATTTTATGTATGTTGAAAAAAAGTTGATGAATGGTGTAATGCACTGGCAAGATAGGGAAGCGCAGAGGTTAATCAAAACTGGTGAAATGGAAATTGTATGCCGAATAGTTATGTTTCCAAAAGTGCCTGAAGATGAAAGGGAAGATGCTTTTGATGAGGTTTGGAGATTTGGTGACAATCCTACAGAAAGTCAAAAAGATTTATTGCATCTTGCTAAACTATCGTATAATATTCTTGATTCAAAAAGTCAGAAAATCTATTATGAATTTTGGAAACAAAATTTAAAATTTAAATCTGACATAAAAGTCATCGATGAGCAACTGAAAATACTTTCTTTAAATGAGTATATAAACAAAGAAAAAACTAGCAAAAAAATTTAGTGTGTAAAAATTTATTTTTGTCACATACTAACATTGTTAAAAAAATGCTAGTTTTTTTAATTTAAAAAAAGGAGTAAATTATGAAAAGAAAATTTAAGTTATTTGCAACGGTAGCATCACTTTGTTTGTCGGTGGCACTCATGGCATTTGGTGTATATGCTGCAACATCAGTTTCTTATTCGGTAAATGGTACGGTTTCATATAACATGACAGATGTACTTGTTACAGTAACCATGCAAACTGAGTATGTTACTGATGAACACCAAGGACACTCAGATGGTGCAGTAACAGAACTTAGTTACGCAAACACACAGCAGGTTGACACTTACACATCTTACAACATTGGTACAAACCTCCCAGAAGGCAACGGTACGCATACTGCGGATGCCGACATCAACCTCAACACTTCAAGTGCATGGAAATTAATCATTACAGTTTCTACAATAAATCCAGGAGGCGTAGAAGTCGCAATCGATGACGACACTTTTGGACTTGGCGGAAGTGAAAACTTTGCTGTTTTAGCAGATGCTTCAAATTCGTATGACACTTTAATTGAAGAAGATGGAAATGCTCAGTTTGTATATTATGTTTACTTAAAAGATGCAACTGTGGCAATAGCAAGTGCAAACTTTTCAATAGATCTTAACATAACACAATACACCGCATAATAAAAAAAAATCAGCCAAGGTGCTGATTTTTTTTGTTTTTTTATTGACAAACATTGGTTGTTTAGATATAATTCCCTAAGGAATATTATTCGAATAGTGATAGTTGTAGAGATATTCTAACTAAATATTATGAATTTTACAGGCATAAAGCACGGGATACTCTGTGTTGATTTTGCTTGTTATTTTCATATCTAGACACACGTTAAGGAGAATTTTTATATGCAACACAATATGCCAACACTCAAAAAAATTAAATGTGGAAACAATGAACGTTATACCTTTTCCAAACTTGATGAGATAGCGCAACTTCCAAATCTTTTGGATATTCAAAAGGAGCCATACAAAGAATTTTTGGAACATGGCATATATGACATACTTCAAGAGTTGTCGCCAATCACTGACTATAGTGGCAAGGCGAAACTTTATTTTCTTGATACCGATATGTCAGAAAAACCAAAATATGACATAAAAGAATGTCGTAGACGTGGACTTTCATATTCTTTGCCACTTAAAGTAAAGGCAAGGTTTGTTGTTGAAGATAGCGGTGAGGCTATTGACCAAGAGGTCTATCTTGGCGATATACCACTTATGACAGACCAAGGTTCTTTTATTTTTAACGGAATTGAAAGGGTTGTTGTAAGTCAGGTTACTCGTTCTCCAAGTGTGTATTTCACTCGTGAAAAAAATGATAATTCCACCCTTCGTGGACAAATTTATCCAAGCCATGGTATGTGGCTTGAAATAGAGCAGGGTGCAAATGAAACACTAAAGGTCGTACTTGACCGTTCACACAAAATCACCCTTGGTTTGTTTTTAAAGTGTTTTGGTTATACCAACGATGAAATTATAAATCTTTTCGGTGGACATAGACTTGTAAAACAAATAATAGAAAAAGAACCACAGACAACACAAGAAGAGGCACTCATTGAACTTGCTAGAAAAACTCGTCCAGCAGATGTTCCAAATGCTGAAAGTACAAGAAACTATATAAATCTCTTGTTTTTCTCTGATGCATATTACAATGTTACACGTGTTGGTAGATACAAAATCAATAAAAAACTATCACTAGCAACAAGAATAACAAATTTAATAAGCGCTCAAAACATTGTCATAGATGATGAAGTTGTAGTTAAAAAAGGCGAAAAGATAGGTGCTGAAGTCGCTAGGCGAATACAAGATAGTGGTATAAATGAAGTTTATGTTGAACTTAATGGTAGAAAACACTTAATCAGAGGAAATAACCGCGTAAGACTTTCAAAGATTTTCCCATGCGATGAAAAAGCACTTGGAATATTAGAAGAAGTATATTATCCAAAACTTGTTCAAATTCTCAAAGATAATAAAACAAAAGAAAAGCGTATTGAGGCAATAAAGGCAAACGCAAAAGACTTAATGATTACAACGCTTACAATGGATGATATTTTGGCTACAATAAGTTATTATCTTGACTTAATTGAAGGTATTGGCGAAATTGATAACATTGACCACTTGTCCAACAAACGTGTCGCAACAGTTGGTGAACTTGTTGGAAATGCCTTTCGTGCTGGTGTTAAAAAACTCGGAGCAAATATAAAGGAAACACTTCAAGGTAAAGAACTTAGCGAGATTACACCATCTCAAATTGTCAACCCACGTCCAGTAAATAAGGCATTAAAAGATTTCATTGCACAATCACAATTAAGTCAACTTATGGATCAAATAAATTCACTAAGTGGACTTACTCAAAAACGTAAATTCTCAGCAGTTGGCCCTGGCGGTGTTAAAAAAGAAAGAGCAAGCGCTGAAGTTCGTGATATTCACTACACACACTATGGTAGAATTTGTGCTATTGAAACCCCAGAAGGTCAAAGTATTGGTCTTATCAACACCATGGCTTCATATTGTAAGATAAATGAATATGGTTTTATGGAAACACCTTATAGGAAAGTTGATAAAGCCACAGGTAAAGTAGAAAAATCTTATGAATATTACATGGCAGATGTTGAAGATAACTGCTACATTGCAGAAGCGGTTGAACCACTAGATGAAGAGCAAAGATTTATAAATGACCGTGTTCTTTGTAGACACAAAGATGCAATTGTAGAAGTTCCAAAGTCTATGGTTGACCTTATGGATGTTTCTCCAAGACAATTTATTTCAGCGGCAACCGCACTTATTCCATTCCTTGGAAACGATGACTCTGCCCGTGCACTTATGGGTTCCAACATGCAACGTCAGGCAGTTCCAATTCTTAGACCTGAAGCGCCTATTGTTGGAACAGGTATGGAACGTCCAGTTGCAAAAGACTGTGGAGATATGATTGTAGCAAAGCGTGATGGTGTAGTTGATTATGTCAGCGCTGATGTAATTAAAGTTCGTGCAGATGAGGGTGGAATTGATGAATATAAACTTATAAAATTCCAAAAAACCAATGCAGATACTTGTAACAATCAAAAACCAAATTGCAAAAAAGGTCAAAAAGTTAAAAAAGGTGACCTCTTAGCAGATGGACACGCAACTCAAAATGGTGAACTTGCCCTTGGAAAAAATGTCCTTGTTGGATATATGAACTGGGAGGGATACAACTTTGAGGATGCTATACTTATTAGTGAACGAATTGTAAAAGAAGATGTTTATACATCTATAACACTTAAAGTTGAAGAAATGCCATGTAGAGCAACAAAACTTGGCGATGAAGAAATTACTCGTGATATTCCAAACCTAAGTGAAGATGCCCTTAAAAATCTTGATGAAAATGGTATTGTTCGCGTAGGAACAGAAGTTCGTCCTGGGGATATATTGGTTGGTAAAGTTACACCAAAAGGCGAAACCGAACTCACACCAGAAGAAAGGCTTCTTCGTGCAATATTTGGCGATAAAGCCCGCGAAGTCCGTGATACTTCACTCCGCGTTAAACATGGTCGTGGCGGTGTTGTCGTTAATGTTGAAGTATTTTCAAGAAAAAATAAAGATGAACTTGACCCAGGCGTAAATATGCTTGTCAAAGTTTATGTAGCACAAAGAAGAAAACTCTCAGTTGGTGATAAGATGTCTGGTCGTCACGGAAATAAAGGTGTTGTATCCAGAGTGCTTCCAGAAGCAGATATGCCATTTATGGCAAATGGTCAGCCACTTGATATTGTGTTAAACCCACTAGGTATTCCATCTCGTATGAATGTCGGTCAGGTGCTAGAAGTCCATCTTGGACTTGTTGCTGGAACACTTGGCTGGAAAGTTGCTACACCAGTATTTGATGGTGCAGATGCGGACCAAATTCGTGAACTACTTATTGCAAACAATTTCCCAAGTGATGGTAAAATCCAACTTTACGACGGTAGAACTGGTGAACCATTTGACCATAAAGCCACAGTTGGTTACAAATATATGTTAAAACTTGACCACATGGTAGACAGCAAGATGCATGCAAGAAGTACAGGACCTTACTCACTTGTTACACAGCAGCCACTTGGTGGTAAAGCGATGATGGGTGGACAGAGATTTGGTGAAATGGAAGTTTGGGCACTTGAAGCATATGGTGCATCAAGCATCCTTCAAGAAATTCTTACTGTTAAGTCTGACGATATTGTCGGTAGAACAAAAACTTATGAGGCAATAGTCAAGGGCCAACCAATCGCAGAACCAGGAATTCCAGAGAGTTTCAAAGTCTTGGTTAAGGAACTTCAAGCACTTGGACTTGATGTCAAGATTTTGACAGAAGACAATAAAGAAGTTTCAATTCAAGAACTTTCAAATGATGATGACACACCAAGTTTAAGTCATGAAGTTGAAAAAGAACTTAGAGATATAACCCTTGATTTTGGTGATGAAAAACCAGAAGAAAGTGGAGATGTAATTACAGAAGATGACCTTAAAAATGGCATAGATGTAGACAATATGTTTGATGATTTTGATGACTTTGATGAGTAAAAAAATATAGGAGAAAAACTGATGTTTGAACTTAACAATTTTGATTCCATAAAAATAGGCATTGCTTCGCCTGAAAAAATTCGTGAATGGTCACATGGCGAAGTAACCAAGCCAGAAACAATCAATTACAGAACACAAAAACCAGAAAAAGATGGACTTTTTTGTGAAAAGATTTTTGGACCAAGAAAGGACTGGGAATGCCATTGTGGAAAGTACAAACGTATAAGATACAAAGGTGTTATATGTGATAAGTGTGGAGTTGAAGTCACACGCTCTAAGGTACGTCGTGAGCGTATGGGACATATTGAACTTGCTGCACCTGTTACACACATTTGGTTTTTTAGAAGTGTACCATCTAGGATTGGTACCATTTTGGACATCACTCCAAAAGCACTTGAACAAGTTGTCTACTATGTAAATTGGATTGTTATTGACCCAAAGAACACCAACTTCACATACAAACAGATAATTTCCGATAGAGAATATCGTGAAGCACAGGAGACATTTGGCCCTGGTAGTTTTGTGGCTGGTATGGGTGGTGAAGCAATCAGAACACTCCTTTCTCAAGTTGACCTTGAAAAAGAAAGTAAAGAACTTAAAGAAACCCTTAAAACAGCAAAGGGTCAAAAACGTATAAAAGCAATCAAAAAACTTGATATAGTTGAAGCATTTTTAAAGAGTGGAAATAAGCCTGAGTGGATGGTTCTTGAAGTTCTTCCAGTACTTCCACCAGACCTTAGACCTATGGTTCAACTTGATGGTGGTAGATTTGCTACAAGTGACTTAAATGACCTTTATAGACGTGTAATAAACAGAAACAATCGTCTTAAAAAACTTATGGAACTTGGTGCTCCTGATGTTATTATCAGAAATGAAAAGCGTATGCTTCAAGAAGCAGTTGATGCACTTATAGATAATGGTAAACATGGTAAGGCTGTTCAGGGTGCAAAACAAAAAGATTTAAAATCACTTACAGCAATACTAACAGGAAAACAAGGACGTTTTAGGCAAAATCTTCTTGGTAAACGTGTTGACTATTCAGGACGTTCTGTTATTGCCGTAGGCCCAGATTTAAAAATGTATCAGTGCGGACTTCCAAAAGAAATGGCACTTGAACTTTTTAAACCATTTATAATCAAAAGATTGGTTGAAATGAATCAATCAAACAATATAAAGAGCGCAAAACGTTTAATAGAACGTGAAAAACCAGTTGTTTGGGATGTTCTTAGTGAAGTTATAAAAGACCATCCAGTACTTTTAAACCGTGCTCCTTCACTACACAGATTAAGTATTCAAGCATTTGAACCTGTTTTAGTTGAAGGTAGAGCGATAAGACTTCACCCATCTGTTTGTACAGGATTTAACGCCGACTTCGACGGTGACCAAATGCCTGTCCATGTTCCTCTTTCCATCGATGCAAGAACAGAAGCACGTACACTTATGCTTGCTTCAAACAACATATTAAAACTTAGTGATGGTGCACCTATTGTTACACCAGGACTTGATATTGTCATTGGTTGTTACTATTTGACACAGTCCAAAAAAGGTGTCAAAGGTGAGGGTAGTGTTTATGCTAGCGAAGATGAAGCAATAATAGCATATCAAACAAATGTACTAGATATTCAAGCAGAAATTGAAGTTCGTAAAACTGCCGTAGTTGAAGGAAAAACATATTCAAAACGTATTAAAACCACTGTTGGAAGAATTATTTTCAATCGTGCAGTACCACAAAACTTAGGATTCACAAAGCGTGAAAAACCAGAAGATATGTGCGAACTTGAAATTAACTATCCAGTTATGAAAGGCGACCTTAAAAAGATTACAGTTGCATGCTTTGAAAAACTTGGAACAACAGAGTGTTCAAAAATGATAGACCGCTTTAAAGAACTTGGATATAAATATTCAACAATTGCATCACTTACAATCAATGTTTACGATATGGAAGAGCCACCAAAGAAAAAGGAAATTTTGGAAGAAGCACAAAAGAAAGTGCTTGAAAATGAAAATTTGCTTGCAATGGGACTTGTAACTTTGGATGAAAAACTAACTGCAAATATCAATATTTGGTTTGATGCAACGAACAAAGTTCAGCAAGCGGTAATTGACCACTTGGATGACTATAACCCACTTAAAATGATGGTTATTTCTGGTGCCCGTGGTAACAATGTCCAGTTAAATGGTATTTGTGGAATGCGTGGTATTATGGCAAATGCATCAGGTCAAAAAGTTGATATTCCTGTTAAATCATCTTTCCGTGGCGGACTTACTCCACTTGAATACTTCTTGTCTTCTCGTGGTGGACGTAAAGGTCTTGCGGATATAGCACTAAAAACAGCGGACTCTGGATATCTTACTCGTAGACTTGTTGATATCAGCCAAGATGTTGTTGTAACAGAAGAAGATTGTTTTGAGAGTTTAGGCGAAAAGGTAAAGGGTTCGATAGTAACCGCTTTGGTTAAAGATAAGACAGTGCTTGAAACACTTGCAGATAGAATTGCTGGTAGATTCGCCGTAGATGATGTTGTTGACCCAAAAACTGGCGAAGTAATAGTTAAAGCAAATACTATGATTTCAAAAGCACAGGCTAAAGCCATTGAGGACGCAGGAATAGAACAAGTAAATATAAGAACACTTCTTACATGTCGTTCTCGCCATGGGGTTTGTGCAAAATGTTATGGACGAAATATGGCAGGTCTTGATGAAGTAACCATTGGTGAAGCAGTAGGTATCATTGCTGCGCAGTCAATCGGTGAACCAGGAACACAGCTTACAATGCGTACTTTCCACACTGGTGGTGCTGCAGTTGCTGCTGATATTACAAAAGGTTTGCCACGTGTTGAAGAAATTTTTGAAGCACGTAGGCCAAAAGGTGAAGCAAAACTTAGTGAAATAGCAGGCACAGTAACCGTCAAAGAGGAACCAAGACTTTTCACAATTACCGTTAAGAATCCAGAAGAAGAAGCAGTTTACGAAATCAAAAAACCTGTTTATTTAAAAGTTAAAACAGGCGATAAGATATTCGCAGGGACACAACTTTCTGAAGGTTCAATAAATCCAGCAGATTTGCTTAGAATAAAAGGTCTTAAAGGCTTGCAAGATTATCTTCTAAGTGAAGTCATTTCAGTTTATCGTGCACAAGATGTTTCTATCAACGATAAGCACATAGAAGTTATAATCAGGCAGATGTTAAAGAAAGTTAAAATAGAAAACGCTGGAGACACAACACTTCTTCCAGGCGAAGTAGTAGATGTGTTCACATATGAAGACGAAAATGAAAGGGTTCTTCGTAATGGCGGAATTCCAGCAACAGCAAAACGTATACTTTTAGGTCTTACAAAGGCATCACTTGCAACTGATAGTTTCCTTTCAGCCGCATCATTTGAGCAGACATCAAGAGTTCTTACAGATGCTGCACTTAAAGGGAAAGTTGACCATTTGCAAGGACTTAAAGAAAACGTTATCATTGGTAAACTCATCCCAGCAGGAACAGGACTTAAACAGTATCGTGAACTTTTCCCTGTTGAAGTTGATGTTCATGCCGATGCACAGGCTGATGCACAAAATGCTTAATAAATTAAAAAAAAATGAGATTTTTCTCATTTTTTTTATAACTTTTCATTGAAATAAAAGGACTCAGAAGAACAATGCAATAATAATTTGTATTAACAAACCCTATATGGTATAATACATATAATAGGAGTTATTATGGAATTAAATAGTCCTTTTGAACAAATACTTGATAGTGATGAATATATCCAAAAAATTTTTAAACCTAATAAATTAAAGATGTATTTATCGTCTTTCTTGGCATCACTTTTTCTTTTTCTGTGGCTAGCAATCATCTTTGTTGGTATTGAACTTACTGATGCGGAAAGCACAGATTTATGGTGGGTGGGTTTAGTAATTTCGGTGGCAATTTGGGTAGTTTTTTTGCTTTTTATGTGGCTATTTCTTGCACTTTCATACAAAAATACATTTTATGCATACACCAATAAACGCATTGTCATTCGCCGTGGTATCTTTGGTGTGGATTTTAAAAGTCTAGATATGAATATGGTTGGCGCCATAACTGTAAATGTAACACTTCTTGATAAAATTTTAAGAAAAGGCACTGGCACTATTGTGTTTGGGAGTATGGCAAGTCCAATTGCAAACAACGGTATGTATTTTAGATTTGCAAATATTAGCAATATTTATGATAGATATAAGGAAATAAAATCTGTTATAGATGAACAAAAAAATACACAAAAAAGTCCAATAAACTCTTAAAAAATGCAAGAAATTGCATTTTTTTTGTGCATATTACCATGTTTTTTACTCACAATAATTTCGGAGGTAAAAAATGGACGTTAAAACATGGAGACCTGGTGAAGAAGCACCAGAAAGCGGAAACTATGCTTGCTATGATGATAACGGTAGATGTGGTGGAAGTGTTTACCTTGAAAAAGGTCAAAGATTTCCAGCAACTCAACATAGCGGAAGTTATTATAAATCAGAAAATTAATGACTATAAAAATACCTGCAAATCGCGGGTATTTTTATTTGTAAAATTTTCTTGTCATAACTTTATATTTATGTCATACTTAAATTAAGAGAGGTGAATAGTGGCAAAGTATAATGAAAAGAATTTTAATCAAGATAAACCAAACACATATTCCATTGATACACTTATAGGCAAAGATGAAGAAATCTTGTTAAGAACAAAACCAAACAAAAATGCCTTCATAGTTTCGCAAATTTTACATATGTTGCCTTTTGCACTATTGTGGATATTTTTTGATGGTTTTATGATTTATATGATGGTTGCCAACGATATATTTTCTCATATTCCTACTTTTGCAATAATTTTTATTGTGATTTTCTTTTTATTGCATTTAATGCCATTTTGGTTCTGGCTTGCAAATACATTGACCGCTTGGGCACAGTACAAAAATATTGAGTATGTTCTTACAAGTAAACGTATTATAATTAAAAGTGGTCTCATTGTTGATATTAAAAATATATATTATACCGAAGTTGAAAGTGTAAATGTTAAAGTTGGAATTGTAGATAATATGTTTAAAGTAGGCGATATCTACATTAAATGCAAACAAAGTACAGCCTTTATTATGGATATAAAACAACCTTATGTTGTGCTAAATAAAATTCAAGAAATAGTCAATGATATAAAAACTGATATGATTTATCCAAATGCTTTACGCCCACAAACAAATGAAGGGTATAATACAAAGTACACACCTAAAAAAGAAGATTAGTTATAGTTTTCTTGCGAAAACTCATAATATGCGAAGCCAAGTGCACCTTGGTTATAATCTACAAGTATTTCATCTCCAATTTCTTTTTCATAGTAGACATCGTTTGAAACATCGATGTCTATTTTCTTTCCGTTTATTTCAACTGTCAAGATATAACGCGTTATTTGCCTTGCACCAGATTGAATATCCTTTTCTACAACTTCATAACTATATGTTTCGGGCTCTGTACTAAGTGATGTGTTTATAACACTTAAACCAAACATTGAAAAACAATAACTAAATATAAAACAAATAAATATAATTCCAATCTTTTGCCAAATTTTTGGACAAGATTTTTAAGTATTGATATAAATGATATTATAAAAATGTGTTTACTAATTTTGTAGAATAATATTTTTGTTTTTTAAGGAAATATACAATTAAATTAAAACAAATTATAAGTGTAGAAACAATAAATAAAGTAAAAATCCAACTACTATGTGAAATAAAAAATCTTGAATTAAGCGTAATTAGTGTAGAAAGTGTAGTTAAATAAGCCATTATTCTGTATTCTTTTATATGTGTTTGCATAAGCATTTGGACAAGTGCCAAGATTATATACAGTGATATTATTGAATGCGCAATAATTTGTATTACAAAATTATCAATTAAATCATATGAAAAATATGCAATGTTAATGAAGCCAAGCACAATAAGAATTATTGTTAAAATTGCATAAATTAAGTTAAAATAATTAAATTTTTTTGTTTTTTTCTTTTTATTTCTTTTATTTTTCATAAATTTATTTTATAAAAAATAAATCAATATGTCAAAGTATACTTTTAAATTTGCTTAATAAAATCGGGTACTATAAATTTTTTCGAATTTTTTAAATTTAAAATATATTTTAAGTTTTCTTTCAATCTTTTTTCATCACTTAGTTCAATTGCATTTACTAGTGCCGTGGTGGCTTTATTATAGTCGCCTAAATTATAGTAGCAAATTGAAAGATAATCATATGGCATACTAGTCCAGCATTCTGGCGCGGAGATATAGTTTAAATACCGCTCTTTGATTTTTAACATATCTTCAAGAGTTATAGCACAATCAAGATATTTTTTTTGATTAAAATATAGTATTCCTAATTCCAGATAAGGCTCTCTTGTGTGAGGTGCTTCTAATATTGCATATTTAAGATATTCTTCTTGATTTTTTTCGTCGCCTAAATATCCATAGCATCTTGCAATATATCGCATACTTGCACATCTTTCATCAGCCCATGTTGCTGTTGGTAAACTTAGGTGGTATTTGAGCATCTTGATTGCATTTTCATATTCGCCATGAAACATAAATTCTCTTCCAAGATAATGCACATTTCTGTCATCAAGTGGATTTTCTTTTACAGAAAGTTTGAGTAGTGGCAAATAATTTGACCTAGATTTCGCATCATCTGCTTTGTGATTGAGTTGAATGTTTGGTAAGTTTATAAATTCAAATTGTCTGTCATCGCAAGGCACTAAAATCTCATGTACAGGGTATTTCCACTTATAGGCACCATTTTTATGAATTTTATCCGACATAAAAACTATACCTTCGCTTCCGTCTGGATTAAAATTCCAAGTGTAGCGATATTTTGCACGGCCCACACCTTCATGCCAATTTTCTTTTAAAATTTTGCTCCAACCACTTTCAAAATATTCATCAATGTCAACACAGACACAAATATCAGCATCTTTTGGTATAAGTGCCATACTGTCATTGCGTGCCACATCAAATCTAAAGTGTTTATATTTTTTTTGTTTTGTAATTACACCCAATTCTTTAAATCTTTCAAAAGTCCCGTCAGTGCTACCAGTATCAAGAACGCAGACATAGTCGGCTTCTTTTACAGAGTTAAAAAACCTATCAACAAATTTAATTTCATTTTTTGCGATAGCATAAACACAAATCTTATATTCCATATTGTTATCATATGTATTTTTTTTCAATTCTGACACAATATTTAATGTGAGAAAAATTACTCAATTTGTGCTATAAAAATTGTAAAATTTCAAATTTTTAAAAACCTTAAAAATGTTTAAAAAAGTTGTTGACAAAGAAAATATTCATTCATATAATATTCATTGACACTGTGTCATACATTGACATAATATAGGAGAAAATTGCTGTGCTAAAATTACTTAAATATTTAAAATGGTATGATTATTTATTATCACTTGTAGTGGTCGCATTTGTTGTTGGTCAAGTATGGCTAAACATTAGGCTTATTGAATCAATGGGTGAAATTGTTGCACTGATTCAAGGACACGCAGAAGGTGCGTCACTTACTAGCGAAATGCTGTGGGACCTTGGAATAAAGATGATTTTAATGGCAGTGGGCATATGTCTGTGCGTTATTGTCATTGCTTTTTTGGCATCAAAAATTTCAACAAGTTTTTCAAGAACACTTAGAAGCAAAGTCTTTTCAAAAGTAAACTCATTTTCTATGGAAGAGATGAACAAGTTTTCAACCGCAAGTTTGATTACTCGTTCAACAAATGATATTCGCCAAGTAGAGCAAACTGTTTTTATGACACTTCGTATGGCAATTATGGCTCCAGTTATGGCTGGATTTTCCATCGCCAAAATTGTTGGAAGCAGTATGGAACTTACTTGGACAACAGTTATATCAGTACTTTTGCTACTCGTACTTATTATACTTTTGTTTATATTTGGTGTACCAAAATTTACCAGCATTCAAAAGAAAACCGATAAAATAAATAATGTCACTCGTGAAAATTTAACGGGTATTAGAGTAGTAAGGGCATATAACGCAGAAAAAGAACAAGAGCAAAAATTCGAAACAGTCAATGAAGATTTAACAAAAACCAATCTTTTTGTAAATAGACTTATGGCTCTTTTGTCACCAGGAATGAACATAATAATGAATGGACTTAGTGTTGCAATTTATGTCCTTGGTGCTTATCTTATCAATGGTGGTTCACTTGAATATTCCACAATGGTAACATTTGTTTCATATGCAATGAACATACTTATGAGTTTTATGTTCATTTCAATGATGTTTGTTATGGTGCCACGTGGTGTTGTTTCTGGTCGAAGAATAAACGAAATTTTATCAACCACAACTAAAATTCACGATGGTGAAGGTGTTAAAACTGAAAACGAAGGCAGTGTTGAGTTTAAAAATGTATTCTTTAAATATCCAGATGCAGAAGAATATGTGCTTGAAGATATATCCTTTAAGGTGAACAAAGGTGAAACAATAGCATTTATTGGTTCAACGGGAAGCGGAAAGAGTACACTCATTAACCTTATACCAAGATTTTTTGACGCTTCAGAAGGTGAAATTTTGGTTGATGGTGTGGATATAAAACAATATAAACTAAGTGAACTTAATGACAAAATAGGTTATGTGCCACAAAAGGGATACCTTTTTAGTGGAACAATAAGGTCAAACCTTTGCTATGGCGATGAAAATGCAAGTGAAGAAAAACTTATAGAGGCACTTAAAATTAGTCAATCTAACTTTGTCAAAAAACTTGATGGTGGACTTGACCATCCTATAGCGCAGGGCGGAACAAACGTTTCTGGTGGACAAAGACAAAGACTATCTATTGCACGTGCAATAGTAAAACAACCGGAAATATATATCTTTGACGATAGTTTCTCAGCACTTGATTACAAAACAGATAAGACACTTCGAAAAGCACTTAAAAAATATACAAAAGATGCAACCAAAATAATAGTTGCACAGCGTGTAGGTACCATACTTGATGCCGATAAGATTGTCGTTTTAAATGAAGGTAAAATGGTCGGTATGGGAACTCACGACGAGTTATTGAAAACTTGCGAAGTGTATCGTGAAATAGCAGAGTCACAACTTGGAAAGGAGGCAATCGATGGGACCAAATAAGAAATCAGCGGATAAAGCAAAGAACTTTAAAAAGAGTTTCAAAAGGCTTATTCTTTCGCTCAAGCCACATTATGTTTCTATAATTTTTGGCTTGTTATTTGCGATACTTGGTACAGTGCTCGCACTTGCACTTCCAAATGTAATGAAGATAATAAGTGAAGAAATTTTTACCGCAGTTGAACTCAATATAAGTATTGATTTACAGCGTGTTATGACTGTTGCAATTTGGTTAATTGCAATGTGCATTTCAAGTGCATTATTTGAGTATTTGCAAGGTATAATAATGGCAAAAATCAGTGCCAAAGTTACAAAAAATATGCGTACTCAAATTTCTGAAAAAATAAATAGGTTGCCACTTAAATACTTTGATAGTCAAACCTATGGAGATATCTTAAGCCGTGTAACAAATGATGTTGACACCATTGGTCAGTCACTAAACTCAAATCTTTCAAGCATAATAACTTGTGTTACTATGGTTATTGGTGCACTTGTTATGATGTTTGTCAACTCATGGCAATTAACACTTATAACCTTGGCATCGACTCCAGTAAGTATTGTTATTGTACTTTTGATTGTAAAGTTTTCTCAAAAATACTTTGTACGACAACAAAATTCATTGGGTGAACTAAATGGTATAATTGAAGAAAACTATTCAGCACACAACATTGTAAAAACATTTAATGCCGAACAAAAAGCACAAAATGACTTTGAAAAAGTCAATAAAGTTTTGTATTCATCTGGTTTTAAATCTCAGTTCTTTTCAGGAATACTATATCCAGTAATGAATTTTATTACCAATATTGTGTATGTGCTTGTATGCGTTGTTGGAGGAATAATCTCTATTGAAACACCAATATTTGCAATTACCATTGTTGCATTTATTGAATATATGCGAATATTCAATCAGCAAATAGGTTCGCTTGCACAAATTAGCGGTACTGTTCAAAGCGCTGTTGCTGCTAGTGAAAGGGTTTTTGAATTTTTGGACGAACCAGAACAAGCAGAGGAAAATGAAAAGACAGCCAAAATAACAGATGTAAAAGGGCTTGTTGAGTTCAAAAATGTTTGCTTTGGATATGAAGAGGGTAAGGAAATCATTCACAATTTCAGTGCCAAAATCTTGCCAGGACAAAAAGTTGCAATTGTGGGCCCAACTGGTGCAGGTAAAACAACCATGGTAAACCTTTTAATGCGTTTTTATGATATAAACAGCGGAGATATAACCATAGACGGTGTGTCAATTTACGATATGAAGCGTGAAGATGTAAGAGAATTATTTGGAATGGTGCTTCAAGATACATGGATATTTGATGGCACAATTAGAGAAAATATTGCCTATGGCTCCGAAGATAAAACCAATGAAGAGATAGAAAAAGCATGCAGTTTTGCACACATTGACCACTTCATACGGTCACTTCCTGGTGGTTATGATATGATGCTAGACGAAACGGCAAATATAAGCCAAGGCCAAAGACAACTTTTAACAATTGCTCGTGCAATGGTCAATAATGCACCAATGCTCATACTTGATGAGGCAACATCAAGCGTAGATACACGTACAGAAATTCAAATTCAAAAGGCAATGGATAAACTGACTGAAGGCAGAACAAGTTTTGTTATAGCACACCGCTTATCTACAATTCAAAATGCAGACCAAATACTTGTTATGCGTGACGGAAACATAGTTGAACAGGGAACGCATGAACAACTACTTGCAAAAAATGGCTTTTACGCCGAATTATACAACTCTGGTATTCAGGCATAATGTCATTCTGAGCGTCAGCGAAGAATCTCAACCTTATGTCACCCTGACCACTGCCCGCTTTGACGGAGAGGAAGGGTCTCTAAGAGGATGAGACTCTTCGTCAGCCGTCA
>CALWDZ010000012.1 GCA_944376845.1 uncultured Clostridia bacterium | reverse complement strand
GTTGGATATATATTGCCGCTAAAATCTATGTTATCAACAAGTTCTATTGTTACAGTTGAATTCTCGCTTATTGCATACAAAAACTCCTGTGGTGTGGATGCATAGTACGTTGACCCACTACATCTCATACCACTTGGCATAGTTGTTGGAATCGACCATGTTGCTTGTGTTGGTTCTGAAAAATTTATTGAACCAAAACAAAAGCCAATGTGCATTAAAAATATAACCGCTACAATGACATAAGCAATATAGTATACAATTTTTTTCTGTGCTTTCCCCATACTAATATTAACCGCTCCTATAGTATAATTTTTATAGTCGCCTTTCATCCAATGCTCAATGCTTATAAAAGTATGTCATATAATTTTCATATTATCTAGTTTATTTATATTATACACTAAAAATACTCGCAAAGAAACTATTTACGAGTATTTTTTAATTTAATTATCTAAGTTTTATGCAAAATACTGATAAACTCTATTTGCTATGGTATTATCAACCACACTTGAAAACTCTACTTTTTCATCAAGTTCTCCAGCAGAAATCATTATATCTTGCAATCTATCAAAAGCCGCTTCTGTCATTGCAGGACTTTGAACCCATGCATCACAATCAATATAACTTTGAATAGAAGTTATAATGCTGGCATCTGACACACCTTCAAAAGATGGTTTTAAACTTTCCGCTATTTCGTTTACATCGGCAGTAAGTAAAAATCTATAACCACGGTAAACTGCACGCAAGAATCTTTCAACTGTAAGTGGATTTTCATCTATATATCCCCTTCGTGCCATAAAGGCAGTATATGGAACTTCTCCGCTAACTTCGCCCACTGATGCAACTATATGATAACCTCTCTCTGCACAAAGTTCACTTGCTGTTGGCTCAAAAAGTGTACAAAAATCTGCGTCAGTTGAATCAAACACGCTGGCTGTAAGGTCAAATGCAACATCTGTTCTAAGATTAACTTGATCTGCACCTGTGCCAATTGTATAACCCGCTTCTTTGATTACATATTCAAGAGTCATAGCAGGTACGCCACCTTTTCGACCACCAATTATTTCTTTACCTACAAGATCTGCTACCGTAAAATCTTCTATTGCTGTCTTTGACACTATAAATGACCCATCACGTTTTGTTAATTGTCCAAATACCACTGGTCTATCTTGTGCTCCGCCTTCAGTAACATATATTGCTGCCTCTGGTCCCATAAGCCCAATGTCTGCATCTCCTGAAAGTATTGCTGTCATAGATCTATCTGCTCCACCGCCGTTTGATAGTTCAATTTTTAGCCCTTCTTGCTCAAAAAAGCCATTATTTATTGCAACATAAAGTGGTGCATAGAAAATACTATGAGTGACTTCGTTTACACGTATTGTGACGTAATTGTCAGTAGTTGTATCTCCACAACCATAAAGTGTTGCAGTAACTACCATAAGTAAAGCCATCATAAGAATACTTAACTTTTTCATTTATCCTCCTCACTAGATTATAGTATTCGAAACTTTGCATAAGTGTGAGAAGATAAAAAACCTCTTGACTAGCAAGAGGTAAGATTATCTTATTTATTATCTCTATATTTTCTTAGGAATGGTGGAACATATGCATCATCGACATGAAGTCTTGAAGATTCTGTTCCGTCAGCATTTTTCCTAAATTCTGCTTTTGGTGGTTCAACATGCTGAGGTTGTGGTTTTGGTTGTTCTTCTTCACGTGGGAAAAGTCGTTTTGTTGTTGGAAAGCCTTCATATCTACTATGTTCTGCGAAGTTGTTTGCTGCTTCTACATCCTTTTTCACTTTGGACAAATCTTTTTCTTGTCCAGTAAGTTTGTTTTGGAAGCCTGTTGCAATAATTGTTATCTCAACTTCGTCATTCATACCCTCATCAATTCCCGCGCCGAAGATGATATTACATGATGGGTCAACAACTTCACGAACAAGGTTGGCTGCCTCATAAACTTCATCAAGTGGTAAATCAAGTCCACCTTTAACATTAAGTATAACACCTGTGGCACCCTCAATGGTTGTTTCAAGAAGTGGAGATGAAACTGCTTGACGCACTGCTTCTATAGTTTTATTTTCACCTTTTGCATGACCAATACCCATATGTGCAAGTCCAGTGTTTTTCATGATAGACCTAACGTCAGCAAAGTCAAGATTGATTAAACTTGGAGTTACAATCAAATCGCTTATACCTTGAATACCTTGTCTTAAAACATCATCAGCATACAAAAATGCTTCAATTATTGGTGTTTTTTGAGGAACGATTTCAAGTAATTTATTGTTTGGAATTATGACCAAAGTGTCAACATATTTTCTTAAATTTTCAAGACCTTTTTCTGCATTTTCTTGGCGCTTTTTACCTTCAAAACCAAAAGGTTTAGTGACAACTGCAATAGTAAGTATACCCATTTCCTTTGCTATCTGTGCAACAACTGGAGCCGCACCTGTACCAGTTCCGCCGCCCATACCTGCTGTAATAAAGACTAAATCGCAATCTTTTAAAATTTCACTTATACTGCTTTTACTTTCTTCTGCTGCCTTTTGACCTACATCTGGGTCAGCACCAGCACCAAGGCCACGAGTGAGTTTTTCACCAATTTGAAGTCTATGATCTGCTTTTGATAAAAGTAGTGCTTGTTTGTCTGTGTTGATTGCAATAAACTGTGCACTTGTGATATTGGCGTCAATCATTCTATTGACAGCATTGTTTCCTCCTCCGCCAACACCTATAACCTTGATGTTTGCAACTGGGCCTACATTCATATTACTATACATAATTTTTCTCCTTACCTTTTAATAATCTTTTCTATAAGTCTTGAAATAAAACTTTTGTTGCCTTCTTCTTGTCTATTATTTAATACATACTCAGCCATGCCAAGAAGTGCCGCATAGTGAGGTTTATTTAAGTGCAAGTCTTTTGGATATAATAAGTTTATATTCTTTTCCATACAACTTGATAAAATTTCTCTTGCACCCTTTATGTAACTTATACCACCACCAGTTAAGTAATATGGCATAGTAACACTCTCTGACTTTATACACTTTTCAATAAGCGATGCCATCATCTCAAGCCTTGCATAAGTGATTTCATTTGCCTTTTTCATACTTATTGGCAAAACGCTTCCACCACGAGAAATTTCATAATCATCACTTTCTCCAGCATTAACCGAAAGTACAAGTTGTTTACGAAGTTGTTCGGCTTCATCAAAAGTAATATTTAAACACTCCATAAGGTCTGCCGAGATATGCCCGCCACCAACTGCAAAAGATTTTAAATCCAAAAGTCCTTCGCCTTGGACAATGCTTACAGAAGTTTCAATATAACCGCAATCTATAACAACATTTGGTTCTGCCCTTCGCTCTTTTGGGAGCAAGTACAAGTCTTCACATAATGTACTTGAAAGATATTCCACACTGCCAACGCCAATGCTTTTTAATATGGCATTTATTTTTTCAATAAACCCCCTTTCAGCGTATATCAAGCAAACATTTGCGGTGAGTTTATTACTCTTTTTCCCAACTGGAGATGTTGTAATTGTGCCATCATCAAGTTCAAAACTAATTGGCGAAGCACTAATAAGCACATATTCTGGGTTTCTTAAATCATCAGCCATTGTGTAAATTTGTGCAATATCTTCATCGAGTATCCTTACTTTTTGACCAAAATTTTGTGTTAATGTTTTAGTTTTGCAAAAAGCAAAATTTGCTGGAACACCGACATATACTTTATCAACATAGTGATTTGCAACGCTTTGAGCACTAAGTAATGCTTTTGAAAATGCATCCAAAAGCTTGTCCTCTTCCAAAAACTCACCTTCATAATATCCTGCGTATTCCGACTCAGAATATCCACATACAGAAAGTGCGTTGACTGTGCCATGACTTGCAATAAGCACTCTGATGCTCTTTGAACCAATATCTATAACTGTTACTTTTGCCTTTGGCACTTTTTTCTCCTTTTTTTGACAAAATGTATATTTATAACATTTTTTTATAATTATAAACTTAAAAATTTATGTTGTCAACATAAAACTCATAGTATAAAAAGAAAATTAAAAAAAGTTAAACTGACTGGTTTAACTTATCAAGCCTTATAACTAAAGCCCCTTGATTATTTTCCATGATGTCAAGTGTATAATCAAGATAGTAGTCCTCTTCAATTTGCTCTAATGTTATGTTTCCTTCCTCTATATCTTTTGCAAAGAAAACACTTGGGTTATAAACCACTTGTGAAAGAGTTGCAAACATATATTGAAATTTTTCTGCAAGCAAAGTATCAGGTTTATATATATTGGTGATAAACCCGTTGAAATCTCGAATTTCAAAGAAAGGCAAATTTGTTGCTGTAAATGGATAAATGCTAGATGACAAAGTTATTGTACTAATTAGTCCGCGTTGCTGAGCAATAGTTTTATTGTTTTCAAGCAGTGCCTGTCCTAAACTTGTAAGTAGTTTTGAATCAGAACTAAACTCCAAAAATTCACCAGCATTGACTCTATTGGCATTAGTTATAATATTTTCTAGTCCTTCAAACAAAATAGCGTTATATTGGTCATCTCTAAAATGTGCTTGAATATTTAAAACTTTAAATTCGGCATCGCAAATAAAGAATCTACTTTCACCTGCCCTTATTGCATATGTTTCTTCTCTCTCTGCACAATGCAATATGATTTTATTTGGAAACACTGTTTCAATGTTTATTACCTTTAGATATGGATTATCTCTTTCAAGTTGTTCTTTTATATACGTCTTATTTAATGCAAAAACCGAAGTGCCACGAGAAATAGCACTGTTATTTGCAATATTTTCTTGTGCTTCATCGGAAAAAATTGTTGATTGATTTTTGAAATCAATTTCAACATCTCTAAGTGCAAACAGAGTGAAGTTTAAAATGACTAATATCAAAATCAGTCCAAGTAATACTCCAAGTGCTATTAACCAATTTTTATGCTTTAGTAATCCTTTCAATATTTGCTCCTAAACACTGCAAATCTTTTTCCATATGATAATATCCCCTGTCAATATGGAATATATCATCAACAGTAGTATAACCTTTTGCTACAAGTCCAGCAAGTACCAAGCCAGCACCACCCCTCAGGTCTTGGCAAATTACATTGGCACCATAAAGCATATTCTTGCCTTTGATTATCGCCGTTTTGTCGTTGACCAAGATGTCAGCACCAAGTTTTTTTAGTTCACCAATGTGTTTAAACCTTGATTCAAACAAATTTTCTACCACAACAGATGTACCCCTTGCAATGCTGAGCATCGCCATAATTTGCGGTTGAAGGTCAGTTGGAAAGCCTGGATAAGGCTGGGTTTCGATTTTTGAAATTGCTTTTGGTCTTTTATTTGCAATCACTCTTAGTTTATCACCTTTTACTGTGATTTTGCAACAATTATTTTTAAGATTATGCATAAGTGACGCAATGTGGTCGGAATTAACTTTATTTAATGTCACATCTCCACCACACATAAGTGTAGCAAGTACATATGTACCGGTTATTATTCTATCAGTAATGGGTGTATATTCTCCACCATGAAGTTTTTCAACTCCCTCTATTTCTATAATGCTATCACCTGCTCCATAAATTTTTGCGCCAAGACTATTCAAAAAGTTTGCAAGATCGACAATCTCTGGCTCTTTTGCACAGTTTATTATTTTTGTTCTACCTTTTAAAAACACCGAAGCAAGTATTATGTTTTCGGTTGCACCAACTGAAGGAAAGTCGATGTTTACAACACTGCTTTTCATATTGCTTCCATCACAATATAAAAAACCGTGTTTGTCAACAATTTTAGCACCGAGTTGCTTTAAACCCTTTATATGTAAATCAATTGGTCTAGCACCAATAGCACAACCACCTGGATATGGCACTTTTGCCTTTTTAAAGCGAGAAAGTATTGCACCAAGGCTAAATATTGATGAGCGTATCTTGGATGCCAAATTCACTGGTATCTCGCTTTTTTGAATACTACCACATTCAATTTTTACATCTTCTTCATATATGTATGTTTTTGCACCTAAGTCTTCCAAAATTTTAAGCATGGTAAGTGTATCTTCATATTTTGGAAATTTATGTATTATTATATCTTCCTCACAAAGTATTGAGCCGGCAAGTATTGGCAAAACCGCATTTTTTGAGGTTTGTATATCCAGTTCACCTTCAAGTTTATTGCCACCGCAAATAAAAAAACTTTCCATAATGTTCTCCACATTAACTTATGCGAGTCATTATTTGTTTGTGCGGCTTTGTCTATGAATGTTTAAGCACACGCCTATTGCAGACATAAAAACCATAAGCGATGTACTTCCTGCACTTATAAATGGAAGTGGTAGCCCTGTTGGCGGAATTGAACCCGTAACGACGGCAATATTTAGAACAACTTGCGTACATATTACGCACGCTATACCAATACACAAAAGACTTGCAAATCTATCTTTGGCATTGAGTGCAATTTTAACTAATAAATAACACAATATAGCAAATACCAAAATAAGTAGTGATGCTCCAAAAAAGCCACATTCTTCACAAATTATTGAAAAGATAAAATCACTTTCAGCAAAAGGAAGGTATAAATATTTTTGCCTTGAACTAAAAAGTCCAACACCAAATAATCCACCATTCCCAAGTGAATATAATGATTGAATTAGTTGAAAACCTTCCCCTTGTGGAGATGCCCATGGATCTAAAAACGCCATTAACCGAAGTAGTCTATATGGTTCAATTAAAATAAGTACTGGCACTAAGCATAACGCCGGTATACCAATGTATATAAAATATTTAAGTTTTGTCCCACCAAAAAACAACATTGCAAGCATAACAATTCCAAGGCACATAGTTATGCTCATATTAGGTTCTAAAATGACTAATAAACAAAATAGTCCGCCAACTGCAAGTGGTGGCAAAATAGTTTTAAACTTTTTTGCCTCATCTTTATGTTGTGAAAAATGGCAAGCACAAAAAAGCACTAAGGCAAACTTTGCTATTTCACTTGGTTGAAATGAAAACCCTGCAAAGCCTATCCATCTTCTTGCGCCATAATTTTCTATTCCAATACCCGGAATAAATACAAGAGCAAGCAATACAACAGCAACAATAACTGCTATCCACTTAAATTTTTTTAATTTTTTATAATCAAAAAAGGTAAAAAATATAAGTCCACAAAAGCCGAGTAATACTCCCACTATTTGTTTGACCAAAAAGAAAGTGGCGTTATCATAATGTTTTTGTGCAGAATAAAAACTTGCACTGTATACCATTATGCAACCAAAAATGCACAAAAACAGTGTACATAACAAAACAAGAACTGTTGTTTTATCAAATTTAATCTTCATTTTCTGCAACAATTTTCGCAAAACTATCACCCCTTTCCGCATATGAATTAAATTCATCATAACTTGCACACGCTGGTGAAAGTAAAACTACATCATTAGTGCGAGCAAGGCTTATGGCATAAATAACCGCTTCACTCATTTTTTTAAATGACAAAACATCGGTATATCCTTGTGATATAGCCGTTTGTTTAATTTTTTCTCCCATTTCTCCAAATGTCAAAATCATTTTGGTATGCTGGGTATGCTTGAAAATAGAATTGTATTCATAGCCTTTATCACTTCCACCAAGAAGTAATATTGTTTCATTTTTTATGCTGTCAAGAGCACATATTGTACTATCTGGGTTAGTCGCTTTGCTATCGTCTATGTATGTAATGTTGTTTTTCTTTAAGATGACTTGCATTCTATGTTTAAGACCTTTAAAGTTTTTAATCGCCTTTTTAATTTTACGAGAACTTACTTTCATAAGTTTGGCAATTGACACCGCACATAGTACGTTTTCAACATTTCTATCACCTTTAAGTGTTATAAATTTTTTATCAACAACTTTTTTACCCGCATAACAAATGCAATCTTTATAAACATAGGCTCCATTTGTTTTATCTTTTAATGAATACATGACTACATTAGCATTGGTCACAATGTCAAAATCTTCATTACAAACAAAATAGTCCTTAGCATCTTGATTTATTGTTATTCTCTTTTTAATTTGACTGTAATTTTCAAAAGTTCCGTGACGCAAAATATGATCCTCGCCAATGTTTAAAATCGCACTGATATCTGGTTTTAAACATTCAGCAGTTTCTAAGGCAAAACTGCTCACTTCGCAAACAAGTATTGAACTAGGTGAAGTTAAATTTGCAATTTTTGTAATTGGAGTGTCGGTATTCCCACAAAGAAAAACATCTTTATACTTTTGAGTGAGCATATTATACAAAAGATTGACTGTGGTAGTCTTTCCGTTTGTCCCAGTTATACATATCTTTTTTCCATAAGAAAACATAAAGCCAAGACAAAACTCGCTCATAAACTTTATACCTTTTTTGGAAAGTATATCAATATTTTTATTTCCAAGAACATTTACACCGGGACTAAGTATGGCATATTCTATGTCATATTTTTCAATTTCATCAAGATTAGAAAGCCTTGTTGTGTTTTTTATATCTTCACTATGCTCATCATCGTCAAATGTATAGACATTTTTCGCTCCACGTGAAAGCAAAAATGAAATTGCACTTTTCCCGCTTTTGCCTGTTCCATATACCAAAAAATTTTTTGTTAATATGTTCACACTATACCACCAAAATATAAAATCAACGTGATTGTAATTAAACAAACAACCATTGTCGATATTATATATATGGTGACAATTTTACTTTCATTCACGCCTTTTTTCTGAAAATGATGATGAAGCGGTGCCATCAAAAAAACTCTCTTTTTTGTCTTTTTGTAATACAACACTTGGATAATATCACTAAGCGCAGTAACAACATATGGTATACCCAGGATAGGTATATAAAGTTCAAGCCCTGTAAAAACCGCCAAGGTGGTTATAAGTCCACCAAGGGCTAGTGAGCCCGTATCGCCCATAAAAATCTTTGCAGGATAACAATTTAATATGAAATATGCAAGAAGACATCCCGCCATTGCAAAAGAAATTTGAATAAGATTTTGCCATTGTGAAATATCTATTTGTGGCAAATTTGAATATATAAGCATAACACAAGCAAAACTTAAAAGATATACAAAACTAACCCCACTGCAAAGCCCATCAAGACCATCAAGCAAGTTTACACTATTGACAACAGCCAAATATACAAAAATTATAAGTGGTATTATCCAAAAGCCAATATCAATGCTAATTGATGTAAAAGGAATAAATATGCTTGTCCCAACAAGATTTGAATTGTATGCAAATACCGCAATTATTACAGCAATGCCAACCTGTCCAATAATTTTTTGATATGCCCTAAGTCCTAAATTTTGTTTATAGTGTACCTTTAAAAAATCGTCTAAAAAGCCCAAAAGACCATATGCGAGCATTACAGCAATTGTTATTATCCCGAGAGTAAAATCTTGCCATAAAAAGCATAGACAAACAAGCGCACATGCCACAATAAAAATAAGTCCGCCCATGGTTGGTGTTCCATTTTTGGCTTCATGTTCTTTGACATAATGAAGTATAGTTTGTCTAGCCTTTAGTTTTTTACTAAGTATAAGCATTAGTGGCGACAAAAGTCCTGCCACTAAAAAGCCCATCAAAAATATAAATAAATTTCTTTCAATCATTTCATATCCCTAGAATTTCACTAACAGTATCAAAATCACTATATGGCAATTTCTCGCCTTTTATGTCAATATAATTTTCACCACCTTTCCCACAAATTATAAGTGTATCACCGCTTTTTAAACTACTTATTGCTAATTTTATGGCGGTTTTACGGTCTACAGTTTTATAATAATTTGATTTATTGAAGCCACTTTGAATATCAGAAATTATATCTTCTGGATTTTCATAACGCGGATTATCACTGGTAATAAAACAATAGTCAGAATATTTTTCTGCTACCGCTCCCATAATTTTTCGTTTTGACTTATCTCTATTTCCACCACATCCAAACAAACAAATCAGTTTTCCATCAGTTAACTTTCTAGAAGTTTTTAAAACATTTTCAAGACCATCAGGAGTATGTGCATAATCAATGATAATTGTTTTATCATTGTGCTTAATTACATTAAATCTCCCCTTAACTTCTCTTAAATTACAAAGTGCCTTTTGAATATCGTCAATATTTATTCCAAGAAAATAGCAACAAGTTGCTGCCGCCAAACAATTATATACATTGAAAAGTCCATAAAGAGTTGAATTGACCTTAAAAACGTTGTCACAAATGTTCATTATATAACTATTACATTCTTTGTTTATATCAATGCAAAATGCATCGCTTGGACTATTTATGCCATATGCAATTGCTGTGTCATATGTTAGTAAAATTTGTTGACCAATTTCATCATCAGCATTAACTATCATCAGGTCGTTAGAACTGTCAAAAAAACTTTTTTTAACTCTTTTATATTCTTCTAATGTTTTAAAATAATCTAAATGGTCTTGTGTGACGTTGGTTAGTATTTTACAAACAAAATTAATACCTAGCACTTTTTTTAGTGCTATAGCATGAGCGGAAACCTCCATAACAATATAATCAACCCCGCCGTTTTTCATGATTGAAAATATTTCGTGAAGATCAATAACATCAGGTGTAGTGAGTTTTGCCGGTAAAAATGTATCAGCAAAATATATTCCATTTGTACCAATAATTCCCACTTTCTTACCAATACTTTTTAAAATATCTGCCACAATAAAACTAGTTGTAGTCTTACCGTTTGTACCTGTTATTCCAATAACCTTTACATCTTTGGTTTTAAAAAAAGTTTGTGCAATGTATGCCATGCTTTCTCTGACATTTTCAACTAAAATTTGTGGTGCGTTTATATCGTATATCTTATCACATACAACCGCTACAGCCCCATGGCTTACGGCAAGTTTTGCCATAGAAAGCACATCATGTGAACCACTATAGCAGAAAAAAAGACCATCTTTCATTTCATCCTGTGCTCTTGCACTTATATGTTCAATATTTAAATCTAAAATATTGTCTATATTGTTCTTAACCTTAATATCTTTTAATAATTCTACAAGTTTCATAACTATCCTTTTAGTCATAAATAATATAGTACATAACACTGCTATTTGTACCTACTAAGCAAAAAAAGTCAAAATGCATTAAATTATGATAAATTTAAAATTTTTAGTTAAAATATTTCAAAAATAAGCAATAATATGTTATTCTTTTAAGGCGCAAGGAGATAAAATGCAAAATAAAAATATTTACTATGCTGATGAAATAAATAATTTGGCAAATAGCGATGAACAGCTTTTAATTGATATGTCTGAAAAGATGTTTCAAAATCAAATAGATGAAATTGTTGAAGATATATTACAAAAGAAAATCAAAATTGTACTACTTGCTGGTCCATCTTCTTCTGGAAAGACAACCACAAGTGCAATTTTAAAAGAAAAATTGAAAGATAAAAATAAAACAAGTATATTTGTTTCCCTAGACGATTTCTTTTTGAATAGAGTTGATACTCCCCTTCTTCCAAATGGCAATTATGACTATGAAAATGTTACCGCACTAGATATTGAATATTTTCATAAATTTTTGCATTCCCTTCTCACAACCACAGAAGCAGAAATGCCAAAATACAATTTTTTGACTGGCAGACGTGAAGAAAAATATATTCACCTTGATATTGATGATGATACAATAGTTATTATTGAGGGTTTACATGCTCTTAACCCTATTTTGGTGAATGGCTATAATGGTTATGAAAAATATATTTATAAAGTTTATATTTGTGCACAATCAGACTTTTATAGTGAAAATGAGTGCTTGCTTTCCTGTGTAGAAGTTAGACTACTTAGGCGTCTTCTTAGAGATAACTTAACCCGCGGAAGAGATATTGAAACAACGCTAAACACTTGGCATGAAGTACTTGATGGCGAAAAGAAATATATCGACCCATATAAAAATGATGTCGACTTTTCAATTGACTCTGTTCATATGTATGAACCACTACTATATGCCAATTACCTTGTTTCACTTTTAAATAAAAACAACTCACAAGATTGCAATAACTTAGTAAAAAAATTGAAACAGTTTAAACCAATAAATAACAATCTTGTCCCAAAAAATTCATTACTTCGAGAATTCATTGGTGTATAAAAAATCTCGCTTTTAAGCGAGATTTTTTAATTTTGAGCAATAAGTGTTGCACCTTCAACTAAAACAAAAGTTTCTTCATTAGTCCCTTCAAGCGTTTTTGCAAGATTTTTTAAAAAATTTTAAAATTTTTTGTTTTTTGTGTCAAAATTGAGGTTTAAGTGTATAAAAATATATAAAAATAAATGTTTTACGACAAAAAAGAATAATATTGTGTACAAGAAAAAGGCAAACCTAAGTTGTATAGGTCTGCCTTTTGAGATTCCTCGTGGCTTTGCCACTCGGGATGAACAGTGAACAAAGCATAAGAATCAGGATGCCGATATAATGAGATTCTCACGGCACCTAACGGTACCTTAGAATGACACTATAACGCGTCTTGTCGAGCGAAGCGAGACATCTTCGAAATTCTTCGCTTCGCTCAGAATGACACACTCTAGTGTCACTCTGAGAATTGCTTTCTTGACGGCCGACGAAGAGTCTCATCCGCTTAAGAGATTCTTCGTATATCTGCACTCTGGAGTCAGACTCAGAATGTCAGAGGGATGAGATTCTTCGCTTCGCTCAGAACGACAGAATTTCGCTCAGAATGACAGATTCTTGTTTTTATTGGCTCTTAAAACTCAATTCGCCGTCAATGTAGTCTATAATTACAATACCTGTTGAATTTATTTGACCAAGTAGTATTTTTTCTGCAATTCTATCTTCAACTTCCTGTTGAATATATCTTTTAAGCGGTCTTGCTCCAAATTGAAGATTTGTTCCGCTTTTAACAATATAATCAAGTGCTCTATTGGTAAGTTTAAGTTCAAGTCCGCTTTTTGTCAGTCGTTTATTTATGTTAGATATCATTATTGTAGCAATTTTAACTAAATCATTTTCATTTAGAGGTTTAAACACGCATATAACATCAATTCTATTTAAAAATTCAGGTTTAAGTTTTCTTCTCAGAGCACTATAGTATACTTCCTTAATTTCGTCCTCTTCTTCAATACTTTGAGAGTTAAAACCAAGATGTCTTTCATTCATTTCTTCGCTTCCAATATTGCTAGTCATAATGATTATTGTGTTTTTGAAATTGACAGTTCTGCCTTGACTATCTGTAAGTCTGCCATCGTCTAGGACTTGTAAAAGTGAATTGAATATATCTGGATGTGCTTTTTCAATCTCATCAAAAAGGACAACACTATATGGTCTACGCCTTACCTGCTCTGTAAGTTGTCCACCCTCATCAAAGCCAACATATCCTGGCGGTGCGCCAATGAGTTTAGACACACTATGAGGTTCCATATATTCGCTCATATCAATACGAATTATATTATTTTCATCATCAAACATCGCCTCGGCAATGGCTTTGCATAGTTCAGTTTTACCAACACCTGTTGGACCAAGGAACAAAAATGAACCTATTGGACGTTTGTTGTCATGCAGTCCTACTCTTGACCTTCTTATTGCCTTGGCAACAGCATTCACCGCTTCATCTTGACCAACCACACGTTTATGCAAAATATTTTCAAGATTTATAAGTTTTTCTCTTTCAGTTTCGGTTATCTTTGTAACAGGTATTCCTGTCCATTTAGAAACAACTGCCGCTATTTCATTTGCACCTATTGAATTTGAGTTGGAATTTGCTGTACGATTAAAATTTTCATTTAACACTTTAAGTTCATTTTCAAGATTTATTATTTGTGTTTGGAGTTTAGCAGCTTTCTCATAATTACGTTGAATGCTTGCTTCATCACGATTGGCTGAAAGTTGTTTTATTTTTTCTTCTTTTTCTCTTATCGTACTTGGTTTTAAATTAAAGTTGACCTTGGCTTTACTACTTGCCTCATCAATTAGGTCTATCGCCTTATCTGGCAAACTTCTATCCATAATATACCTATCTGACAAAGTTGCCGCTGCTTCAATGGCTTCATCAGTTATTGTAACATTATGGAATGCCTCATAACTGTCTTTTAGTCCTTTTAAAATCTCAATCGTCTGTTCAACTGTTGGTGGATTGACCATAATAGGCTGAAATCTACGCTCAAGCGCCTTATCGCTTTCAATAAACTTGGCATATTCGTCCGTGGTTGTTGCACCTATGGTTTGAAGTTCTCCACGTGCAAGATATGGTTTTAACATATCTTTTGGACTGGTTTCTCCTTTTTCGCTCCCTGCCTGTGCAAGAGTGTGAATTTCATCTATAAAAACTATTATGTTTTTACTTGCAATAATGGTTTCTATAGTGTCCTTAAGTTTTTCTTCCATACTGCCACGATATTTTGTCCCTGCCATAAGTCCACCAATTTCAAGTGAATATATTATCTTGTCTTTTAAAAGTTCTGGGACATTTCCACTAACAATCGCCTGTGCAAGGCCTTCAACAACAGCCGTTTTACCAACTCCCGCTTCACCGATAAGTATTGGGTTGTTTTTAGTCTTTCTGCAAAGAATTTCAATTATTCTTTCAATCTCTGCTTCTCTGCCAATTATCGGGTCAATTTTACCTTGTCTTGCCTTTAAGGTTATATCATACCCCATATCTAGTAATTTTTCTGGGAGTGCACTCTTTTTTTCATCTTGTGCGAGGTCAGAAGAAAAGTCATTATTACCTTGCAAAAAAACTATTAGTTTTGACTTTATTTCAGTTAAATTTGCACGAAAATATGATGTGATAAGCCTTACTGCAAAACAATTTGGACTAGAAAGTAGTGCAAAAAGTAAATGTTCTGGCCCCACAAAATTGTGGCCAAGTTGCATTGCAACTTGCTTTGCCATACTGATTATCTCTTTACTTCTTGGAGTAAGTTCAACATCCACTCCGACAAAAACACCTTGAGAGTTATCGTTAAAAATCTCCAAAAGTCCTTCACTTGTTATGCCATACTCTTTAAGTATTTTAGATGCCATACAATCTTTAACACTACAAAGCCCATACAAAATATGCTCAGTACCAACCTGGTTACTGCCATATTTTAATGCCACTTTGCCTGCATTTTTTATAACCTTTTCTAAACTATCAGATGCTGGATTTTGCATTTTTAAACTCCTTTAATTAGTTTATTTTCCAAATTTTCGGATAAGTATTTTGCTCTAAATATGCTCTGTTCAAGTGGACTTAAGTCAAGTGAATAGTAGTCCATAAGATGCGCCGGTTGAATAGTGGTGTAAAGTTCATCAATTATTTTTGGATTTTTGAATTTTACAAGTCCCAAAACCACACCAAACCTAAGTTTAGATAACTGCATAATGGCTTCATCAAGAGGCATCATATATGAATTTGTAAGCACGCCGTATGCACGGTAACACATATCTAGTATAACATTTTTATTGACTTGTTTTAAAGTTTTTCTGGACTTTTCTTCCATTTCTATTATTTTTGACACATTTTTTGTTACTAAGTCAATTATTTCTTGCTCCGAAAGTCCAAGAGTATATCTATTTGAAATCTGATAAAAATATCCTTCACAAGCCGAGTCTTCGCCAAACAACCCGCGGACAACAAGTCCATTTTGTGAAAGCGTTTCAATAAGCTGTTTCATAACCCCATTAAAAGACAATGCAGGCAAAAATAGCATAACTGATGCACGCATGCCTGTACCCACATTGGTTGGGCAAGAAGTCAAAAATCCTAGTTCTTTTGAATATGCCATGTCCACCTTATCCAAGATTTTATCATCAATTTCACAAAGTTTTTGATAACACTTGTTTAGATCAAACTCCTTTAATATACATTGAAGCCTAAGGTGGTCTTCTTCATTTATCATCACAGTTATATGTCCATCTGGTGACATCGCATAGCCCGAAATATCTTTATTATCAATTAGTTCTTTGCTTATGGTATGGTCTTCAAGAAGCATTAAACAGGAATTTGCATCCATATGTTTTAGCCTTCTAAATTCAAAATCATCACCAAGTATGGCGAATATGGCTTTTGACACACTTGTGGCAGACTCAAGGTCACTTAATTTGTTTGGGAAAGGAAGGTCATGAAAGTTTCTGGCAAGCCTTATCCTAGAGGAGATTACTATTGGGTCAAGCATGGTTATCTCCTTTTAATTGTTTAAGTTTGCTTGAAAGACGATTGACTTGCAAAAGGTCAGAATTTGCAATTGCTTGCTCTAAAAGGTTTTCCGTTTCTTCTATCTCCTGCATTGTTACAAATCTTTGTGGCATTTTGCCAACATTTTTAATCTCTTTTTGCACACCGTGTAGTGCCTGTTTGATTATTGGATAAAATTCAATATAGCAATATTCACACCCAACATAACTTGATGCAACAAAGTCTTTGAGTGTGGTTCCGCAATTGTGGCAATATTGATTTTTAATTTGGAACTGAGGATTGACTGAAAGTTCATCATTTGGCACAAGTGTTGCCCTACACTGCTGGCAAAGGTACTTTTGAACAACCTTGTCCCCTACTTTTATTTGGCAAAATGATGTAGCATTTCGCTCCTGACAATTTTCACATAACATATATATAATTTTAGAATATACATTTTGTGATGTCAATAATTTATAAAAACTTGTTGCAAATAACTTTATGTTGTGGTAATATATTTGCGTTTGATATTTGCTGGTGTGGCGAAATGGCAGACGCACGGGACTCAAAATCCCGCGAGGGCAACTTCATGTGGGTTCGACTCCCACCACCAGCACCAAAAATTTTTATTTGCGGGATTTTGAGTCCCTACGGGACGTCAACTCCTGTCGGAGCCAGACCGCACTTCGCATACGCGAATGTGCTCCCAGCTTTGGCTAAAAACAACCACACCGGGTTGTTTTTTTACACGTCGCCCCCCCCCGCGAGGGCAACTTCATGTGGGTTCGACTCCCACCACCAGCACAAAATAAAACCGCCTTAAAGTTATAAATCTTTAGACGGTTTTAGTTACTTATTTTTTTTATTTACATATTTTATGTTATTTATTATTTATCATCTTATTGAAATCTTTAACAATTTTTAACATTCTAGAATCTAGATATTCTAGACCTTTTCTTTCAATTTCTTTTGGTATGCCATAGTATGCTCCTGCAATGCCACCTGTTATGGCACCCATTGTATCAGTATCTCCACCCCAAGAAATTACTTTTCTTATTGCATCTTCATATGATGATGAAACCAAAAATGCAAAAATGCTTTGTGGAACACTCTCTTGGCAAGAGCCCTCAAATTTGTAATTTTCAAACAAATCATCTTCATCATAATCCATTGAATAATAATTTTTGTCAATGTAATCTCTAATTTCATCTTTGCTGCTCCCATTTAATGCCATCCACTCGGCTACGGCAGTGGCTTCCGCGCCTTTTATCCCTTCTGGATGATTGTGCGTTATTTCGGTTACTTTTCTTGATAATTCTTTGACTTCTTCCAAACTTTTAGCGATATAAGGAACGGCACTTATGCGCATTGCACTTCCATTACCAAAAGAGCCGTATGGTTTAACACTGCCAGACTTGAGCCAGTCATAAAACATACCACCATACCCTGCAGTGTTATAATAATATTTGCCAATCTCATGCATATTGACTATTGTTATTTTGTCAAGATTTGTGTAATCACCGTTGCAGTCCATTAAACTTTGTGCTATTGCACAAGTAATAACAGTGTCATCAGTAAAACGGCAATAGTTATTAAATAAAGGGAATTTCTTTAATTTTAAACTCATAAATTCATAGGGTGAGCCGACTATATCTCCAATTATTGCACCCATAAGTGTTAAAGGTTTTTCGTTATAATAATATTCTTTTGGCTTTGCATTCTCAAAATCTAGCAAATTGGTTTCAGTAACTTTTTTTGTAGCAAAATAGTTATTAATATATTTCATATCAATTTTAACAGTGAACCCACATTTTTCATGGAATGACTTTGATATTGAGTTATAAATTCTAATATGGCAACTTATTGAATCAAAGCCTTTTAAGTGCTTCAAAATATATTCGTAAATTTTTGTCCCTATTCCATAGCCTTGATAATTTTTATTAATAGCCATTTGGCATACATACATATCATTTTTTCTATCAAAATCCTTTTTTAAATACGCATATCCAATTATATCCTCATTTAACCTTGCAACAACAATATAATCGTGTGGCAAAATGTCCTCATTTTCAAGCTCTCCTCCATTTTTATATAGATTTTCACTATTTATTTTTAAAATTTGATTTTTATCTTTTTCATTTAAACTTTTTAATGTTTCTATTATGTATTTTTGCATAATTCTCCTTTTATTCGTTTGCAAACTAATAATGGTAAATTGTAATATATTAAATACAATTATAATTTTTAAAAAATTTTATAGCGAAGATTTTAAACAAATCCAAATAGATATTCTAATTTAGATAAAAGGTCAACATATTTTACTCTTTTCCCAAAAGTCGCAAGTTTATCGAATGTATGAGAATTTTCATCGTAGATAATATAATTATGTATTGTATTATCGTCTTCTTTCACATCTTTTATCTTTCTTTTGAACAAAATATTATCTAGCAATTGAAAGGTTTCTACTATAATAGAGATTACTTCTCTTTGCGTATTGATATTTACTCCATTTTTAACAATATCTTTATTTAGTCTATACTTAATTCTACTAATTTTATAATATTGTTTATTTTCAAACATTTTTTTCTCAAAAAATACTGCCAAAATTGGATTTTTATCAGAATTCTCTACTAGCAAACAATTCACTTCTTTATTAAATAGATGTATTGTTCCATCATCTATTTTATAATTTTCATTTTCAAAAACTTTGAAATCTTCCTCATCAATTACCAAACTTTTATCAAACATTATTAACACATCAATCATATTTTACTCCTAATATTAAAATGACAAATGCTTCGTTATATGTCTTACATCCTGTAATATAAATTTTCACTATTTATCTTAAAATTTAAAACCGATTAATTTTCATATTCATAACTTATTGTATCTACACGATATTTTCCAAAATAAAAATTGGAGCGCATATCTCGAAAATTTGTATTACCAGCAATTATTTGAATGTCATAAAGTGTTGGTATGTCTGCTCTTTTTACCAACTGATTAGATGCGATACTTTTCGCTGGAATATAAAATAAATGAAACTTTTTACTGATTTTATCATTTAAGATAAAATACCAATCACTTTCCAACAATTCTACTTTTGGATTTGCCCAATAAACATCTAAATCATCTTGTCTAGATGAAAAAGTTGTATTCCAATTATAAAGATGATAACCCATCCTTCCATTAAAAATTTTCATAGCTTCTTTTTTCAGACTTTTAGAGTTATTTGTGTATGGAATAAAATATTTCTCCACATCAAAATCTACTGTTTTGTAATTTATATCAGCAACTTTTGGAGCATATATCTCCTGTTTTTTTACATTAAACTCTTCTTCTTCACCATAAAAAAGCCAATCTAAATTGTGTTCATATATTGACCTATTTATCATTTTTTGTATACATTGATTTAATGTTCTGCCAGACCTATTTGCCATTTGGACAAATTCATTGTATCTTCCCTCATCAATTTCTACTTCAACATATTTTTTTATCATAATTTTCTCCTTTTGATAATTAATTTTAATTGAGTATACACTACATAACTTAACAAAATGAGTAAGTATACTTGCGTAGAAATATTTGCCTAATTGCTAAACTTTTTTCAGGAGATTTACTTATGATGACTGTCAATAAAGCAGTGGCGCTTAGAACTTGTGAACTTTTGAGTGAAAGAAAAATGACGCAATATAGGCTTGAACAAAACAGCGGACTTAGCCACAGTCGACTTGGATGTATTTTAAAAGAAAAAAATAAAACAGTTACCCTGTCTACTGTTATGCTTATTGCACAAGGTTTTAATATATCACTAATTGAATTTTTAGATAGTCCATTTTTTGATATGGACAAATTAGATATAGAATAATTTAAAAAAAATCTAAAACATTTGCGTTTTAGATTTTTTTAATTTAAATCATGAAATCTACATCATAACTTGCGTTTAAATTATATAATATTCCAAGCACTTCGTTGCTTAAACTAAGGCAAGGTTTTTCTTTTAGTTGATCAAAGACAATCCTAAAAACGCAAGTACCGTCGGATTGCTTTAAAATATTTGGTAAACTAGTTAGACGCGGTGCTACTTGTTTTACGAACTTTTCAAACATCTCATCCGTATAAATATCGTCTAAAATATTAGTTTTGTAAACAAATTTTGCACTTTTTTTATTCCCAACAGATTTTTCATATGGTGTGATGCTTGATGGAGAAAGTCTTAATATTTCTCCCAAATTTTCAACATCATAATCACTTTTAAAGTGTATGCTAATTGTAAAATGATATTTATTCAACCTCTACAACCCCTATTGCCTTACGAACATTTTCTATTGTTTGTTTTGCTAACTCTCGTGCCTTTTGTGCACCATTTCTTAATATTTCATCCACAATTTCGCGATGTGCTTGAAGATAATTATATTTCTCTCGCATTGGCGAAAGGTATGCGTTCATAAGAGTAAAAAGTTCTGCTTTTGCCTCACCCCAAGATATACCTTTTTGAAGTTTTTGTGCGAACTCTTTTGCTTGTTCTTCTGTTGCAAAAAGTTTGTAGAGTTTATAGATTGTATTATCCAAACTTTTGGGTTCATCAGGTGCAGTACTATCTGTGACTATTCTATTTACTAATTTTTTTAGTTTCGCTTCATCTGCAAAAATTGGTATTGTGTTGCCATAACTTTTGCTCATCTTCCTGCCGTCAAGTCCAGTAAGTGAACCTACATTTTCTGAAATAAGTTCTTGTGGTAATGAAAATGTGTTACCATATTTTTTATTAAAATATGACGCAACATCACGAGCAATTTCTATGTGCTGTTTTTGGTCAATACCAACTGGCACAAAATCCGCATCAAGCAAAAGTATGTCCGCCGTCATAAGAATTGGGTAGCAATATAGTCCCATATTTACGCCAAAGTCTTTATCGACACCCGCTTCTTCATTTGCCTCCACCTTTGCCTTGTATGCGTGTGCCCTATTCATAAGTCCTTTTGGTGTAAGGTTTGAAAGTATTGTTGAAAGTTCAAAAGTTTCTGGAACATCTGATTGTTTGTAAAGCACAACTTTATTTGGGTCTAGTCCACAAGCAAGCCATGTGCAAGCAATATGGTATGTGTATTCATAAAGTTCTTCTTGATTTTGCACTGTTGTTAGTGCATGATAATCTGCTATAAAATAATAGCATTTATAATCTAAATTTTTGCTAAATTCAATGGCGGGTTTAATTGCACCAAAATAGTTTCCAAGATGTGCAATTCCCGTTGGTTTTACGCCAGTTAGTATTCTTTTCATTTTGTCTCCTAAAAAGTGTATACCTTTCTATTTCAAAAATGTCAAGTTATTCTACCGATTTAAGTGAAGCATTCATATCTGTTTTTGTAATTTTTCGCCTTAGAAGCAAAGTTGAAATAAATGTAAAGAATACCGTTGCAATTGGTGCCAAAATATATGACCACCAATTTATTGTAGACAGTGCTCCGAAAGAAATATAATTAAACAAGAAATAAACAAAACCGACACCAAGAGGTACTCCAAGTATTGCCGCCATTATACTGATTATATAAATTTCACGGAATATATATCCTGTTACTTCACGATTTGTATAACCAAGCACCATAAGTGTGGCTATCTCACGCTTACGTTCACTGATGTTTATATTGGATAAATTGTATATCACAAGTGCACAAAGTAGTGCTGCAAATACAATAAGAAATACTGAAATGTAAATAATTGAGCCGAGTTGTCCCTCTGCAATAGCACAATCAAGTAGTCCAAGTCCCGCAAAAACCAAAATAGTTGCACCAATTATTGAAATTAGTGTCATAAAAAATCTACTGCGAAACAAAAACACATTTCTAAAACTAGACTTATATTTAAAACTAAGTTTTTTCCAAATAAATGGTATTTTTTCTAGAATAGTCCTTCTTCCAGGAGTTGGTGACTTAGGCAAAAGTAATGTTGCTGGGTTGTTTTTTGTGACATGTAAACCAGTTAATATTGTGACTAATAATGTAGAAACAATATAAGCAGCAATTATTATTATATACCTAATAAAAGTAACGCCTTCTATACTTGGTGGCATAACAAATTGAATACTAAATGTAGAGTACAATATATTTGTAAGCCATGTTCCAATTCCAAACGCCAAAAGCCCACCAATTATTGTTGCAAGCAAAACAAATAGCACATATTTGCTTATTATTCTTGCATTTGAATAACCTAAAGTTTTAAGGCATGCTATTTGTGAACGTTCTTCATCAAACAAACGAGTCATCGTTGAAAATACGACAAGTACCGTAACTAGCATAAAGAAAATTGAAAATATAGCACCTATATTCCCAACTTTTATTGCATACTCATTTAAAGAATATAGACCATAGTTTTCATAAAGTGTGAGCACGGTAGTATTTTCATTTTCCAAAAGTTCTGTCTGGCTATTGATATAATCTTCATAATCATTTGAATAATGATTGAAAAGATTTCTATCTTCTAAAGAAATATATACATCGGTGTTTGGTAAAGGAAGTTGTGTATATTGAGAGATATAGACAACATAATCTAGACTTTCGCCCGAGATATTGCTTGGCTCGGCATATTTATTTATCAGTAACGGGTTTTGAACTATGCCTGAAACTGTAAAGTTTAGTCCAAACACAGTTATTTCGTCTCCAACTGAATAGGTTTTTAACTCATCTTTTCCCCTTTCCACCATTATTTCATTGGAACTTGTTGGATAATGCCCATCAACAATTTCTAAAACATTGATTTTGGAATTTTCCAAATCGTATTTGTAAATTCTGTATATGTCTTCACCAATTTGCATATCCAAATTAAATAATGGCATTACATTTTCGTCACCAAATAGTTGCTTATAGTTTGCAACATCATCATCAGTAAAATTTCCTATATTACTTTTTATAATAAAATCTGGAATATTCTGAGTTTGATAATACTGTGTAAGCGAACTTTGAATTTTACTTTGACTTTCACCTATACCAGTCATAAAACTAACACTTATAAATAACATTAAAACAAGTGTTAAGAATCGAGTTATTTGACTTTTGAAAAGTCTAAAAGTTGTTTTATCATACTTTCTCATTACCACTCAATCTCCATAATAGGCTTTGGATTATCGTTTTTAACTATGCTTTCAATTTTCCCATTTTTAATGCTTATGACTTCATCTGCCATATCTTTTAATGCCTGGTTGTGTGTGACAACTATCACAAGTTTATCTTGTGATTTTGACACTTCATATAAAAGTTTTAAAACAGTTTTTCCAGTGTTATAATCAAGTGCACCTGTTGGTTCATCGCAAAGTAAAATTTGTGCATTTTTTGCAATTGCTCTAGCGATTGATACACGCTGTTGCTCTCCGCCACTTAATTGTGCTGGAAAATATTTTAATCTTTCACCAAGCCCCACTTCTTCAAGGACTTTCTTTGGGTCAAGTGCGTCTTTGCATATTTCTGTAGCAAGTTCGACATTTTCAAGTGCTGTTAAATTTGGCATAAGATTATAAAATTGGAACACAAAACCAACATCTTGACGTCTGTATAACGTAAGTTGTTTTTTATCATAGTGTGCAATATCTTTGTCATTTACAAAAATTTCACCTTCTGTTGCGCTATCCATTCCACCAAGAAGATTTAGAAGTGTAGTTTTACCCGCACCACTTGGGCCTAAAATTACAACAAACTTTCCTTTATCAAGTTCAAAATTTATATCGTCTAGAGCCAAATAACTACCTGCCTGAGAGGTGTAAACTTTTTTCACATGTTCAAGTTTTAAATAACTCATTATTTCCTCCTTAACTTGCAATAGATACTTATTTATGATATTATATATAGCAAACTTGTGTCAATTAAACAACTACAGTTATTATTATGTGTTGGTTTTGCTACTTTTTAAAAAAATAGTTGAAAAAGGAGAAAATAACATGCAGGATTTACGAGTTAAAAAAACTTTATTAGCAATTGAAAAAGCCTTTTATGAGTTAAAAGAAACCAAGCAATTAGAGCAAATTAAGGTTAAAAATTTATGCGAAAAGGCAATGATAAACAAAACAACATTTTACAACTATTTTACAGATGTGTATGCACTTTCAGATTATCTTGAAAACAAAATTATAGAAGAAAAATTTAAAATACTTCCAAGATACAGCGGTGCACTACTAAATATGAAACAAATGATTTATCAAGTGTATAATTCTTTCAACTGTAAAGAAATAATTACACTCTTTGACAATAGATATGATGTTCTTATAAAAAAGTGTGAAAAGAAACTTTTTGACGAATACAAAAGCACAATAAACACAACAAAAAAGCAATTATACATATCTTTCTTCATTTATGGTGCTTCACATATATTGTTTGAAAATAAAGGTACTGAAGAAGAAAAACTTGAAATGCTTAACGATATTTTAAATAATTATTTATATGAAAAATTTGGTTTAGATTTTTAATATTCATCCAAAAAACTATAATGCTTGTCACCTTTATTGTAACCAATTACGGTGTCCAAACAAACACTGCCAAGGCTTTTAAAAATGTTATTATCAACCCCTGGAATAGTTTGCTTCAAAGATTTTATAAGGTCTTTTATCTCTTTACGTTTTGAACTTAATTTACCTACGCTCACTCCTTCTGTTAATTTGCATGCACAATTTAAAAATTTAAGGTTGTTATAATTTGTCCAATGAATAATATCTTCTTCACGAACCATATACAATGGACGAATGAGTTCCATTCTCTCATGGCTTGTACTTTTGAGTTTTGGCATCATCGTCTTGAACTGTCCGCCATAAAACATACTAAGAAGTGTTGTTTCAATTGCATCATCAAAATGATGCCCAAGGGCAATTTTATTACAGCCTAATTTTTTTGCATATTCATACAAATAACCACGTCGCATTCTTGCACAAAGATAGCATGGTGATTTTTCAATAGTGCTAACCACATCAAATATAGGGCTTTCAAAAATTTGTATGTCTATATCCATATTTTTTGCATTTTCTTCTATAAGTTTTCTATTTTGTGGTAAATACCCTGGGTCCATACAAATAAATTTTATTTCAAATTGTTTATTCCAATGAATTTTTAAGACTTGCATACATTTTGCTAGCAAAAAACTGTCCTTACCCCCAGAAATACAAACCGCTATTTTATCGCCTTCTTCTATAAGTTTATATTCATCAACTGCGTGGACAAATCTTTTATATATAGTTTTTTTGAATTTTTTGGTTATACTGTGCATAATTTCATCATTTTTCATAATTTCTCCAAAAGTACTTTAAAAATATAATTTGCTATCATAATACCCGCAACCGCTGGAACAAAAATCGCACTTTGAGGTTTGCGTTCAATAGCATAAGCACTAGGTTTTTCTGTTGAATAAACTACTTTTACATTTTTGATATTTTCTTGTTTCAAAAGTTTTCGCATAACACGTGCTAACGGGCATACAGAAGTATGTTCAATATCGTCAATTTTTAATTTTGTAACATCCAATTTATTTCCCGTTCCCATACAAGAAATAATATCAACATGGTTTTCATATGCTTTTTTGATTATGGCAAGTTTTGATGTAACCATATCTATTGCATCAACAACAAAATCAAATTTTTTAAAGTTTATTTCATTTATATTTGTTGAATCAATTTTTTTACATATGGTTTGAACATTACAACTTGGATTTATATCTTTTATCCTATCTTTCATGACATCAACTTTAAACTTGTCAAGAGTACTATTTAAAGCAATAATTTGACGGTTGATATTACTGCCGTCAACTTTATCAAAATCTACAAGTGTTAAATTGTTGATACCACACCTTGCGAGTGCTTCAACAACATAACCGCCAACACCGCCAATACCGAATATTAGCACATTACAATGTTGTAATTTTTTAAATTTATCTACACCTAGTAAATTTATAAGTTTTTCAAATGATTTCATTTCCTTCCTTTATTTATTGCATAATTATGCAAATTTATTTATAATTATTTACCAATCTTCTTTGTATCCCTTACTGAAATCTTTTACATCATCATAGTAGGAAAAGTAATTTTGTTTAAATTTTTGATTAACTTTTTTGTTATTTTTAACTTTATTCATCTATTTTCTCCAATAATACCACTGTTTCCACCTCATCAGTTTCAGGAAACATATCATATCCCTGAACACTCTTTATTGAATATTTATTCAAAAATAATTTTAAATCTCGAGCAAGAGTGTTAGATGCACAAGAGATATAAATAATCTTTTTTGGAAGCATTTTTAGTATTGAAAAAATCATTTCATTTTGTATGCCTGCCCTAGGAGGATCAAGCACAAGACAATCAATATTTTTGTTTAATTGTGTCAAAACTTTATTTGCATCGCCTAAAATAAATTCTACATTTTGAATATTGTTTTGTTTTTGCATATCAATTGCATCTAATACAGAAGATTTTTCTATTTCAATGCCAAACACTTTCTTTGCCCTTTGAGCCAAAAGGCATGTTAAAAGTCCTCGACCGGAAAAAGCATCAACAACAATCTCATCTTTAACAAGTTCACAAACATCATTATACAACATATTTGCAACTTCATTATTTATCTGCAAAAAACTGAGTGGTCTTATATAAGTGATAAGGCTATTTTTATACTCAATTTTTTTAAAACCGCCTAAATGTTTTAAATTTTTAGTTTTCCTAATATATAAATAAAATCCAAAAGCAAAGAACGGACTCAAATGGTTTTCTAAAGACTTTACATTTAAATTTAAGGCATCATTTTTTGCAATAAAAGTTATAAGTACTTGCTCTTTTATTGCTTTTATATCCACTTCAACAATGTCAATATTTTGAGATGACAAAAAATTATTGATAGGTTGAATACATAAATTTATTGCATCACACGCTATATGACAATAATCAATTTCTATACATTTTTCACTTTTGTTTTTATGCAAGCATAGTTTTTTATTAACAACTGCAAAACGCATATGATTTCTGTAGTTATACTTATGAAAACTTGGTTTTATTTCACAAACACCATCAAAATTGGCATATTTTTTTAAATTTCCACTGATTTTTAATGATTTTATTTTTAGTTGCTCTTGATATTTTGCATGTTGCAATTGACAACCACCACATACATTAAAATATGGACAAGGTGGGTTTGCCCTATTTTGACTTAGTTTTATTATTTTGTTTAGTTTTGAGATGCTATACTTTGCATAATCTTTTTCAATAGAGATATCTACACTTTCACCTACAAGTGCCTCGGGTACAAAAATAACTTTGCCGTCTTTTTGAGCAATTCCTTCACCATTATTTCCATATCTGATAATATCAACTAACATACTCAGTATATTAACACAAAAATGCACATTTTCGCAATAAAAAACAGGCCATTGAACCTGTTGACTGTAGAAAATTAAGTAGACTGCCGAAAAACAAGTGAGGCGAGGCTCGCAAAGCAGTTAACAAAGAAAGAAAAAATTTTCAATTTTTTCGGTCACGCCGTTTTTAGACAGTCTGACAGGCTATTAAACCTGTTTAAATATTTAATGTATCTTTTGCCCCTTTTGACATATCTATGTCTTCCAATTTTAGACGTTGATATAAAACTTGTACATTTTCTATCGTTACGCTTTCATCATAACAAACTGGCTTCCAATCGTTTTCTTTGACACCTAAAATGTCTTTTAATTTTTGACAACCTTTTGGCATTATGGGGCTATAAAGATTAGACATATTCGCCATAAGATATAGACAATTTGACGTTATTTCATCAAACTTATCTTTATCGGTCTTTGCAAATGTCCATGGAGTATTTGTATCATAATATTTATTTGCAAACTGAATATAGTCATACAACTTTGTACAAGCGGTTTTAAGTTCTCCTGCTTCAAAAAGTTTTCCTATTTCTGTATAAGTATTTGTTACATATTTAACTATACTTTCATCTAAATTAACCTTTGGCAATTTACCTTCAAACTTTTTTTCCAAAAATGCCAAATTACGATTAGCAAAGTTTCCAAATCCGCCAACAATATGCTTGTTATGAATAAGTACAAAATCTTCCAAACTAAACGAACAGTCTTTTCTTTCTGGATTATTGAATATAAAGAAATATCTAATACTATCTGGATCAAAGTTTGAAAGTAGTGTATTGACCGTTATAAGATTTCCTTTACTCTTACTCATTTTGTCATTATTCAAATTTACATATTCACAAGATACTATTTTTTGTGGCTTATTAAGGTTTTCATCTATGGCGTCAAGTAATGCAGGCAAAATTATTGTATGAAAAACTATATTATCTTTTCCATGCACATAGTAAGAAATAGTATCATTTGATTTCAAAAACTCAGGAAATTCAATACCTTTCTCTTCACAAGCCATTTCGCATGTTGTCAAATAGCCAAGAACAGCATCTATCCAAACATAAACACGTTTATCTTTATATCCATCAAAAGGAAGTTCAATACCCCAATCAAGGGCACGAGTAATTGCTCTATCAACTAAACCTTGATTTAAATATTTTTGAGTTTCGTTTATTGCTGTTGGTCGCCAACTTTGCTTATTTTTATCAAGATAAGTTTTGATAATATCTTCAAATGCTGACAATTTAAAATAAAGGTTGGTATCTTCTTTTAAAATTGTTTTGGTACCACATATCTTACAAGTTTTATCTTTAAGCATTTCTGGAGTAAGTGATGTTAAACATTTATCACATTGGTCTCCGTTTGCTTCACTTCCACAAACTGGACAAATACCTTTTATCTCTCTATCTACAACAAACTTTTGACATTTTGGGCAATAGTCATTAAGTTCGGTTTTTTCAAACAAAAAACCTTTTTCGTTTATTTCTTTTAAAATATTTTGAACATTTGTTTTGTGTTTTAAAGTCATGGTGTTCGAGTAAATATCATATGTGAAAAAAAGGTCATTAAAATTTTTTGAGAACTCTTCATGATAATGTTTTGCAATATATTCTGGGGATACGCCCAAACTTTGTGCCCTTTGTGTAATTGGCGTTCCATGACAATCTGAGCCCGAAACATAGATTACATTTTTTCCGTCCATTCTAAAATAACGCGCAAGAACATCACCTGGAAGAAGCGCTGCTAGGTGCCCTATGTGCATTGAATTATTTGCGTATGGCCATGCGCCACCAATAAAAACATTTTTCATTTTTTCTCCAATTTTCATCAAAAAAATATGCAAATTAGCATACTTTTAAGATTAACCCTGATAAATTATCAAACTTACGAAGTACAATATAATACAAATTGCCATTATTGAAATAAGTGCGATTGTTGCACGAGAAAGCCTTACATTTCTAGATTCACCTTTGTTTTGAGCATAATAACTTTCTTGACCAACACTACCACTAAGTGCATTGCTACCATCTTCATTTGAATTTGATTGCATTAAGGTTGTAACAATAAGCATAATAGCACAAAGAACAGTTATGCTAATCAAAACTATTCTAGCGATTGGGAATGATGAAACTACCCAATCTGGTGCAAGTGATGTTAAAATTTGTGATAAGTATTTCATTTTGTCTCCTTTAATTAAAATCCATATATGCTAAACAGTACTATAATACCTGAAACAATTATAAAAAGCAAAACATTTACAAATTTTATTTTAGGTTTATTGCTTTTATTTGAAATATTTTTTATAAATGCAATTACTATCAGCATATCCAGTATTGCAAGCAACGCTATAATAGAAATTTTTAACGCATTATTCATTGTTGCAATTGCCGTAACTATGTCATTAAAAAATTTTTCCATAATTGCACTCCTTTTCTTAAAATTATAACATACTCTCAAAAACAAGTCAATATTATAAATCTTTACTTATATGATTAAGTGCAATTTCAAAAATATCTCTGACTTCATCGCTAGCATAGGAATAAAAAATTTCTTTACCCCTTTTTTCACATTTTACAAACCCAGCATCTTTTAATATTCTTAATTGATGCGACACTGCACTTTTAGTCATATTTAAAATTGAGGACAAGTCACTTACACAAATTTCATTTTGATCAAGCACGCTTAATATACTAATTCTTGTATTGTCGCTAAGAATATGAAAAAAATCAGCGAGTTTTAAGAGCAATGGATTTTGGTTAAATCCCCTTTTAAACATTTTTACAATGTCTTCATGCAAAATTCTACAATCACAACCCTTTTCAACTTTTCCCATTTGTATATACCTCAATTGAATAAATATTCAATTATAGTATATTGTTTCTTTTACAAAAAGTCAATAGAATTTTGAATATTACAAATATTTTTTCGCACAATAATATTACTTAAAAGGAGAAGAAAATGATAGTTGTAAATTATATTGCCTTTATACTCTTAGCCATCGGCGGTCTAAATTGGGGACTTATTGGGCTATTCAATTTTAATTTAGTCACTGCAATTTTTGGTTCAGAAAGAAGTATCGGAAGCCGCATAATTTATATTTTAGTATTTATTGCTATGCTTTGGTTAATATTTTCTATCATCTATAGCAACGGCTACATTTTGTTTAGAAATTTATAAAAATCACAAAAAAAAACGGGTTTTTTGAAGAAAAACAACTTCATAAACCCATTTTTTTAATATTCAAAAGATTTTACAGTTATATTTTGTGATGTTTCGATTTCGTTGATTAACTCATCTATTATTTTTAATGCCCTTCTAGGTTTCGCACCACTTTTGGCTTTCCAAAGTTGTTGGTAAATTTCTTGTCTCCCTTTTGGCGATGAAAGTTTTATTTCGACATCATGTTCACCATCAATAAGATTTTTGTGTGAAGACATCCAGTTTACTGCACTTTCTCTATCGTATACCCATAATACACGATTGATTGCTTGTTCAATCGTCTTAATGTTAGGTTTAAATGGCACCTCTCTTTTATCGATAATATGATTGCTGTATAGGTTTTTTAAAATAGCCATATTTCTAACAATTGGCATGCCCTCACCGAATGCTTTAATTTCAGCAATTCTTAATTCCTCATGAGAGATGTTGGCAAAGTCTATTTCAAATCCCGCCCTTCTGGCAAGTTCTGTTAAAAAAATTTTCTTTGTCCTTCCATTCCCCTCTCTAAAAGGATGAAGGAAATTTAGTTCATTTGCATAATAACTAAAAAGTTCCACAAATTCCATTTCCGTCAATTGATTTAAATATTTATCTTTTGCCAAATTATTAAAAAGTTCATCACTTCCAAGGGATAAGAAATCTACATTAAAAAAGAAACTTTCACCTTTAATAATATTTGTAGTTCTATATTCACCCGCCCAAGGATAAACATCACCAAAAAGCGTTTTATGTATAAAACAAAGCGTTTTGGCGTTTAATGGCATATTCTTTAGTTTACCACTACTTAAAAGTTCCATCGCACGAAGAGAAGAGATTTTGGCATCCATTTTTTTACACTCTTCAGCGTCGACTATTTCAAGTTTATTATCAAGATAGGGCAATTTGGCTTTTTGCTCATCCGTTGCAATATCGTATTTTAACATTTTTTACTACCCTTTTTTTCTAAAATCTTTTTAATTTCTGCATCAGCATTACCATGGATTGCTATTCTTTCTAGTGCCTTTTTATCTTCTTCAGACAAAATATAGCCTTCACTGCCCCATATTGTTTCAATTTGTTTTATATACTTTTGTTGTTCCTCTGTCATTTTTAACCTCTCTTTGATAATATCACACAATTAGTATTGCGTCAATGTTATATATTGTCAAAATTTACGCAATATAACAATATGAAAAAAATCTTACTCTATTTAAGTGCTTTTGTTCCATTATATATATTAGTGATAATCAAAATTTTAATTGATATAATTTTTTTTAATCTTTCGTTTAACTTTTTAAATACTTTCACCATTATATTATTTTCGGTTTTAATTGCACTTGGAGGATATGGGGCAAATATGGCAATTAAGCATGAAACGACGCCTAAAACCATGGTTAAAATAGTAAATGCAACTAATATTACAGAAAAATATTTCTTGGGCTATTTTTCTTTATTTGTATTGTTTGCCCTAAGTTATGAATTGGAAAAAGTTAGTATGTTTGTTGTTTTTGTACTGGTTATTATATTAATTGGTATAGTATATGTTAAAAATGACCTATTTTATATAAACCCATTTTTAAATATTTTAGGATACAACTTTTATGATATTACATTTATAAACTTAGATAACAATAAAGGTGAACAAAAAGCCAAGTTTTTCTATAAAGGCAACATAGAAAATATAGACCAACCTTATGTTGCATATTTAAGCCATGAAAATTTCAGTATGCTAGAAAAATAGTTTAAAAAAATCACACTTGCAAATATGCACATATTATGATATAGTAAAGTAAGGTTGGTTGCCATGGAATTAAAAAATAAGATTTTTGAGCAGTTTATACTACAAAATCTTTTTGGCAAGAATTATACTTCTGCTTATAATAAAATTTCAAAAGTATTGCATGTAAATGACAGAGTTTTAAGTTCTGCAATAAATGAACTTTTGACAGAAAAGAAAATTAAATTAAAAAACAAAAGATATGTTTGCGAAATGGAACCCGTTTCTGGAATTTTGCATGGCAATAAAAATAAATTTTATCTTGAAACAAAAGAACAACATAAGTTTATTCAAATTTCAAACCCAAACGGTGCAAAAGACGGAGATGTTGTAAGTGCATACATATTTAAAGATTCAGCAAAAGACATAGCAGTTGTTTCTTCTGTTTTGCAAAAACAAGATGAGTATTTTTATGGTAGAGTTGTCCAGTTAAAATCTAATGCAATCATTTTGATAGATGGCGATAATAATAGAATTCTTTTACCAACTGATGAAATTTCAAAAAGTTGCGTTGGTAAAAACGTATGCGTAAAACTTGAATCAAAAAAAGATGGTCAGGTACCTACTGGTTCCATTTATAAAATATATGGCAATGCCAATGACCCTATCGCCGAAAATGTAACAATAGCAGAAAAACATGGTTTTAGAAAAGATTTTAATAAAGATGTATTAAAAGAACTTGATTTAATCCCAAATGAAGTTACTGAGGATGAACTTAAAGATAGAGTTGATTTACGAAAATTAAACATTATAACAATTGATCCCAAAACTTGCAAAGACATGGATGATGCTGTTTATGTTGAAAAACTAAAAGATGGATACCGGCTTGTAGGCGCAATCGCTGATGTCGGTCATTATGTAAAACTTGGAAGCAATATAGATAAGGAAGCATACAAACGAGGTACTAGTTGTTATCTTGGAGATGGAGTATATCCAATGCTTCCAGAAAAACTTTCAAATAACATTTGCTCTTTAAATGAAAATGTCGATAGGCTTGTAATGAGTATTGCTATAGACTTTGATAATTATGGCAACCGTATAAGATATTCAATAAAACCAGCAGTTATAAAAAGCAAGCATAAACTTAGTTATGATATTGTTGACCAAATTTATTTAAAAGAAAATAATATGGATAAACAATATGCTGATATTAAAACTCAGATTGACACAATGTTTGACCTTTACAAAATACTAGCCAAAGAACGCGAAAAACGCGGAGCGATTTTTGTAGACTCAAAAGAACCTGATTATGTTTTAGACGAAACAAAAACTGTTGTTGAAGGCGTTGATGACCATTCTGCCCTACTTTCTACCAAAATAATTGAAGCATTCATGATAGCAATAAATGAAGCAATTGGTGATTTCTTTATTAAAAATGAACTATTAACATTACGCAGAGTGCATTTTTCTCCATTGGATGCTCAAATAAACGAATTAAATCTCGTTTTAAAAAGATTTAATTTGCCACTTGTTAATAAAAGCGTTAAAAGTTATCAACATGTTTTAAATGTCATAAAAGATAAACCTTATGAAGAATATATTACTTATAATCTCTTACGAAGTTTACAAAAAGCAATTTATTCTCCTCAAATTTATGGGCATTTTGGTTTGGCTTCTAAAGATTATATTCAATTTACATCTCCTATAAGGCGTTACCCTGACCTTGTTGCGCATAGAATACTTCATAGTTATCTAACTAATAAAAACTATTCACCTTCATATGAAGAACTTGATGCAATGGGTTTGCATTTAAGCAAAAAAGAACTTGATGCGAAAGATGCAGAAATTGAAAGCAACAACTTGATGAATGCAATTTGGGCAGAGAATCATATCGGAGAAAGACTAACAGCAAAAATTTTTAATATCGAACCATCTCGCATTGTAGTACAAAGCGGACTAATAACTTTTGTAATACCTATGCATGACTTTTTAAAACAAGGTTATCGATACGATAGAAGTAGACAATGCCTAAAAAGGTATGATAATAAATTGTTAAAAATCACTGACTCATTGCCAATTATTATACAAAAAGCAGATAGAACAAAGAGAGAAATTACTGCATCATGTGACTTTAATTATAATAATGAATTAAATGATGATAAAATTTTATAAAAATGTTTGGAAAATCCTTAAAATTGTGTATACTCTATTTAGTGCAATTTTAAGGAATTTTTTATGTTTAATTTAGAATATTCAAATATTAGTTTATCATTACTTATTAGAATTTTATTACCTATTGGTATTGTTGCTGTGGTTGTTGGATTATATTTCGCCATTTTTGGAAACAGCGATAAAACAAAAAAAATTACAAAAATAACTTTGGCAAGTTTTATAGCGTTTTTGTTGTTATTTCGTTTCTGTTTCTGGATATTTAGAGCCATTGAAATTAGTGGTGGGTATTCTTTCTCATTCTTCTTAATGTCTCTTGGTATAAATGGAAATTATGCTATAACCACACTTTTAATGTATGTTGCAATGATTGCACTATATGTAAGTGCTTTTTCAAAAAATAATAATTTAATACTTGATTTCTGCAAACACACGCTGCTTGGAATAGGTTTTCCTTTTGGAATAATTCAATTATTCAGACTTGACCTTATTGTAAATACAATAGACAATGTGTATCATGTTCTTAATATAATTTCAATTTTATTTACAATACTACTTTTATTTATTCCCGTATACTTTTTAAAAATTGGCGAACTAAGACCAAGGCTTTCGAAATTTTGGCTTGCAATTTCTGGATATACCATATTTGCAAGTCTATGCATGACTTTGTCAATTGTTACAAGAAATGGCAATATCGCAGAAATGACATATGCCACATCACTTAGACAACTTGGAATTGAAATAAATTTCCCTTGGCATCTTTTAATAACAGTTCCTGCATTTTTAATTATTTGTTTTATTGTTTATTACATTGTGACATATGCATACAAAAAAATCACACATGACCCTGTAACACTTGAGTACAGGCATAGAAATGAATTTTTTGATTTATACTCTTTTGCAACCAAATCACTATGCTCAATGCAAGGGCTTTTGCTTTTAATAATTTTAGGTACTATTACAAGAAATCCTATGGGTACTTTATGGGGACTTTTTTGCCTTATACCACTTATCATGACTGTATTTTGTGTTTGGACTGCTTATGAAATGGAAGAACAGGCAGAACTTGATGATGAAAGTGTTTTTGATAAAGGCAACAAAACAGCACAAAAAATTATAACAACATCACTAATTGGAAACCTTATTTTTGGTGCAGTTGTTGCAAAGCAAATTAAAAATGAAAGAGAATCTATCATTGAAAGAAAAGCAAGAGAAGAAAAGAGAAAACAAAGAGAACTGCAAAAACAAAAAGAAAATATTGATGAAAATTAAAAAAAGTGTGAAATATAGCATTATTTAGATTATAGACAAATTAAGTAGACTGCCGAAAAACAAGTGAGGCGAGGCTCGCAAAATGCACAAAAGCAGGAGTTTAGTGTCCTAAATGACTGTTTTTGTGCGTTTTGCAGTTAACAAAGCAAGAAAAAATTTTCAATTTTTTCGGTCACGCCGTTTTTCGACAGTCTTTTTTTAGTTTTATATTATGATATTTTTATCTAAATTTATTGTAAGTTTGACAATAATGTGTTAAACTAACAAAAAGGATATATTTGCATTGTTTGGATTTTACTCACTAACTATTTTTTTTACTATGCTATTTGACCTTGCACTATCTATTGGTGTATATTTTCGTACCAATAGTTATTCTTTAGTCTTTGCAATTATCTCTCCTTTTTTTTGTCTATTGTACGTTCTTATACTACTCGGAATATTAGACCTGGTTTTGAGGCTTTTACCAAAAAGTTTTTATGATTATAAAAATAAATATTTTATAGTTAACAAAACAGAATTAAAATTCTATGAAAAACTTGGTGTAAAAAAATGGAAAATTAAAGTACCAGAACTAGGTGCAACTGGCGGATTTTCAAAAAAACATCTTTCCTCACTGGATACTGCATATTTGCAAAAATTCATTTATGAAACTTGTTTCGGCGAAATACTACATCTAACTGGAGGAATTTTGGGTTTCACCTGTCTTCTTTTCTTTGCTCCAAACAGATATTTCTTTGTATTGCCAATTTTGGTTGTAAACCTTATATTGAACTTGCTCCCTTGTATAATACAAAGATATAACAGATACAAACTTGTATTAGTGTATAATTATCGCATAAAAAGAGAACAAAGAAATATT
>CALWDZ010000011.1 GCA_944376845.1 uncultured Clostridia bacterium | reverse complement strand
TAAAAAAATTTTAAAAAATTTTGTAAAAACGCTTGACAAAACTATATGGGGGGGGGGGGTAAAATGTTCATAGCCAAAGGGTATTACAAAAAGCAGGTGGTAAATACCCTTTGGTTCTCCCAAAAAAGTAAGTAGTGGAAGTAAAGGAGTGAATATGGGAAAGAAAAAAACAAAGTTATTTCTATCTTTTTGTATTCTTACGCTTTGTTTAGGAGTTCTGTGCTATGGTGTTTATGCTGCGACAAATATACAATATACTCTTTCTGGACATATAAGTTATGATGTCGCAGATAGTGTTTTTGTTGATGTTGATACTACACTTTATGCATCTAGTGAAAGTACATTGTTAGATAGCAAAGCCAATTTGGCTCAAAATATGCAAGACATTGTAACAAAACTTGAACAGGATGACACAGTTTCGAGTGTCAACCTTGCAAAACAAACATATACAGACCATCAAAGTACATACAATAACGGCAACGGAAACGCCATTGAAGGAGCCGCTCAATTTGAGGGGAGCCCACTAGATTTAACATTTGCACCATATGAATTAAATGTAAGTTCTTACGCTTATTATATTGCAATAACGATAAGCAATTACGGACAAAATTCCTTATATGCTTTGCTTGATATTGATTCGCTTTATTCAGAGAATAGTAATGTAATTGTAACTCCTTATAACACAATGCAAAACATTCCAGCAAGGCAAGGAGAAGAACCTTCTATAAAAACATTTGTTTTTGGGTTAGTTTTAAATAGTTCTGCTATGCCTGTTGATTTTACTTTTGATAATGTAAATCTCACCATTGATAAAGGCTCGCTGGATGACATTGCACAAACAAACGATTTTACTTATATTTTCGATGAAGAAAAAGATGGATATTTAATTTCAGAATATAACGGAAGCAATACAAGTAAAGTTATTGTGCCATCCAAATACAATGGTTCAAATGGAGAGCAACAAGTTGTAGGTTTTGCTGATGGACAAAGGTTAACTACAAGTATTTTTAAACAATCTACAGTTCTTTCTGAAATATATTTACCAGAAACCATTTCATATATTGGCGATTATACTTTTGCAAGATGTTCAAATCTTAGATACATAAACCTTCCAGAAACAGTCAGGTATCTTGGAACAAATTTATTATACCAATGTGCTTCTCTTTCTTATATAAAGTTTCCAGACCAACTTGATGTTATACAAAATGTTTGTTGTAATAATACAAATTTGATTTCTGTGTTGTTCCCAAAAGTTAACAAATTTTTAGGAACAGGGACTTTTGGTAGTTGTAAAAACCTTGTATCAGTAGATATCGCAGAAGGAAATACGCGACTTTCGGAGGGAATGTTTGTGGCTTGCACTGGACTTACATATGTAAATTTACCCGATACTATAGAATATATAGGTGTTTCTTTTGCTGGGAATATACCTTTTTTACAAAACATTATAGAAAATCAAAATGGCATTTATACCACAGAAAGTGGAACAAAATATTTATTAAAAGCACAAAATGTTGCCACAACTTTTGACCTTGAACCATATAGTGCAATTGCAGGACAAGCATTTAGAGATTGTACTACATTAAAAAATATAATTATTCCTGACAACATAAAAAACATTACAACAGGAACTTTTAGTGGTTGTACTTCGCTTGAGTCTGTTGAGGTTGGAAACGGGGTTGAAATTTTAAGTTTATCAGCATTCGCTGGCTGTACCAATTTAGTTGATGTAGAATTAGGGAATAACATTATTGTACTAACAGGAACAATTAGAGATTGCCCTTGGTATGAAAACCAAAATGGAATTACTTTGTCCAAAGACGGAAGCACAAAGTATGTTATAAAAGTAGACACAACCCAAACTACTTTTGATTTGTCCGGTGTAAGAGCAATAGCAAGGGCGGCTTTTAGTAGTTGTGATAGTTTGACATCCATAACAATTCCATCTAATGTAATAGGTATTGGGGTAAATGCATTTAATAGTGGTGTATCAGTAACTTTTGAAGATAAAACTTCAAGTTGGGAAGTGTATGGAGGAGATGGTTTTACGAGCTATGTAGGTACAATTTTAGGGAGCGAATTATCTAACGAAGTATATCAAGAATATAGGACTAATCTATGGCTAAAAAATATATAGTAAAAGCCTTCATCTAAATATATATTTTAAGATTTCTCATTATGTTTGAAACATTATATGTGTTGTATCAAGCACAGAGAAATCTTTTTTATAACACTTGAAAAAAAGTTACACATAATATATACTTATTTTATAAGGATAAAAATGAAAAGTATATATACATATTACAAAGAAAGACTTATTGAAATAAGCGGAAAAAATAGAAGTTTGTATTTAAAGTCTTTCAACAAGAAAAACGGTTATGACATAGGCAGAATTTTGACTTTTGACCAAGACAAGTTAAATAGGCTTGTCGATATTTTTTGGAACGGCAAAAATGTAGTGTATAACCTTGTTGGCAAGGATACAAAAGAAGATATTGTAAAAGCGTCAAACATTGGGCTAAGATTTCCAGACAAAACTTTTGATAACGACAAAGACAAAGCAAAATACGAGCGTCAAAAGCGTGAATATAGCAAGCGTGTTGTGCAAAGCGAAATAACATCACTTAAAGCACTTAAACGTGAAATTGATGAAATAGAAAAAGAAACAGGTAGATATGAACTATTTTTATGCTATCCATTTGTTTATGGCACACTAAAAACATACACCTTTAAAGCCCCACTAATTATGTTTCCAGTGGTCATTGATGTTGTGGACGAAAACACTGTAAACATCTATCCAAAAGCAGGTGAAAATGTGCAGTTAAATAAAGCACTACTTCTTGCATTTGCCGATGCTCTTCACTTAAACTTGGAAGACCTAGATATGGAGTATGATTGCCTTGGCACTCGCTTTAAGGACATATCTGCACTTATATCTTATCTCAAAGATTTTGGAATAAAAATAGACTATTCACCACGCAAAAAAGTTTTTGACTTTAATCACTATGGCGAACCAGGGAATCTAGATTCACCAGAGGTAAAACATACATGCTTACTTGCTCGTTGCAGTCTTGCAAACTCCATATATTCAGACTATTCAAGTTTGGAGAAAAAGCATCTTACAAACGATAGTATAAATGAACTTTTAAACACAAAAAAGATTAAACATAAGCCACAAAAGTGTGAAAATTTATACCTTATAAACAACGTGGACTACGCTCAGGAGCAGGTTGTAAGAAAGGTAAATGAACAGGGCAATATGGTCATCTACGGCCCACCAGGAACAGGGAAAAGCCAAACCATAGTCAATGTTATTTCAGATGCAATATGCAAAGGCAAGAGGGTTTTGGTGGTTTCTCAAAAGAAAGCGGCTATGGAAGTTGTGTTTAACCGTCTTGCAAATTTAAACCAAAAGGCAATGTTTTTAACCGATGCAGAAAAAGAAAGGCGAAACTTTTACGAAAGATGTTTCAAAATGCACACAGTAACCGAAAATATGTCTTATGATGAAAACTTGTTTAAAGAATACGATGATGTCACGCAAAAATTAAACAATGAGATAAACAATCTAAACATCATTTCAGATGTGTTGACACAAAAGACAAATTTTGGCATTTCGCTTCAAACTATGTACTATAACTCTTTCAAAATAGGGAAGAAGAGTGGTGAATATCAGATTTACAAAGCAATGCTAAAAGATAAGGCACTTATGAACTTAAATTATGACGAACTTTCTTCGGCACTGGAAATCGTCAACGAAAAGAATAAGGCCGAAATATATTATAACTTTGTAGAAGAGAAAAAGAAAAATCCATTTATAGACCACTTAAAAAGCGACCTTAGCGTTCACGATGTTGCAATGGCACAGTCAAGGCTAAGAAGCCTTTGTTCTGAGCGTATGGCACTTTTTGACCTTGCAAACCATAAATATTCGCGTGAAGTTTTGACATATTACACTCGTGCAAAAAGTTATCAGGATATGAAACCACTTGCAAAAATGATAGCACGTTTTGAACAACCAAAAGTTTACAATATGCTTAAAACAAGTTATGTTTTATTTCCTATGTATCCATTTGCTAAGGCAAAAATGAATAAAGTTGAAAATGAGATTTATGACACATTCCAAGGCACAATATCTGCAATGGATGAATACATTCAGGGTTATGAGTTTCTAAAAAACATATTAACCGATAGCGGTTATGTAATGGCAATAGATGGCATCCTTAACGGCAATAGCCAAATACTCAGGCTTTTATTAAATGCCGTTGAAAACTACATTGAACAGCGTGATGTGTTGACGCTACTCAACAGTCTTTCTAAAAATCAAAAGATAGTTCTTGACTTTGCATATAAAAATTCAAGCAACTACACAAAGTATAAATTTGCTCTTGAAAAGTTACTTCCAATAAGAATATACCACGAAGTTGTAAAATATGAGGATAGTCAAAAGGCAATTTTATCTAGAATGGTTGACTTTGAAAATATCCGTGCAAGAATTGTCACACTCAAACAAAAACAAAACGAAGTTAGCAAAAAGATTGCACTCCAAAGTTTTTGCCCAGAATACCAAAAACTTATGGATGGCACACCAAAAAGTAAGGACTATTTATACCAAATTTCCAAAAAACAAAACTTTTGGCCAATCAGAAAAACAATGGAAGTTTATGGTGAATATCTTTTCAAACTTTTCCCTTGTTGGCTACTATCTCCAGAAAATGTATCTACAATACTTCCACTTAAAAAAGATATGTTCGACATAGTTCTCTTTGATGAGGCAAGTCAGGTGTTTATAGAGAATACAATTCCAACAATTTATCGCGGGAAAACCATAGTGGTTGCAGGTGATGCAAAACAACTTAGACCAACCACCACCTTTATGAAGCGTTATATGGGTAGCACCGTTGACGATGATGTCGACTATTCTGTTCAAGCAGCACTTGAAGTTGAAAGCCTTTTGGACCTAGCCGTTTCTCGTTTTTCAAGTACAAACATAACTTATCACTATCGTAGCCAAAACGAAGAACTTATAGATTTTTCCAACAGTGCATTTTACAATAACACTCTTCAAATTGCTCCAAACATTTCAAAAAACATTAGGCATAAGCCAATAGAGCGTATATTAGTTGACGGCACTTGGCGAGATAGAAAAAATCTTGTTGAAGCACAAAAAGTTGTTGACCTTGTCAAAAATATACTAAAGACAAGAAAAAATGGCGAAACCATAGGAATTATAACTTTCAATGTTGAGCAAGAAAGTGCAATTGAAGACCTTATTGACAAAGAATGTTTTGTTGATGAAGAGTTTCGAAGCCTATATTTAAAAGAAACTTCGCGTGTGGAAAATGGCGAAGATGTAAGTTTGTTTATCAAAAACCTTGAAAATGTGCAAGGTGATGAAAGAGATATAATCATATTTTCAATCGCCTATGCAAAAAATGAATTTGGCAAAGTTAATGCAATATTTGGTTCACTCTCTGCCGAAGGTGGAGAAAACCGCTTAAATGTTGCAGTAACTCGTGCAAAAAAGAAAATATATGTGGTTACAAGTATAGAGCCAGAAGAACTAAAAGTAGACAACAGTAAATTTATGGGACCAAAACTATTGCGAAGTTATTTATCATATGTTCGTGCAGTTTCAACGGGCAACAATGACGAAGTAAAAGTAATACTAGATAGCGTCGGCGGTGGTTCACAAATAGTGACCAAAAAGCCACTTGGTCTTCTTCCAATGGAAAATCAAATTGCCGAAAAACTCAACAAACTTGGTTACAAAACCGAGATAAATCTTGGAAATTCCAACAGCAAAATCTCAGTCGCAGTATATGACCGCAAAAAAGATAAATATCTTCTTGGTATAGAAACTGACCAAACGGCAATTGCATCAAGCAAGTCCACACTTGAACGCGATGTTTTCAAAAATCAATTTCTTACACAAAAAGGGTGGAATATGGTGCGTGTATGGTCAAGGGACTGGTGGCATAATGCACATCAGGTAATCTCGTCTATCACCAAACTCCTAGAAAAACAAAAAAATAACTCGCAATGACGTCGTTTGCTGTCGCACTTGACTCCACAGTCATTTAGGAAACTAAACTCCTGCGGAGCCAAATGCGCCGAGCCTAGTCCTTGCGATTATTTTTTTGTTTTTATATTTACTTTGCCTCATAAATTTAACTATTTTTATAAATTTGTTTTATGCCTTGTCATCGGGGCTATTTTTGTGTTTTTTGGTCTGGGTGGTGTCATTGCTAGCATATTATTTGTCATTTCGAGCGTAGCGAGAAATCTCAACCTTATGTCACCCTGACCGCTCCCCGCTTTGACGGAGAGGAAGCATCTCTTACTCTTTGAGATTCTTCGCCTTCGGCTCAGAATGACAGGAGTTGCTCAGAATGACACTGGGCAAAAACTGCGCTTTCGGCACAATTTTGCCGTGGTCACAGCAAAATGTAGTGCTTGTTGCTTGTTTTATGCCCTTTCTCACGGCCAGACGAAAACCGTACTTCGTTGGCGGTTTTGCCGTGACTCTATGGAAGAAATCCGCTGGATTTCTTGAGTTAAAGAGATTCTTCGCCTTGGCTCAGAATGACGAGATGATGAGATTCTCACGTCGCTTCGCTCCTCAGAATGACAGAAAAAGCCTTAGAATGACAGAAGATAAGGCTCAAAAAGACGGGGTGTGTTTATATTCAAAATTCAAAGCAGTTAAGTATTTGCTTTGATATTTCTTCTATTTCTTCCTGTGGGGCATAAAGTGAAAATAGTTTTTCACCTTTTTTAACTTTTTCGCCGATTTTGTTATAGATTATTATTCCGTATTTATTGGTTTGGTATTTATGGTTTAAATTATTTATAATTTCGCCTAAAGATTTGGTTTTGAAACCTTTTATTTTTAAATCTTTTTGTGCATAAACAATTTTTTGTGGAGTTTCGTAAGGTGTGTCAAAAAGTTCAAGCGAACCGCCTTGTGATGCAACCATTGTTTTTAATTTTTCAAGTGCTTCGCCGTTTTTTATAACTTTAATCATTCTTTTCTTTGCAAGAAGATATGGCATGTGTTTATCTAGTGAGTGACAAATGGCAGAAAGTTTAATGCATGCTTTGGTGAGTGGGTTATTTTTATTATAATTTTTTAATATGTCAATTGCTTCCATACATTCAAGCAGTGTGCCTATGTTATACCCTAGTGGCTGTGACATATCTCCATACACTACTTTTGCTTTTTTGCCGTCATATTTTGCAAGCATCATCATCTTTTTGCCTAAACTTACAGCAGATTTTTTATTTGGCATAAAAGCACCATCGCCATATTTTACATCCAAAACAATAATGTCCGCACCTGTTGCCAACTTTTTACTCATAACACTGGATGCAATGAGTGAAATATTATCTACAAGGTCTGTCTTATCTCTAAGTGCATAAATTTTTTTGTCGGCGGGGGCAATCGTGGCGGTGGAAGTCATCATACAACCGCCATTTTTTTTGACAAGTTCAAACGCTGTGCCTAGCGGTATATCTGTTTTATAGCCTTTAAAACATTCAAGTTTGTCGCATGTTCCACCAGTAAAGCCGAGGCTTCTTCCGCTGAGTTTTAGCATTTGTGTGCCAAGACAAGCGAGCACTGGAACAATAACTATTGTTGTGGTGTCACTAACTCCGCCCGTTGAGTGCTTGTCCACAGTGCTTCCAAGTGTTGACAAATCTAGAATTTCACCACTATTTTTCATGGCTTTTGTCAAAAAATACAGACATTTATCACTAAGGTTATTGTGATATATTGCATCAATTAGTGGTAAAAAATCTTGGTCAGTAATTACATCGTGCGTATATTTGTTTATCACGCTTTCAATTTCGCCATAAGAAAAGTCTTGGTGATTTTTTATTTTTTCAATTAAATTTAAAAGTTCCATATAAAAAATGTAAAATTTTAATAAAATTTTGTCAACTAAACTACGATATTTGCACAAAAGATAGTTTTATGTTATATATTAATATTATTAAAAAATTTTTTAAAATTAAAAAGGAAATAAAATGGCATTTGAACATATTCTTACAGATGAAAAATTAAAAAAATACATGAAAAGTGGTGATTATAAGTGTTACATAAAATTAAAACAGGAACATAGAGCGTTAACTTCTGACCTTGCGGAAAAAATTGCCAATGCTATAAAAAAATGGGCATTAAAAATGGGCGCAACGCATTACACACATTGGTTTTTTCCTTTGACTGGAAAGTCTGCAGAAAAGCAAGTTGCGTTTGTGGACATAAAGGACAAAAAACTAATCACAAGTTTTTGCGGGTCAAGTTTGACCAAAGGCGAGACCGATGCTTCAAGTTTTCCAAGTGAAGGTGAAAGGGTGACTTTTGAAGCACGAGGCTACACTGTTTGGGATATGACAAGTCCTGTGTTTATAAAAGAAGATGGTGATATAAAAGTTTTGTATATTCCAACTGCATTTATAGGGTATAACGGAGTTTCACTTGACGAAAAAATGCCACTGCTAAGGGCAAACGAAAGGTTAAGTGATATCGCAACAAAAATTTTAAATACGCTTGGCTACACCGATGTAAAAAGTGTACATACAGACCTTGGTATAGAACAGGAGTACTTTTTAATTAGCCAAGATATGTACGAAAAAAGAAAAGATATTGTTCTTACGGGTAGAACGCTTTTTGGCAGCAGTCCAAGCATTTCTCAAGAAACATACCATCACTATTTCGGTAAAATAGACGCAAAACTTAGTCAATTTATGCATGAAGTTGATGCTGTTTTATTAAAAATGGGAGTAATAGGGAAGGTACAGCACAATGAAGTTGCACCAGCGCAACATGAGATTGTACAAAGATTTTTCACCACATCGGTAGAGTGTGACCAAAACAGGCTTTGTATGGATGCACTTGATGAGGTTGCAAAAAGACATAATTTAAAAGTATTGTTCCACGAAAAGCCATTTGCAGGAGTCAATGGTAGTGGCAAACACAACAATTGGTCCATTTCAACAGATACAGGCATAAATATTTTAGATGTTGGCATGGCAAGTGAAGATACATTTATGTTATTCTTTACAGCAATACTTTCTGCCATTGATAAACATTATGACCTTCTTCGAATGTCCACAGCAGGAGCGGGTAATGACCAGCGTCTTGGCGGGAACGAAGCCCCACCATCAGTTATTTCAGTTTACATTGGTGAAGATATTGAAGAGATGATTGAGTCTTACCTTAAAGAACAAAAAAATTATAAGGCAAAAGTCACTGCCATGGACCTAAAAACCACATACCTTGCACCTATTATGAAAGATAATTGTGACCGTAACCGCACAAGTCCTTTTGCTTTTACTGGCAATAAGTTTGAATTTCGTATGCTTGGAGCAAGCCAAAGTCCAGCACTGGCAAACACAGTGCTTTCTACAATTCTTGCTGATGAACTTACTTTGTGTTATGAAAAACTTAGCCAAGGCAAAACAGTTAAAGATATTGTAAAAGATAACTATGAACTGCATAAAAAAATTGTCTTTAACGGCAACAGTTATGATAATGAGTGGACAAAACTTGCATCCACGCGTGGACTTGAAGACATAAAAGATAGTGTGACGGCATATATGTCACTTCTAAAAAAAGAAAACATTGAACTTTTTGAAAGAAACAATGTAATGTCGCAAAGAGAAATAAAAGTAAGATTTCTTTCCTATATAAAAACATATTGTGAAAGTATAATAACCGAAGCAACGGTACTTAACAATATTTTGAATAAACAGATTATTCCTTCACTTTTAAAATATTTAACTAGCGTTTTACAAACATACAAACTTTGTGAAGAAAACGAACTTAATGCTCTATATTTAGATGAGATTTGCATGGATATAAATTATAGAGTAGAAACTTTATACGACTATTCAAAAAACTTGCAGAGTGTTTTACAATCTGCAATTTCCGCCGACATAGATAAAAAGCCAATTATTTGCCGTGATAAACTTTTGCCATTATTTACTGAGATAAGAACTCTATTTGATGAGATAGAACACAAAATGCCAAGTGAGTTTAAACCATTCCCAACGTATGACGACATCTTATTTGATTAAACATCTTTTGTAAGTTTTCTAATTAGTTTGTTTCTAAGTTTTGTATACTGTGTAGGTGTAATTTTTCCAGATTTTCTCATGGCATCAAGTTTGGTTATTCCACTAATTACCTGTTTAGTAGTTTTGCTTTCAGGAAGTGGTTTAACCTTTTTTTCTTGTTTTTGGTCTACTTTTTCAACTTCAACTTTTTCTTCACTTTCGCCATCAAGACCAGCGGTGTAAATAGGTGGACGTTTTTGTACAGGAATAGTTGGTTCATTTTGAGCGTATTTATCATGAGATATATAGTCATCCCAATTTATATCTTCTGCTTGAGATTGTTCTATTTGTATTTCTTCTTCATCTGTATTATCACTTGTATTACTTTCAACAACTGGTTGTGGTTTTTCAGAATATTCTTGGTCAAAATGTTGCCCTGCAATTCCAAAAATGAGAATAACAATGCTTATCACTTGTAGACCAAGTATAATACAAAGCAAAACATTTTCAAGTAAACTTGCTGAAAACCCGCCTTGTGAAATGTTTTGTATTAAAAAATACAAATACAAACCGCAAGTTAAAATAAACCATACTAAATAGAAAATGTAAAGACCTTTTTTAGAAACAAACTTTTCTTGGTCAAAATCTGAATATTTTATAAATCTTGAAGAACAAATTAAAGAAAATATAACCATTACAATAAGTACTGAAATGGTGATAAGTAGCATATCTTCACCAAATTCTAAAAGTGGAGATAAAACCGGCGTAAATATATCTTCGATAATTTGTACACTGTTGCTTGTAAATGTATATAAAAGTGCCATCACAAGTAAAAAGACGGAGGCAAGTAACATTAAACTATAAAGCAGTGTCAGTATAAGTCCCCCAATAAGGACAGTTTTTCTTCTCATAGTTTCTCCTATTATTATTTTGCTCTAATACTTTAAATATAACACATTTTTGCAATGAGTAAAAGCAAATAAATAAAATACTAGACATTTTTGATATTATGATGTAATATATTAACAAAGGAAGGTATTTATGGCAAGCAATTGGGGCGAAACCAGCAATGTTACTTGGAAAGATAGAAAAAGAGTTTTAGGTATGCCTATAACATTTACAAGATATTTTTTAGTTGAAGACCCAGATTGGACAAAAGTTTTTGTAAAAACTGGGCTTTTATTTACGCGTGAAGAAGAAGTAAATCTTTATAGAATATATGATTTATCTTTAACTCAGTCACTTGGAGAAAAAATCTTTGGAGTTGGCACAATAGTATTATATTCAAAAGATGAAAGCACTCCAACACTTGTAATTCGCCATATTAAAAACCCAACATATGTTAGAAATTTACTTGCGGATAAGATAGAAGAAGAAAAAGTAAAACGTGGCTTCCGTGTTGCAGAGTTTAACTAACATCAAGCACTACATTTTGCAATGCTTTGCAAAATTGTGCCGAAAGCGCAGTTTTTGCCCAATGTCATTCTGAGCGATAGCGAAGAATCTCAAAAAATCAATCTTTAAAGGTTGATTTTTTTTTAAAATATGTTTACACTTAACCTATAAAAAACTAAAGGAGAAAAAATGGAAATAGAGGCAACAAATTTTATAGAAGACATTATAAATAATGACTTAAAAGAGGGCAGATTTGACCATGTTCAAACTCGTCATCCACCAGAACCAAGCGGTTATCTTCACATTGGACATGTTAGAAACATTGTGCTTAACTATGGCTTGGCAAAAAAATATGGTGGTGTTTGTAACCTTAGGTACGATGACACCAACCCACAAAAAGAAAGCCAAGAGTTTGTGGACGCAATTCAAGATGATGTTCACTGGCTTGGTTATGATTGGCATGAAATTCACTATGCAACAGAATATTTCCAAATGAACTATGAAGTAGCGGTTAAACTCATAAAAGAAGGCAAGGCATATGTTTGCGACCTTAGCCCTGAAGAACTAACCAAATATCGTGGAACTCTTACTGAGCCGGGCAAAAATAGTCCATACCGTGACCGCAGTGTTGAAGAAAATCTTGAACTTTTTGAGCGTATGAAAAACGGTGAATTTGAAATGGGTTCAAGATGCCTTAGGGCAAAGATAGATATGTCAAGTCCTAATATGAATATGCGTGACCCAGTTATTTATCGTATTCAATACTTAAATCATCAAAGAATTGGAAGAAGTTGGAATATATATCCAACATACGATTTTTCTCATCCGCTTGATGATTGTTATGAAGGCGTAACACACTCAATTTGCGGGCCAGAATTTGAAGACCATAGACCACTTTACAATTGGGTGGTTGAAAACAGTGGGCTTAAAAATCATTCAAGGCAGGTTGAATATGCCAACCTTTATATAAAAGGTGCAATCTTAGGCAAAAGATTTATAAAAAAACTTGTTCAAGATGGACTCGTCAGTGGTTTTGATGACCCACGGCTTTACAGCCTTCGTGGTCTTAGACGCCGTGGCGTGCTTCCAGAAAGTTTAAAAACATTTGTTTTGGCAGCAGGCATTTCAAAAAGTAATGCACTTATTGACCCTGAGTTTTTAAATCACTTTATTCGTGATGACTTAAACAAAATTTCAAAGCGTGTAATGGCAGTTCTCAACCCAATTAAACTTATTATAAACAACTGGGAAGAAGGCAAAGAGGAGGAAATCGACCTTGAAGACTATCCTCAAAACGAAGAAACAACTCATAGAAAATATTACTTTGGCAAAGAGTGTTTAATTGAAAGCGAAGATTTTATAAAAGAACCAAACCCAAAATTTTATCGTCTTTATGTTGGTGCTCGAGTTCGTTTAAAAGGTGCATACATTGTTGAATGCATAGGTTTTGACGAAGACGAAAACGGCAATGTAACCACAGTTTATGCAAACTATATAGAAGGCACAAAGAGTGGTAGCGATTGTCAAATCAAGGTAAAAGGCACAATACACTGGATAAATCCAAACCATGCCGTAAAAGTTGAAGCACGCCTTTTTGAAAATCTTGTTGATGAAGATAGTCAAGAAGAAGTAGAAGGGCAGGAGCACGCAACCGACAATTTCAAAATCAATCCAAATTCATTAAAAGTATTAAACAATTGCTATGTTGAAGACGGAATAACCTATACCAAAGAAGAAAGGTATCAGTTTATAAGAAACGGATATTTCTGTTTGGATAAGGACACGACACCTGAAAAATTGGTGTTTAACAGGACTATCACCCTCAAAGACACAAAAAAACAAAAAAATAGCACCCGCTAACTTCGTTTCTGCCAAGCGTGCCCGCACAGTCATTTACGATATGTAAACTCCTGCGCGGACACACTTGTCGAGCCTTGTTATCGGGGCTATTTTTTTGTTTTTTAATTTTACGAGCCCTTGTCTTTTCCACCTAATTTTTTGTTTTTTAAAATTTACACTTGTTAAAAATTGGGGTCCCCAAAAAAGTACCTACGGAAACTTTTTAGGGGAGAGGAAAAACCGAGCGAGAAGGCGTGATAAATTGCCTAAAAGGCAATTTTAAGCCAAAAGCGAGAGTTTTGACGAATCGGGGCTATTTTTTTTGTTTTTTAATTTTACGAGTCTCGTCTTTGCCACCTAATTTTTTGTTTTAATATAAAATTTCATTCTGAGCATCAGCATTTCTGTCATTCTGAGCCGAAGGCGAATCTCTTTTGTTTAATTCACACAGTCATTTAGTTATAAACTCCTGCGTAGACACGCTTGGCAGAAACGAAGTTAGCGGGCGCTATATTTATATTTTTTTACATTTCATAAAATGCTTTATAGCATAGATAACTTTCGTAAATATCTACCTTTGAAGTGATTTCCCATGGTGCGTGCATACTAAGCACTGGTACGCCTGCATCTATAACTTCCATACCATATCCCGCCATGATGTAGGCGATTGTTCCACCACCGCCGGCGTCTACTTTTCCCATTTCCGTGGCTTGATAGTTTACATCGTGTTTGTCCAAAACTTGTCGTAGTTTTGCAATAAACTCTGGGTTGGCATCGTTTGCACCGCTTTTACCTTTGCTTCCTGTATATTTGTTAAATGAAATACCTCTGCCAAGATGTGCTTCTGTGGCTTCATTCATTGGGGTTGGATAGTTAGGGTCATAAGCCGCTGTCACATCACTTGAAAGCATTCTGGACTTATTGAGTGAACGGCGCATATCCAATTCGTTGTATTGTCCACAAAGGTTCATAACCTCTGCAATACTATTTTCAAAAAACTTACTGCTCATACCGGTTGCACCAACACTACCAATTTCTTCTTTGTCTACAAACAAACATACGCTTGTGTGTTTTGGATTTTTAAGTTCCATCATCGCCCTAAGTGATGCATATGCACAAACTCTATCATCTTGACCGTAGCCCATAATCATACTCTTGTCAAGACCAAAGTCACGTGCTTTACCGCTTGGAACAACTTCAATTTCTGCACTGAACAGGTCATCTTCTTCAATATCAAAAGATTTTAATATCTTTAAGATGTTTGCTTTAACTTTGTCTTCTTTTTGTGTCATATCTGGGGTGGAACCAACCAATATATTCAAATCTTCACCTTGAATTTCTACTTTTTTAGTCTTTTCAAGGTGAGGGAGTAGGTCAGATATTCCAACCACACCGTCTTTTTCGTCTTCACCATAGACAAAATCTATTTTTTTGCCGTCTTTTTTTACTACTGTTCCGTGTATAGCAAGTGGCAAGGTTGTCCATTGATATTTTTTAATTCCGCCATAGTAGTGTGTATCAAGCAAACATAGTCCATTGTTTTCATACACTGGGTTGGCTTTTAGGTCAAGGCGAGGACTGTCAATGTGAGAACCTACAAAGTTTAGACCATGTACCATTTCGTGTTCACCAATAACCATAAGTATCATAGCCTTGCCCATGTTCACAGCATAGACTTTGTCACCGCTCTTTAATTTTTTATTTTGTTTAAGTGCATCGTCAAGACTAATGTATCCGTTATCTACAGCCATTTTTGTAATAAAGTTGATGCACTCACGCTCTGTTTTGCAAGATGATAAAAATGCTTTATAGTCATTGCAAAATTGTTCCATTTGCGATATTTTTTGTTCGCTATATTTTGAAATTACATTATCTTTGTTCATGTTTTCTCCTTTATATTCCACCATTTTGTTCTGATGTCATTCTGAGCCTTGCTTTTGTCATTCTGAGCGTTAGCGAAGAATCTCAAGATGTCTCACTTCGCTCGAAAGGACACTGGTAAGTTTGAAAATACACCAGTAGGTTCGACAATACACAGGGTGGACTTATTTATTATTTCCAAATTTTGCTTAATTATCTCTTGACCTTAAAAGAAAGAATAAAACAAATCTTAGTAGTTCCAAAATCGAAACTACAAGGGCAGCGACATATGTCATAGCGGCACTAGAAAGCACTTTTTTACAACCTTTTACTTCCATTTCGTCAACGCATCCAGTTGATACCAAAAGTTTCAAAGCACGATTTGATGCATTAAACTCAACAGGTAAGGTGATCAAACTAAATAGTGTACTTACTCCAAAAAATGCAACGCCAACCCACAAAAACGAGTTTCCCACAACTCCACCGACATAGGCAAAATCAAGCACTATACCTATTATAATGAGTGGCCATACAAGTACACTCATAAAATTGCTGACATATGCAAGGGCGGTTCTAATCTTCATTGGCTTGTAACCTTTTGCGTGCTGGACGGCATGACCTGTTTCGTGAGCCGCTACACCAATTGCAGAAATACTTGTTCCACTGTATACTTTATTTGAAAGTGTAATAATTTTAGTTTTAGGGTTAAAATTGTCTGTCAATTCATTGGTGTTGCCTTTTTGAATTTGTACATCATAAATTCCTTCCGCTTCCATAATCTTCTGTGCAACTTCTGCACCAGTCAGCCCCTTTGAAGAAAGAACTTGGTCATATTTATGAAAGGTTGAGTTTACGCGTGCACTTGCCACCATGGCAAAAATAAGTCCAGGAATTAAAATAATTCCCATAAGAGTGTATTCCAGATATTCTGGAGAAAATAAAATCCACATAATGTCCTCCTAATAAAAATCATATTTATTTACAAGCATCGTCCATTTAAGCATACTCTTTAAAAACGATGCAACATAAGTGAGTTTTGCACTTGATAGCACTTTTTTTGCATATTTTACTTGATTTTCATCAAAATTTGCATATTTTTGTAAAAGTTTAATTCCGTTTTCAGAAGCCTCTTTCTCAATTTTGATTGTACTAAGTTTCGAAAGTAGTCCAATCAAAAACATCACCACACTTGCTGAAAGAATTGCTATCGCTACTATTATATTTATAAAAATGAACACTATTCCAATTAAAAAAAGCGGTAATGTAAATTTGGATAAAATATTTGAAAGCCTAATTTTTTTGCCAAACTTTTTCATTTTTTTAGGTTCATCTCTATATTGCATAGCATGCCCAAGTTCATGTGCACACACCGCAAAAGCAGAGATATTGCTTGCATTTGCAACACGAGAAGAAAGATAAATTGTTCCGCGATAGTAGTAATCATTTAAAAACCCATCAACATGCCCAATTTTCACACTGCCATTAAATTCACCAGCCGAAATATTTTTAGCAAGCGTAGTGGTGTCAAAAAAATCTGCATTATATTTTTCATATTTTTCAAACACTGCTACAAGATTGCTGCCAGCGTAGTTTGCAATTGCAAGACATACCACGAGCACAATCACCAATATACCAATGAGCGAATATAAAATAATTTCCAATATACTCATATGTATATTATTGTTCAAATCATAAAAATTTGTCAAATAATTTAGCAAAGCCCTTGACAACATATATACATAAATGTTAAAATTCCTGTGCATTTGCGAGTGTGGCGGAATGGCAGACGCGCTTGTTTAAGGGGCAAGTTCGAAAGAGTATGGGTTCAAGTCCCGTCACTCGCACCAAAAAGAAATGAGTCAAAGAATATGACTCATTTTTTTGTGCAAAGTATGTGAACAAATGTGCGTCTGCCATTGGGGTCCCCAAAAAGTACCACGGAAACTTTTTGGGGAGAGGAGAAACCAAGCGATAAGGCGAAATAAATTGCGTTTAGCAATTTTAAGCCCCAAAGCGAGAGTTTCGACGAAGACGCGCTTGTTTAAGGGGCAAGTTCGAAAGAGTATGGGTTCAAGTCCCGTCACTCGCACCAAAAAGAAATGAGTCAAAGAATATGACTCATTTTTTTGTGCAAAGTATGTGAACAAATGTGCGTCTGCCATTGGGGTCCCCAAAAAGTACCACGGAAACTTTTTGGGGAGAGGAGAAACCAAGCGATAAGGCGAAATAAATTGCGTTTAGCAATTTTAAGCCCCAAGCGAAGGTTTCGACGATGTGCCTTGTCTTAGCCACACAATTTTGTGTTTTTTTAATGTTACTCTATAGAAAAATTATTTTTGAATCTTAATGAATGCAACAAATAAATTTACTTAATCAAAATTAAGTGTTATATTATGTTTATGGTAAAAGTTATTAAAGCAAAGAAAGAGCATTTAGATATCTTATGTGCTTTCGCAAATAAATTATGGCAAGCTGATGAAACTCAACATAAAAGTGAACTTGGCAAAATTTTGAATAGTGATTTTGCTGTGTTTTTTATTGTTTATGAAAAAAATTTGCCCGTTGGTTTTGCTCAGTGCCAACTTAGAAATGATTATGTTGAGGGTTCAAGTAGTTCACCTGTTGGATACCTTGAGGGAATTTTTGTTGAGAAAGAGTTTCGACATAAAGGCTATGCGCATAAACTTTTAAAATATTGTGAATTTTGGGCGAAAGAAAATGGAGCAAAGGAATTTGCAAGTGATTGTGAACTTGAGAATAAAGATAGTATAAGATTCCATACTGCAGAAAATTTCAAAATAGCAAATAGAATTATGTGTTTTATTAAAAAATTATAGGAGAATTTATGGAAATAAATTTTAATGAAATAAAAAACGAAATAAATAATATATTTGGTGATAATATTTTAAAAATTGTAATAAGTAATTCCAAAAATTCCGCACCTTATAAAAAAATCGACATAAAAAAAATAAATGACTATTTTTTCGTAAGTGCATACACACAAAAACAAGTATTTAATAAAAATATAAAAAATAATGAAATTGCAGATTTTATAATAGATAAATTATCAGATTATAAACAATTTAATTTCTATTCTCCAATCGCTGAATACGCTATAAGAATTACCAAAAAAAATAAAATATTTTTCACTAAAAATACAAAAGAAAATAAAATAAATGAGCAAAAAACTCAAAATAGACAAAAAAAATATATATTCAGCGAAGGCGAAAATATTCTGCCACTTGTAGATATGGGTATTTTTACTGCTGACGGCAAAATAATAAAATCAATGTACAACAAGTTTAAACAAATCAACAGATTTATAGAAGTTATAGATGATGCCGTTGATAAATTCAATTTAAACAAAATAAACGTAATTGACTTTGGATGCAGTAAATCATATTTGACATTTTTACTTTACTATTATTTTAAAGAAATAAAAAGGATAGACGCCAATATTGTTGGTCTTGATTTAAAACAAGATGTCATAGATAAATGCAATCAAACGGCACAAAAATATGGTTATGAAAACCTAAAATTTTATGTAGGTGACATTAAGGACTATCTTCCAAACTTTGATGTGGATATGGTTATTTCACTTCACGCTTGTGATACCGCCACAGACTATGCACTTTATAATGCAATAAAATGGAATGACAAACTCATTTTCTCAGTGCCTTGTTGTCAGCACGAGGGCAACAAACAGATACAAAGCGAGAAACTCCCAATTCTTACAAGATACGGAGTAGTAAAAGAAAGACTTAGTGCACTTTTTACCGATATAATTAGGTGCAATTTGCTAAGAAGCGAAAGTTATCATGTTGACCTTGTGGAGTTTGTAAACTTTGACATCACTCCAAAAAATTTGATTATACGCGCATACAAAACCGATATTCCACAAAGTGTAAAAAATGAAATGTTTGATGAGTCAAAAGATTTGATGAATGAATTTAATTTCAAACAAACACTTTTTACGCTGCTTAGTGAAAGTAAACCCAAAGTAGAGTAAATTCTACACTTCTTCGGTTTAGTTTTGATGTTTTGTATAGTATAATTTTGAGTGGAGAGTAAAAATGAATTTAGGTGAAACAATTTCAAAACTAAGAAAACAAAAAAATATGACGCAAAGCGAACTTGCTCAAAAACTGAATGTAACAGATAAGGCGGTGTCAAAGTGGGAAAGAAACGTTTCTTGTCCCGATGTGTACACCATAGCCAAAATTGCCGAAATTTTTAATGTTTCTGTAGACGAACTTATGTCGGCTCAAAAGTCAAGTCAAAAAAAGTTGGAGTCAAAACAAAAAGTATTAGATATTTTTCATTTGGTGTTAAAAGCGGTTGCACTTGCAATGGGTATTGCGGTGGTGGTTTTAAGCGTACTTGATGACGCGGTGGATATTAAAACTTTAATAATGTTTCTCGGCATCGGTCTTTTTGTTTTGGCACTTGCGGGATTTGATGAGAAAGGAAATAAATAGCACTATCATTACAGTTGACAAAAAACAAAAAACAATTTAATATAAAGTTATGGAAAATGAATTTTTGTTTGATGACTTTGATGCACAAAAAGATGCACTCCCTGAAGGCAAAAGCGTCGATGTTTTTAATGCACTTTCACTTGTGGATGAGTCACTTGGGAAACTCTATGTAGAGAAAGACTATAACCCCTATGGCAAAGATTTTGTTTTGACAGAAGAATATGCTGACGAGATTTTACAAAACAAAATAAATGCAAGCGACCTTTCAAGCGAAAATTTTTTGGAGCATTCTAATAGCGAAATTTCAAAAAATTTCACAACTGCCCTTGAAAATTCAGAGGCAATTTTAAACGCTCTTGAAAATGAAACTTATGTTCAAAGTGACCCAAAAGTAAAAGAGCAAATTCAAAGGACAATAGTTACGCTTAAAAACAGAAATGAACTTTTGAAATTAAACATCACAAAACTTAAACAAAAAGATGCCAATGCACTTAAAATGTATATTGAACTTTATGGTATGGATGGTGAACTTGGTGAACTTTTAAAAGATACCTTTACAGAAAAAGCAAACATGCAAGCACTTATTATGCAGTTTATGGCACTTATTCAAAAACGTGCAAAAACGGTGTATAGAAAGGCACAAAACCTAAAAGATAAAGTTATTGACGAAGCATCTTTAAAACAAGAAATTGACAACGCAGTTGCTCAGTCTCAGGCAGAAGCACAAAACCGTATGAATGCCGAAAATCAAGTAGAAATACAGAGACAACAAGAAAAAGAAGATATTCAAGAACAAACAGAATTAAAGCAACAGGAAGAGAACCAAGAGAAAGAAAAGGAACAAAATAAACAATCAAGTCAAGACGAAGAATTTACAAGATAGTGTAAAAAAACAATTGACAAATAAAATAGTATATGTTAATATAGCCCTGCACCATGAAAAAGCGGGTGCTATTTTTTAAGTGATAATAACTTAATATAAGGAGAAATAAAAATGGCAAATCCAAAGAGAGCATTAGTTACACTTGCTTGCACAGAATGTAAAGAACGCAATTATTCTACAAGCAAAAACAAGAAAAATCAGGCAGAAAGAATTGAAATGAATAAGTTTTGCCCAAGATGTAACAAACACACACTTCATAAAGAAACCAAGTAAGGAGAAGTTTCATGGCAAAGAAAAATAAACAAAAAGTCAAGCAAGATTTACTCACAGAAGATTCACAAAACACAGAGGAACAAGTAAATGTCGAAACTGCTGATACTGCCTTGGCAGAAGAAGAAAAACCAGAAGAAAAATCAGAACAAAAGCCAGAGGCCAAAAAAGACGCAAAAACCAAAAACGTCCAAAAGGACAACAAACAAGACAAGCAAAAAGACAAGAAAAAGTCAAAAGTAAAAAAGCCATCAAAAACAGCAAAACGTATTAAAGAAACAACAAGCGAACTTAAAAAAGTCACTTGGCCATCATTTGGCACTGTTGTAAAAAAGACGGGAGTTGTTTTGGCTGTTGTACTTATCTTTGCTGTCGTTCTTTTTGGTATAGATAGATTGCTTTCATGGCTATTTGAACTTTTGACAACATCTGTGTCAGGTTAATATAGGAGTGAATTATGGAAAAAGTTGATGTTGAAAAAATAGAACCAAAGTGGTATGTCCTTCACACCTACACGGGTTATGAAAATGTCGCAAAAGAAAATCTAGAAACCATGGCAGCAAAATATGGACTTGAAGATAGAGTTATGGATATTGTCATTCCTATGGAAAATGTCATTCAAGAAAAAAATGGCAAGAAAAAACTCATTCAAAGAAAAACTATGCCAGGATATCTTCTTGTCAAAATGCGTTATGGTGATGACATTTGGCACAATGTAACACGTACACACGGTGTAACAGGCTTCACAGGGCCAAAAGGTAGACCACTTGAACTTACGGAAGATGAAGTAAAACGTATGCATCTAGAAAGGGTTACTGTTGAAATAGACCTTGAAGTAGGTGACAAAGTTGAGGTTATTGACGGTCCACTTTCAAGTATGATTGGCACTGTTGTTGAATTAGATAAAGAAACATCAAGATGCAAAGTCAGCGTTGAAATGTTTGGTCGTGACACAGTTGTTGACCTTGACTATTCACAAATAATAAAAATTAAAGAAAACAACTAATTAGGTTTTTTCAAGGCAATGCCTTGTTAAAATAAATTTCGTGGGAGAGATGTAAATTTTTGCATGCATCTTGGTATCACCACATAGGAGGAAAAATTTATGCCAGCAAAAAAATTAACCGCAGTTGTAAAATTACAATTGCCAGCCGGCAAAGCAACAGCCGGTCCACCAGTTGGTTCTTCTCTTGGACCACACGGTGTAAACAGCGTGCAGTTTGTTAAAGAGTTCAATGACAAAACTGCAAGCCAAGCGGGACTTATTATCCCAGTGGTTATCTCTATTTATCAAGATAGGTCTTATGACTTTGTCTTAAAGACACCACCAGCAGCAGTGCTTATAAAGAAAGCACTAGGTCTTGAGTCAGGCTCAGGCAAACCAAACAAACAAAAAGTCGGTAAACTCACCCTTGCACAAGTTCGCGAAATCGCTGAAACAAAAATGCCAGATTTAAATGCATCAAGCGTTGAACAGGCTATGGAAATGATAAAGGGTACAGCACGCAGTATGGGCGTGACTGTTGAAGAGTAGAGGAGGCAAATATGAAAGGTAAAAGATATACACAAGCAAAAAGCCAAATCGAAAACAGACTTTATGATGTTGAAGAAGGTTTTGCACTTTTAGAAAGTTTGCCAAAAGCAAAGTTTGACGAAACCGTTGAACTACATGTTCGTCTTGGCGTTGACGGAAGAAACGCAGACCAACAAGTTCGTGGTGTGGTTGTACTTCCAAATGGTACAGGTAAAACAGTTAAAGTCTTGGTTATCGCAAAAGGTGACAAGGCAAAAGAAGCAGAAGAAGCAGGCGCAGATGTTGTAGGAGCAGAAGACATTGTTCAAAAAATTCAGTCCGAAAACTGGCTTGACTTTGATGTCTGCATCACAACACCAGATATGATGGGCGTTGTTGGTAGAATAGCAAGAATACTTGGACCAAAAGGACTTATGCCAAACCCAAAGAGCGGAACAGTTACAATGGATGTTAAAAAGGCTATAAGCGATGTTAAAGCCGGAAAGGTTGAATATCGTTTAGACAAAGGAAACAATGTTCATGTTGTAATTGGAAAAGTTAGTTTTGGAAAAGACAAACTTGTTGAAAACTATAATGCACTAATGAGCGCACTTATAAAAGCAAAACCAGCCGCTGCAAAAGGACAATATATCCGTAATGTTGTTGTAGCAACAACTATGGGCGCTGGAATTAAACTCGCAACAAGAGTATAATCTATTAAAAAAATACGACTTAGAAACATACTCCAAGTCGTGTTTTTTTATCGCATTTTTCTGACAAACTGAGCAATCTTTTGTTAAATAGATGTACTCTTTGGTGCACGCTTTATTACTTTATGGTATGTTTTTTGTTTGCGTTTACTAAGTTTTAAGTTTGAAGAAATAGAATTTTTATTAAGAGATTACATTCAAGACGGGGTACAAAACTTTTATTTTTATCGCATGGGAGAATTTGTTGATGTGGCTTCTCGCATTGTAAAGAAAATGGCAAAAACCAATAAGTCAATACATTACGCATACATTTTAGATGATGTTAAGGCAAAGGAGTATTATGACGAATGTTTGATAGATAATAATGGTTTAATGTACGAAGAAGTTATTGATGAAATAAATTACGGCATAATTGACAAAATGGACATAGTAATTTTTTACATTTATGGAGATGAGAACGAAGATGAAGCAAAGGCTTTTTACTATGCCAGAGAAAAAAAGAAACAAATATTAGAAGTTTGTATATCTATGTATAGAAGTGGCTTGTTAGATATTTAAACCTTAATATGTCCAATAAGATTTGCTTGAAAGGTGGAATTATAAAGTGTGGTGTTTGCAAATTGAAGTGGATATGTGCGTTTGTTTTCAACAATGTTTGAAAGTGAGATATAAACATCAAAATTTTGCTTTGGTGGTAAATTGGTTAAACTAAAGTGTAAATCTCTTTCGCCATTAAATTTACCTACATTATATTCATATGTTTCGCCATTTTCTGCTACAAATATAATGGTAACATCTTTTTCACGCACATAGTTTGAAAACCCGCTGTTTTCTATGGTAAGGTAAATTTCAAGTTTACGAAAGTCATTGTTATACCAAAATGCCGAGTTGGTGAGTGCAGGACGGTAGCCCATATGTGTTTGTATGTAGTCAAAGGCGGAAGAGTTTTGATATTCCGTGTTTTTCCATTGTTCTATAACACTTTCTTGATACTCATAGTTAAGGTATGAAAGGTTTAATGCATACATCTCATCAAGGCAGTTTGGGAAATTATTTAGACCAATGCTTGAAGATAGCACTTCTCCGCCATAAGGTGTGTGCGTTATATTTTGGCTTATCCAGTTGATTTCTTCTTCGCGGTCATAGGTGTATGTTCCTAAATCGTTTTCGGTGGACAAAAAGGCATCGTTAAAAAGTCCTAGCCTTATAGTTTTTTCGTCTAAAGTAAAGGTGTGGCTAGAGATATTGTTAAAATCTATTCCGAGATAGTCATATATCATCTTGGGAGTGCGTACAAGTACACAAAGGTCAGGGCAATTATTTAGCCAAGCATCAATCACTTTGTTTATATTTTCAGATGTGGTAATTTCGCTTGTATGCATTTCGCCCCAAGGACCAATCATACCCGCCTCAATTGCGGTGATTGTTGGTGCAAAATCATTTAATATTTCGGCGAGTTCACCAATATGTGAAATTATTGTGTCGATAGGTGGTTCGTTATTTGCTGTGCCTTCAAAATGTGGATCATAACTAAACCTAACTATCAAATTTTTTTGATTTTGAGAGTAAAAACTAAGTGCACTTCTTAGCGTTCTTTGTGCTTGATAAGATATTTCATCAGAAAAATCACTTATATCTATGCGAAGATGATACATTTGAAAATCTTCATATAAAACCGGAGTAAAAGTTCCGCCATCTTCGGTGAGTTTTATAAAAACTGTCCTATAAAAGCCTTGGTCTGGGTTTTTAATATATTCATTTGATATAGAATAATCTAAGTTTTGATAATAGTTAAATAAAGGTACTTGCCAAAACATTAAAAGTAGCACCAGTGCCGCAGCAAAAAGTGCCGAAAGTACAAATGTAGTGATTGTAAAAATCTTTTTAACCATATTTTTCTTTTTATAGTATATAGAAATAGAATTGTTTTCGCAAATTTTTTTGATGTTTAAAACTTTACTTACTTGTATTTTTTTGTTATTCTAGAATTAAGGAGGAAAAATTATGGGAATAGAAAAAACAAAAAAAATTAACCGCGTGTATTCAACTTTACTTGTAGCACTAGTGTTTGTATTTGCTTTATTTTTAACTGCTTGTGGGGGTGAACCAATTGAAAGACAGGAGGCACTTGACGCATTAAACAATGCGCTCAGCGCAGAAGTTGCTGAAACTGTTGGTGATTATGAAATAAAGATGACTTACAAAGGAGAAACAAATCAAGATGGCACTCGTACAGTTACAACTCAAGATAGTACACTGCGTGTTGACGTAGACACAAATGTTGCATATCAAACAACAAAACTTAAAGCCACTTTAAATATGGAGGGTGCAGTAAAAGGCGAATTAGTAACAAAAGCCAGCACAGAATATTATATGGGCAAAATTGGCGATGTTACATATAGGTTAAATGATAAAGAAAAAGCATATCAAGTTTATGAGGGGGATTTTGAAGATTATATAAATTATCAAACCACATTAACTGTTGTTTCTGCACCAACAGAAGACGAACTCGCGCTTGAAGACATAACTATGGAACTTACAAAAAGTAGTGACGGTTCTTATGATTTAACTTTTGTATTTACACAAATAGTGCAGTCATCTCTAGATGCCGATGAAGAAAAAACTGTTACTACAAAACAATATAAAATTCGCGATAACAAAATAAAAGAGTACACAATCAATGTTAAAGAATATGTTGCAAATGAACTTGAAACAGAAACCAATATGTTTTTAGAATATGATTATGGCAATGTAAACTTAAATATGCCAACCACTAGTTTGGAAGGCTATACAGAAGCGGATTTTGATATTTCATTATAAAATATAAAGTGTTTCGTTTGATATAAAACACCTTTATATGCCATAAAAAACCATAATATTGATTTGACGCTGAAGTTATTCATATGTTACGATTTTTTTGGGAGGTAGATATGAAATTAAAAAAAGCATTACTACTTAGTTTTTCTTTGATATTTTTAGCGGGAAGTGCTGCTACACTCTCTGCTTGTGGAGATGAACAAGAAGCAACTAGCGCTCAAGACTTTTATGCAATGGCGGCATTGTCAAGTGTCAACTATTTGCAAATGCAAGATGCAGGGAACTTATCAAGTACACTTAGTCAAACATTGGCAGGGGAAACGCGCCCTGACTCTGTTTCAGAAAAAGATGTGCAAGATTTGGCATCATATATGGCAATGTTTCAGGGTATGTTAAAAAATAGCACTGATCAATATTTCACCAATTCAGAAGTTGATTCAACAGATGAATATTATAATACATACAACTTAAAGATGACTTTTACAATTCCTACTTTGGAAGGTCAAAAAAATTTAGTTATGTATTATAAAGAAATTGACACCACCACTAAAGAAGAAATTGACGATGATGAAATAGAACAAGAAATCAATACAACGCTTGAAGGTGTGTTGGTTGACGGCGAAAATACTTATCAAGTTGAAGGCAAGCGAGAGTACGAAAAAGAAGGGAATAAAACTGAAGTTGAACTTGAGTTTAAAACTTATGACCAAAACGACCCAAATCAATATGTATTAATCGAGCATGAAAAAGAAAATGCAGAGATTGAATATAAATACAGCATATATCAAAATGGCAACAAAGTAAGCGAAACACAAGTTGAATTTGAAAATAAAAGAAATAACAAAAGTTTGGAACTTGAATTTGAGTCACACCAAGGTGAACTTGAATACGAAATAACACAGCAGTCAGAAAATGTTTATAATGTCAAACTTAAAAACTCATCAAATCAACAAACAGTAGTTACATTTACAATAACAGTTACTGACGGAGGCTATGTATTTAGTTATTCAAATGGCTTTTCAGAAACAATTTAAAAAGATTAAAAAAACCGCAATAATTTGTTGCGGTTTTTTGGTAGCCTTAACGAGATTCGAACTCGTGATTCCACCTTGAGAGGGTGGCGTCTTAACCCCTTGACCATAAGGCCATGCTAAAATAGAGTACCAAACTATCGTGATTTTGTCAACAAAAAAATTAGACCAAATAACGCAAGGGTGATATAAAAGTAAGTGCTAAAAAACAACAAAAAATGCACTTATTGTACTTTTTTTGCATATATAATCACAGCCTTACAATTTTTTGTTATTTAGTTGAAAAACAAAATTTGTATGGTGTATAATATATATGGAGTAAATTATGAAATTATTAAAACAAAAATATCAATATTTTATTGCACTTTTAATATCTGTTATTGGGCTTGTTTGTATGTTCTTTGCTTTTTTAGTTGTGCCAGATGTTTTAGGAATAAATGGTTTTGTTATGGCAACCGTATCTGGACTTGGTGCTTGGTGGGTACTTGCAAATATCTTCCATGTGCTTGTGTTTATGCTTTTACTTTTCATTGCAACAATTTCCATACTTGAAATTTTAGACGGCGCTGGCGCTATAAAGTTCTCAATTTCAATTGGTCGCGTTACATCGTACATACTTATTAAACTTGCGTTAATTATGCTCATGGCATTTTTAGTTGTAGAAGCATTTTTGCTCTGGTTCACAATATTGGCAAACGATATTTATGGTTTGGTTTTTGGCGCGGGTGTGTTTGTAGAACTTGGAATTAGTCTTATTGGCTTTTTGCTACTTTTGTATTTTGAGCGCACAACTGACACTCAAAAAGTTGATGACACTACGCCAGAAATCGTTATTGAAACTGATGAAGATTCAAAAAATGACAATTTAGAATAGTAAAAAAGTTTGACAAAAAAAATTTTTAGCGTATACTTATGGTGTAATTTATCTATAGAAAAGACATGTAAAAAAAGCCTCTTTTCACAGAGAGTGGCGAACGTGGCTGGAATTCGCCTGAAAATGCTTTTTTTGTACCACTTTTTTGGATAAGGTTTAGTGGCACCAAGTCCACAAATCAAGGTGACAAACTTTGTGTTTGTAACTAAGGTGGAACCGCGTAAATTTATTTTGCGTCCTTAGAGTAAAACTCTAAAGGACTTTTTTATTTAAAAGGAGAAAATTATGGAAAATAAAGAAAAAGAACAACTACTTTACAAATCAAGGCACACTATGGCACATGTACTAGCCGCAGCAGTCAAAAGCATTTTTGGCGATGATGTCAAATTTGGCATTGGGCCAGCAATAGACAATGGCTTTTATTATGACTTTGATATGGAGCATAACTTAACTCCAGAAGACTTTGGAAAAATCGAAGACAAGATGCGTGAAATTATTTCGCAAAATCTTGATATGACCAAAACTGTTTTATCAAGAACTGAAGCACTTGAAATGTTTAAGGACCAGCCATACAAGGTGGAACTTATAAACGATTTACAGGAGGGAAGCGAAATCTCTATTTATAGTTTAGGAGACTTGTTTGTGGACCTTTGCAAAGGGCCTCATGTTGAAAACACAAAGTATCTTCGTGGTTTTGCTTTCAAAATAAACCGTGTTTCAGGTGCGTATTGGCGCGGAAGCGAAAAGAACAAGATGATGCAAAGAATATATGTCTACGGCTTTTTAGAGAAACAAGAACTAAAAGATTACTTAAAGATGCTTGAAGAGGCAGAAAAGCGTGACCATAGAAAACTCGGCAAAGAACTTGGGTTATTCTTTATTTCTGACTATGCACCAGGTATGCCATTTTATATGCCAAAAGGTGTTATTATAAAAAATGAACTTATAAAATATTGGCGTGAAGTGCATTCACGTGCGGGATATTTGGAGATAGAAACTCCAATGGCAATGAACAGAAAACTTTGGGAAATTTCAGGACATTGGGACCACTATCAAAACAATATGTACACCTTTAAAGTTGAAGATGATGACTTCGCTATAAAGCCAATGAATTGCCCGGGCGGACTTATTTACTATAAAGAAGGTTTGCATTCATATAAAGACCTTCCACTACGCGTTGCTGAACTTGGTAAAGTACATCGCCAAGAGGCGAGCGGAACGCTTCACGGGCTTTTCCGTGTAAGATGTTTTACACAAGATGATGCACATATATTTTTAAAAGCTGACCAACTTGAACAAGAAGTCAAGAACATACTTTCACTTGTGGATGAGATGTATGGTACTTTTGGACTTACTTATCATTTGGAACTTTCAACTATGCCAGAAAGCCACATTGGAGAAATATCTGATTGGGAGTTTGCTGAAAACAGTTTAAAGAGCGCATTAGAGCATATTGGCAAGGAGTATGTAATAAATGAAGGTGACGGTGCGTTCTATGGTCCAAAAATAGATATACACATCAAAGATGCCATAGGTAGAACTTGGCAGTGTGGTACCATTCAACTTGATATGCAACTTCCAAAGCGCTTTGGCATTGACTATGTTGACGAAGACGGCGAGAGAAAAGAACCACTTATGCTTCACCGTGTTATATATGGTTCAATAGATAGATTTTTGGGCATCATAACTGAAAATTACGCAGGTGCATTTCCTACATGGCTTAGCCCTGTGCAAGTGGAGATAATACCAATCAGCGAAAAGTTTTTATCACAGTGCGAAAATATAGAAAGCACTTTAAAATCGGCAAACATTAGGGCAGAACTTGATAAACGTAATGAAAAACTCGGGTACAAACTTCGTGGTGCTATTTCTCAAAAAGTGCCATATGTTATAATAATCGGCGAAAATGAAATCGAAAAAGACGTCATTTCTGTAAGAAAGCGTGGACAAAATAACACCATCGAATTTAAACTTGAAGATTTCAAAACGCTTCTTTTAAATGAAATAAATAATAGGAGATAAAAAAATGGTAGGTTTAATTGCATGTGCGGGGAAAAGCACTAGACTTTTCCCAATAACAAAGTTTTTGTCAAAACAACTTCTTCCACTTTACGACAAACCGCTTATTTACTACCCAATCTCAATGCTTATAAAAGCGGGCATTACTGAAATTGCAATTATTACCAATGAAGAAAATTATGAACTCTATCAAAAGCAACTTGGTGACGGCAGTGACTATGGTATAAAACTTCAATATTTTATAGACCACAACCCAATGGGGACAGTTGGCTCTTTCAAAGTTGCAAAAGACTTTGTAAAAGGTAAAAAAGTTTGCTTTGTGCTTGGTGACAACTTTTTCTATGGCGAGCAATTTGATAAAGAATTAAAAAAAGCAGTAAATAACTGTAACGGTGCATATGTATTTGGCTACCCAGTTAAAAACCCAACCGCATTTGGTGTGGCAGACTTTGATAAGTCGGGCAATGTAACAAAACTTGTCGAAAAACCAAAAGACCCACCAAGCAATATGGCAGTGACAGGCATATATGTTTACGATGAAATGTGTTTAGAATATGCAGAAAAATGTCCACTTTCACCAAGGGGAGAGTATGAAGTTACAGACCTAAACAATATGTATTTAGAAAATAAACAACTTAAACTAGTTAAACTTAGCAAGAAAAACTATTGGCTTGATGCAGGGAACAGCGAAGGACTGTTTAAAGCAAGTGAGTATGTCAGAAAAATAATAAAAAAGAAAAAAATTCAGATTGGACATCTTGATGAAGTGGCATACAATGCGGGACTAATTTCAAAAGAAAAACTAAAACAAAATTATGAAGTACTAAAAAAGACAGATTATGGGAAATATTTAGAAAAGTATTTAAAAAGGTAAAATTATGTTTGATGAACTTACAAAACAAGATATAGAAAATATGCAAAAGGAAATTGACTACCGCAAAACAGTTGTTAGGGCGGACCTTCACGAAAAAATAATGGCGGCGAAAGAATTTGGAGATTTTTCTGAAAATTCTGAACTTTATGAAACAAAGCGTGCAAAAGGTAGAAACGAGTCAAGAATATCATATCTTGAAAATATGATAAGAACGGCACGTATAGTTGAACATACCAAAAACACCGATAAGGTTGGGCTTGGAAGTGTGGTGACGGTTGAACTTGACGGCGGGAAAGTTATGACATATCAAATCACAACCACAATAAGCCAAGATGCACAAAATGGCAAAATTAGCGTAAAATCACCATTTGCAAAAGCAGTTATGGGCAAAAAGGTGGGTGACAGAGTTAAAGTTGTGGTAAGCCCAGAATTTAGTTATTTTGTGAAAATTCAAAACATTCAAAGTGCGTAATAAAACTATATTAAAAAACATACACTAGGCATATGGAACTAGTGTATTTTATTTTACTTGGAATAGTTCAAGGGCTCACCGAGTTTTTGCCAGTTTCGTCAAGTGGACATTTGGTGCTACTGGACAAAATTTTTGGTGTTGAAACAGGCAACTTTATTTTTGTGTCTATACTTCTTCATATTGCAACGCTTTTTTCGGTGATAATTTTATATAGAAAAGAAATATATGACTTAATTCGTCATCCACTTCAAAAAAAAGTGCAATATATAATTATTTCAACATTTTTTACAGGAATTGTATTTTTAACATTTAAAACTTTCTTTTTAAATTCTTTTGAGGGTGGGCTTCTTCCTGTTTGTTTTATAGTGACTGCCATATTTTTAGTTTTAACCTACTTTAAAACGCAAAATGCAAAAATTTACAAACCATTAAATTATACCCGCGCAAGTGCAATTGGACTTATGCAGGGTGTGGCAGTACTTCCAGGTGTTTCAAGAAGTGGTTCTACAATTTTTGCGGGCACTATGCTTGGACTTGACAGCGATGAGGCGACATCGTATTCTTTTATTCTAAGTATTCCGATTATTTTATTGTCACTTATTTATGAAATATATGAGTGCGTACAAAAAAATGCAATACTTTATAGCGGTTCGGTTGTGAATATGATAATTGCATTTTTGCTTGCATTTATATTTGGAATTTTTGCAATAAAAATAATGAAAAAATTTGCAAAAACCAAAAAATATTATATTTTTTCTATTTATCTTGCCATTATTTCAATAATTACTTGTTTTATTTGATAAAATTACAAAAAAAATATATTATATAATTATGGAAAAATTCTTTACAAAAAGTATTGACCAAACACTTTCACAGTTTGGCACCACAAGTAGTGGGCTGGAAAGCGAGGAGGCACAAAAAAGACTTGAAAAAATAGGCCCTAATATTCTTCCTCAAAAAAAGAAAAAAAATAAATTTTTAATTTTTTTGTCGCAATTTTGCGATGTTATGATAATTATTTTGCTTATTGCTGCAATTGTTTCAATAGTTGTTGCAATATTTCAAAAAAATTATAGTGAAATAATAGACGGAATAATTATTTTACTAATTGTTTTTTTAAATGCAATAATTGGGTTTTATGAACATCAAAAAGCCGAAAAAGATATGCTTGCGCTCCAAAAGCAAACTTCACAAATTTGTAAAGTAAGACGTGCAGGGAAAATTGTAAGCATAGATGTAAAAGATGTCGTTGTTGGTGATGTTATTGTTCTTGGTGCAGGAGATATTATTCCAGCAGATTTAAGGCTGATTAGCAGTGCAAGTTTGAAATGTGATGAAAGTTCTCTTACTGGTGAAAGTGTACCAGTGGAAAAGAATTGTGATAAAATGCTAGAAAGTACCACACCTTTGGCTGAGAGATGCAATATGGCATATCGCGGCTGCGTTGTTACCTATGGCAGAGGTGAAGGCGTGGTGGTATGTACTGGAAAGGACACAGAACTTGGCAAAATCGCACTTTCACTTGTTTCGGCAAAAAAGGAACTAACTCCGCTTCAAAAAAGCATAAAGGTGCTTGGCAGAATTATCACGGTGATTGTACTAATTGTTGCAACACTTACTTTTATACTTGAAATGCTATTAAAAACAAACCCCGATGTTATGGACGCGTTTTTAACTGCCGTTGCAATAGCGGTTGCAGCAATACCAGAAAGTTTGCCTGCGGTTATAACTATTATTATGAGCATTGGAGTAAGCAACCTTAGCAAGAAAAAAGCAATAGTAAAAAATTTAAGTGCAGTGGAAACGCTTGGAAGTACTAGTGTAATTTGTAGTGACAAAACAGGCACACTTACCGAAAACAAAATGACGGTCAAAAAACTCTATTATAGTAATAATGTATATAATAGTAATAATATAACATTAGAAAATGTCTCGCCACTGACTAAGGTTATGCTACTTTGTAATGATACTGATATGTCAACACTCTTAGGCGACCCGACAGAAAGTGCACTTGTTAAATTTTTGGCGGACAAAGAAATGTCTTGTAAAAAATTTTATGATTCTCATCCAAGAGTTAGTGAAATACCCTTTGATTCCAATCGTAAACTTATGACCACACTAAACAAGTTTGATGATAAATTTTGTGTTTGCACAAAAGGGGCGGTGGATGAAATTTTAAAACGTTGCACTCACATACTAATTGATGACAAAACATTGACTTTAACAGATAAACACAAAAAAGATATTTTGTCGGTAAATCACGATATGGCAAATCAAGCGCTAAGAGTGCTTGGATTTGCAACAAAAGATATAGGCGATAATAGTAAGTTTAGTGAGGACAACTTGACTTTTGTTGGACTTGTTGGGATGATTGACCCACCAAGAAAAGAAGCCAAACAAGCGGTTCAAAACTGTAAAAAAGCACATATGCGACCAATTATGATAACTGGTGACCATAAAGATACTGCTTTTGCAATTGCCAAAGAAATAGGTATTTGTAATGACATCAGTGAAGTTATGCTAGGTTCAACTCTTGACAATTTGAGCGATGAAGAATTTTTAAAAGTGATAGACAAAATAAATGTCTATGCACGCGTAAGTCCTGAAAATAAAGTTCGAATAGTCAAAACACTAAAAAGCCTTAAAAACGTAGTGGCAATGACGGGTGACGGAGTAAATGATGCTCCATCACTAAGTGAAGCAAACATCGGTGTTGGTATGGGTATGACGGGAACAGATGTCACAAAAGAAGTCGCAGATATGATTGTCACTGATGACAACTTTGAAACCATTGTTGTTGCGGTAAAAGAAGGTAGGCGAATTTATGCCAACATCAAAAAAACAGTTGCCTTTTTGTTCACCGCAAACCTGGGCGAAATTATGGCACTGCTTTTGGCTACAATATTCTTTCCACAATTCACATTTTTAACGCCTGTACAAATACTTTTTGTAAACTTGATAACCGATAGCCTTCCTGCCGTAGCACTTGGGCTTGAAAAACCGGATAAAAACATTATGCTACAAAAGCCACGAAGTCAAAATAAAACAATTTTTTCAGACGGTATGGGATGGCAGATTGCGATTATGGGATTTGCGCAAACATTGTGCGTTATCTTGGCATATTATTTTTCGTTATCATTTACATCCAGTGCTTTGGTTGCTTCAAGCGTGGCATTTTATACACTCAACTTTGTTCAGTTTGGATATTTGTTATCTATAAAAAAATCCACTTTTTCTTCATTATTGAAATTTTTTGATAACAAGTGGATATTGTATGCAATCGCATTTGGGGGAGTTGTTATGCTTTTGCTTGCAGTAACTCCGTTTGGAAATTTATTGGACCTTGTCTTTATTCCTTATTTGTGTTGGCTAATAATACTTGGCTTTGCTGTATTGACATTTATTTTAAGCGAAATTGTGAAAATCGTCATCAATAAGGTTCATAAAAATGTTTAAGTAACAAAAATTAACACAAAATAATAAATATTAAAATAGTTTGACAGGGTTATTTGATTTTTGGTATTGTGTTATTGAAGGAGTTGTTATGGAATTATCTACAATTATTATAATTGTTGCAGTTATCCTTTTTGTTTGTGCTTGCGTAATCGGGTTCATTAGATGGAACGCTATGCGTATAACAAGATGGTTTAATTGGAAAAAACTCAACATAAATAAACCTATGGAAGAATATGCTGAGATTTTGCTTGAAGAACATAATCTGACAGATGTGGAAGTTAAAAGAGTGGGCTTTTGGGCTTCGATATTTGTTGGAAATACTTACAGTACACGCAAAAAGTTGATTAGGCTTAGTTGGATCACTGCCAGACGTGCAACTGCCACAAATTTGGCAATCACTTGCAAATTGGTGGCATATGCAAAACTTCATGCAGAGGGCAAAAAGCATCTACATGCTGTGGAAGTTTATAGGTGGCTTAGTTGGTTGCCAATCTTATTTTTGCCTTTGCTGGTTGTCGGAATCATCATTGACTTGATTGCAAGTGGTGGTCTTGGCATGTACACATTGATATTTGGCAGTGTGGGTTTGGTGTTTGCCTTGGCAATATTCATCTTGGCCTGCATTGTTGCAAAAAATGAAAGGTTGGCTTGCACCGATGGTCAAAATATTATTTTGGATATGGGCATTTTGGACGAGGCAGAAGAAAAGAAAATGCGTAAGTTGTTCTCTGCTTGGAAAAAACTTGTCGTTGTAAATGTTATATACAACACATTCCAACTCATATTCTTCATCCTTAATGTTTTATTGTCAGTACTCAGAATTGGGGGTAAAAAATAACTATGAATGATTTAGTCTTCTTGAAAAAAGATACCAGAACTTATGCTGTTGTAACAAGTGTTATTTTAGCCATTGCACTTTTGATGTTAGTTATCATTGGACTTATTAGCGGAAACTTTTTAAATATTTCAGTTATTGGTTCATGTGTTGTGTTGTTTATTGCTGCACTATTTATGGGCTCTATGCAAATAAGAGTGTTCTCTAACTATAAATCTCAAAAAAAATATCTTTGCGCTGACGGAATATTTTATATTTGCTTGACCATTTTAGTCGCTATTGCTTCAATTGTATTTGTATTTGCTAAAAACGCAAAAGTTGATCTTAGATATTTCATTTTTGTGTTCATTTTGGCTTTTGCCGTTTGGAAGATGATCATTGCAGTGCTTGGTTTCAAAAATAAATACTACAACGCATTTTTGGAACTTATAATCGCTGTTTTGTGGCTTGTCAGTGGCTCGGCAGTACTTATGACTTTGTTTGAAAATACTGAGGTTACTGGGCAATATTTGCTTTGTGTTTCTAATTATGTTTTGGGTGCAGTAACTATTATATATATTCTCTATTCATATATCTTTAAATCTCCGGACTTTTTGATTACGGAAGAGGGTAAAAGGTTGCTTTTAAAAGAACAGGAAGAAAGACAACAAAGATTAAACAGATTCAATAACAGATTTGGAGGAGAATCCCAAACAACAGCACAAGCCCCACAAAAAGAAGGGCTTGAAGAAAAACTTCAAAAACTTCAAAATCTTAAAGATAAGAATTTTATCACAGAAGAAGAGTTTGAAAAACGCAAACAACATCTGTTAGATGAAGAGTTATAATATAAAAAGTTAAATCCAAGATATGTTTTTGTCTTGGATTTTTTTTGTGTCAATGCCATGTTTTCGCCATAATTCCCATACCCCGCACCGGGTGTTTGCAAAAATTCAAAAAAAGTGCAAAAAAAGTTAAAAAATAATGAATATTTTTGAAAAAAGATGTTGACATGGCTTTTTCGATTGTGATACTATTGCGGTGTTGCAACCCCAAGTGGAGATTTGCAATGTGGAAATGATGTTTCCACCAGTACCTTGACAACTGCATAATTTAGATCAAATATCAGTAATTTAAAATTACGAGTAAAATGTAATATGCATAAAACAAATTACAATTTGCGTTGAGTAGATTTAACAAAGCAAAAATGCTGAGAATCAATCGTATATACCTTGATTAGATTAAGCTACAATGAGCATATGGTGGATGCCTTGGCACTAGGCGCCGATGAAGGACGTGACAAGCTGCGATAAGCTACGGGGAGTTGCACATAAACTATTATCCGTAGATTTCCGAATGTGGCAACACACTATCGTTAATCCGATAGTATCATACTTACGAATCCATAGTGGTATGAGGGGAACCCAGGGAACTGAAACATCTAAGTACCTGGAGGAAAAGAAAGTAAATCAACGATTGCGAAAGTAGTGGCGAGCGAAATCGCATGAGGCCAAACCAAGGGTAGTAATATCCTTGGGGTTAGGACACCGTAATTGACCGAGTTTGGTAGGTGAAGACTTCTGGAAAGTTGAACGAAACAGGGTAATAGTCCCGTAACCGAAACCGAATAAGGCATGGGTGTATCCAGAGTAGCACAGGGCACGTGTAACCCGGTGTGAATGTGGGAGGACCATCTCCTAAGCCTAAATACGACCTAGTGACCGATAGCGTATAGTACCGTGAGGGAAAGGTGAAAAGAACCCCGGGAGGGGAGTGAAAGAGAACCTGAAACCGTATGTTTACAAGCAGATAGAGCAGCGCGGGCTTGTCCCCCTGCGATATCGTACTTTTTGTAGAACGGGCCGGCGAGTTACGTGGTGTAGCGAGGTTAAGTGATTAAGTCACGGAGCCGAAGGGAAACCGAGTCTGAAAATGGCGACAGTTGCATAGCGTAGACCCGAAACCAGATGATCTATCCATGAGCAGGATGAAACGGTGGTAACACACCGCGGAGGTCCGAACACACGCCTGTTGAAATAGTCGGTGATGACTTGTGGATAGCGGAGAAATTCCAACCGAATCTGGATATAGCTGGTTCTCCTCGAAATAGCTTTAGGGCTAGCCTTTGCTAAAAGATTGCTGGGGGTAGAGCACTGAATGGACTAGGGGCCTTCACCGGTTACCGAATCCTATCAAACTTCGAATACCAGTCAATTGTTCGCAAGGAGTCAGACAGTGTGAGATAAGTTTCATTGTCAAAACGGAAACAGCCGAGATCCACAACTAAGGTCCCAAAGTTTATGTTAAGTGGTAAAGGATGTGTTATCGCTCAAACAACCAGGATGTTGGCTTAGAAGCAGCCATTCATTTAAAGAGTGCGTAATAGCTCACTGGTCGAGTGACAATGCGCCGAAGATTTATCGGGGCTAAAACATAACACCGAAGTTTGGGGATTGTCTTTATGGCAATCGGTAGAGGAGCAATGTTTGCGGGCTGAAGCAGTATCGTGAGGGACTGTGGACTGCAAACAAGAGAGAATGCCGGCATGAGTAGCGAAAGTGTGGCGAGAACCCACACCATCGAAAGTCTAAGGTTTCCTGGGGAAGGGCCGTCCTCCCAGGGTGAGTCGGGATCTAAGCTCAGGCCGAAAGGCGTAGGCGATGACCAACAGGTAGATATTCCTGTACCACCGGATGTCGACAAAGAGCCGATGCAATGACACAGAAGGATAGCAGATGCGCGATGATGGAAATTCGCGTCTAAATCATGAGGGGACTAAATAGTGAAGTACGTTTAGTGCATGCCCTAGGTGATGACGGGGAGTGAAATTTAGTAACGAAGTCTGTGAATTCACGCTGGCGAGAAAAGTTGCTAGGTAGGCATCAGGTGCCCGTACCGCAAACCGACACAGGTAGACGATGAGAGAATCATAAGATGAACGGGATAACCATTGTTAAGGAACTCGGCAAAATGACCCCGTAACTTCGGGAGAAGGGGTGCCAGCCTTTTAGGTTGGCCGCAGTGAAAAGTCCCAAGCGACTGTTTATCAAAAACACAGGTTTCTGCAAAATCGTAAGATGATGTATAGGAGCTGACGCCTGCCCGGTGCTGGAAGGTTAAGAGGAGATGTTAGCGCAAGCAAAGCGTTGAATTTAAGCCCCAGTGAA
>CALWDZ010000010.1 GCA_944376845.1 uncultured Clostridia bacterium | reverse complement strand
CACAAGGGAATCGAACACTTTCAACAAATTTCAATTCGGGAAACATTACTGGCACCACTGGAAGAATTGGTGGGCTTGTAGGTTATACCACAAATACTTTTACAATAAGCAATTGTTACAATAGTGGTAATATAACTGGCGGGGGAACAAACTATGTTGGTGGGCTTGTAGGTTATGCCAGTTCTAGACTTACTATAAATTATTGCTATAGCAGTGGTTTACTCAATTCTGACAATGAAGGTAATGTTAATTATGGCTCGTATGATAGCACAACTAGGAAAATTGGAGAATATATTATTGAAGGTCAACTTTATAGTCAAGTAATATCCGATTTCCCACAATCTAGTACATTAGGAGGAGATAATACTCCACCTGCATCTTCAATTGTATTATCATCAATTCGTCCAATTAATTCCGTTACTTACTTAAGTTTAATTGGTTATGGAACGGCAAATGTAACCAATTCGTATTATTATTCTTCCATTTCAATTAGTGGGAATATTCCATGGTATGAAGTAAATATTAGTGCTCAGGATGGTAGTACAGGTGAATTAATACCATTAACAACTTTTGTTGTAAATTCAAATGGTACTTTTACTTATACAACAAATAATAATGGTGGTAAATCTTATCCACCAGGTATTGTTGGTAATAGCCGTTTACTCTCAAATGATATTGATACAAATGCTAGTTTGTTTTTGCGTTTACCATGGATTAATCCTAGTCGTTATATATATTCATCTAGTACTGGCGATTATAATACCGGAGCAAATGCATGGATAAATTTTAAATTTGGTGACGAATACCAATATGTACCATTGCCATATACTGATGTCCGAAAAAATGCAACTAGCAATGGTTTACTTAATTACCTGTGGATATATGGGGTAAAACCATCATTGTCGGGTAATACTTTAAGTCTTAACTCTATTTTGGGTTTTTCTCTTGCATGTGAAGATGGGCGTGATAGTAGTGGATACTATGCTACTCAAAGATTTGCTTCTTTTAGTGATGATACACAATCATTAAGTTTAACTTTATCTGCTACAAAGCCTAGCGTTAGTGGCATTGGAACACAAATCACAAGCAAAAATGATATAAAAAATCAAAATTTAGGTTTGGCATATATGAAAGACTCATCTATAAACAACGGCTATCCTTTCCTAAAAGACTTCTATTGGTTATATGCCTAGATAAAATATGTAAAAGCACGGGTTTTTTACTCGTGTTTTTTTCACACTTTTTTGATAGTTTAAGTACAATGATTTGAGGAGGTGAAAATAATTGGAAGATTATTTGCAATTAAAAGATATTTCACTTTCATATCACACCAAAGAAGGTGAGGTACTTGCGCTTAAAAGTATTGATTTTAGCGTACAAAAAAATGAGTTTGTAAGCATTGTTGGACCCAGTGGTTGTGGAAAGACCACCATACTTTCGCTTATTGCTGGGCTTTTAAAACCTTCATCGGGTGAAGTACTTTTGGATGGAGAAAAAATTACAAAAGATACAAGTATTGGCTATATGTTTCAGCGTGATAATTTATTTCCTTGGCGTACTATTTATAAAAATGTAAGTATTGGTCTTGAAATAAAACACAAAAAAAAGGATGCAGAGAGTTTAAAGCATGTTGATGAACTTTTGAATAAGTATGGTTTGTATGAGTTTAGAAATAATTATCCAAGTCAACTTTCAGGTGGTATGCGACAACGTGCAGCGTTAATTCGCACTCTGTGCTTAAAACCCAAAATACTGCTCTTAGATGAGCCTTTTTCGGCACTTGATTATCAAACCAAACTTAGTGTTTGTGACGATGTACATTCAATAATCACAAAAGAAAAACAAACGGCGATTTTGGTAACACATGATATTTCAGAAGCCATTTCTGTTTCGGACAGAATAATTGTACTTTCCAAAAGACCCGCCGTGGTTAAGTGTATACAAAAGATAGAACTTGGTGACATAGAAACGCCACTAAAACGGCGAGAAAGTCCAAAGTTTTCAAAATATTTTGATTTGATTTACAGGGAGCTTTCCAGTGAAAAAGAAGAATAAGAATATCAACTATTCTAAAGAACATAAAAAATACTTAAAAAAAATTAAGGTTGATAAATTTACAACACTACTTGCACAAATATTACTTCTTATTGTAATAGTTGGTTTATGGGAACTTTTGACATATGTTGGTGTACTTGATGCATTTTTCCTAAGTTCTCCATCAAGAATGATTGCTGAACTTATAGATTTGTTTAAAAATGGCACACTATTTTACCATATTGGCATAACGCTATATGAAACACTAATTGGTTTTGCCATCGCAACAATACTAGGAACACTTATAGCAATAATACTTTGGTGGAGTAGAAAAGTAAGAAAAATACTTGAACCATATATTGTAATATTAAATGCACTTCCAAAGATTGCTCTTGGTCCGGTTATAATAATCTGGGTAGGGGCAGGTACTGGTGCTATAATAACCATGTGTATCCTGATATGCATTGTTATTACCACATTATCTATGTTATCGGCATTTTTGGAATGTGATGAGGACAAAATTTCGCTTATGCGTTCAATGGGTGCAAACAAGTTTCAAATACTTACTAAACTTGTAATTCCAAACGCACTTACCGAATTTGTATCAGTTCTTAAAATAAATGTAGGTATGAGTTGGGTTGGAACAATTATGGGTGAGTATTTAGTAAGTAAAGCAGGACTTGGATACCTAATTGTTTATGGTGGTCAAGTGTTCCAATTAGACCTTGTTATGGCAAGTACACTAATACTTTGTATCCTTGCTTGTGTCATGTATCTCTTTGTTGGAATTTTGGAAAGAAAGGTTAGGAAACATAAGGAATAAAATTAGATATGCGCCAAAAATTCCAATTATTGGGTAAAAATATTTAATCAAAAAATCAAACTTAATAAATGAACACATAACACATAAAATTACCGCTAAAAAACAATTTAAAATTTTTGATTTAAAATTAAAAAATGATTTAACAGTAATTGTGGTACTAATAAGCGTAGTAATTATTGCAAACTCAATTAATATTGCATAAATAATGTAAAGTGCATCTTGACTTTGGGCGAGCGACAGCATAGGTATGCTGTCGCTTATTGTTTCAGGATTGGCAAGCCCAGCAAAAATCATAACAGCCATAACAGCACACAAAATTATTGATGACCAAAAACTAATATTTTTACATTGTTTTTGTGTCAAGCCAAAAGATGATGAAGATATAACAAAATAGCATAAAAACACATTGCGAGTAATATATGTTATGGTATTATATGGCAACAACACAATATTTGAAAGTAAAGTATTGTGTAGTCCATCAAAATTTGTAAAACAAATTATACAAATAATAATTATTGTAATTGGAATTGTAACCATACAAATAATATTTAAGTACTTTAAATTTTTATTTATCAAAATACATAAAAAAATAATAACAATAAAAATAAATAATATTAAAGAAAATGTTGAAGAAATTTCAAGAGATTCTTTAAGCCCGCTTATCATTGTAGATGAAATAATTACAAAAGAAATAAAAGTAAATATTTTTATTATTTTATTATTTTTTTTAAATATAAGATAATTTAATTGGTTAGTATTTTCTATTTTATTTTTTGCCCCAAGCCTTAAAAGTTTATATATACAAAAATAAAAACCAAAGAATACTAAGGGTAAGCACAAAAAAGAGTAGTAACCAAAAATTGTAAAAAATGTTGTAATTTCTTTACCGCTTGCAAAACCGGCACCTATCATAGTACCTAAAATCAAGATTGTAATTTTTAAGCATCTCATAGAATATATTTATTTAATAATATTAAAAAATATAATAAAAAAACGTAATCAATATAAAATAATAGTATGAATTCAAAAATAGTAAGTGTATTTTTATTGGTTTTGTTGTTTTCATTTTGCTTTGCAAGCATTATTCCTTATCCAAATTTTGTAAGCGATAATTTTGTTTCGGCAAAGGATCAACAGGTAATAAATGATAAATATGAAGATGAAGAACATAATGTAGAGGATAACTCTACTGAAGTTGAAGTACTATCATATGATTGGTTTGATTTTATGGATGAACACTTTACCAAATATGTTACTGTAAGAGTGATAGATATTTGGAGTCAAACTGAATATTATGTTCAACGCTTTGGTGGATATAACCATGCCGATGTTCAAACTATTGATAATGAAAACACGCAAATATTTAAACAAATATATGGCGGTGAATGGTCGTGGGCTAGGCGTCCTGTTTGGGTAGAAATCAATGGACAATTTTATGCTGGGTCAACCAATGGAATGCCTCATGGGTTTTCAATTTTAGACAATGGAGAAGGAGGGCATACCTGCATACACTTTTTGAATAGTAAAACTCATGGAACAAAAAGGGTGGATGAACAGCATCAAGAATGCGTGAGTATTGCTGCGAAAAACAAGGCACTCTTAAACGAGTACCTTAGGCTGTCCTAAAACTTCGCGACCGAAAAATTTTAACAAAATTTTTCTTACTTTGTTTACTGCAAAATACCCCAAAACAGTCATTTAGGTAACTAAATTCCTGCTTTGGGGCATTTTGCGAGCCTCGTCTCGCTTGTTTTTGAACAGCCTGAGATAGTTATATACATTATAAATAGTACTCAGGCTGTCCTAAAACTTCGCTATATTATGTTATATCTCTGCGTTTAAATATCAAGTGCGATAGTGAATTGAATATAACAATCATAAGTCCAAGAACAATTGCACTTGTTAAGAAATTACTATCAGGTAAAATATTCATACTGAACATACCAAGATGAGAATTTCCGAAATATTTAAATAAATCAAAATGTCCAAAAGGTGTATATTTTAACCATGCACTACCGACAAGTCCACTAAGTACTATTTGTGCTGCATAGATAATGGTTGTTAAAAATACAGAAAGTGTATTTGATTTAAATAACAAACAAATGAACATTGCAAGTGAAATATAGAATAGTAAATTGACAAAAAGTGAAAGCAAGTATAGTAGTAGTAGCAATATTGGATGAATTGAAATAACAGATGAAGAATTAAATACAACAAGACAACTAGACATTGGTAAGCCATACATAATTATGCCAACAACAAATGAAGCCACTGTTGAAATTAGCATAAGCATAATGCCAAACATAACACAAGATAAGTACTTTCCAGTAAATAGTTTATTTCTTGTATATGGTCTGATTGCAATCATCTTCATTGTGCCACTTGCTTGGTCGCCAGCAATGCTACTACAAGCATAAAATATTGTAAACACTATAATTAAGACACTGAGTATTTGCATTGTATAAACAGTGTAATCATATGCATTGCTTGTCGCACCAGAAGCAACATTAAAGTTAAAAGATGTTAAATAATTATATTCAAAATCTTCATTTTCAAGTAAATAATCATATATTGTGTTTTGTTCATTTAAGGCATATTTTGATACTTCAGTGTAGCCTATAAGATTCTCAAGGTCGGTGTCGGATTTGTCACCAATTCTAAGCAGCATAAACTTATTTTCAAGCACTGTCATATTCATGTCTGCATATGAATAATACTCTGCAATATATTCATTCATTTGTTTAATGTCTTCTTCGTCAGTACTTTCAAAATGTTCATCAAGGAAAGTTTCTATTTGAGCGTTATAAACATCATTAAGAGTAAGTTTTGCGTTTGTGTAGTATGTTTGGATAAGTTCGTAATAGGTATCTGGGTCAATAGACAATTTTTGTAAGTTTGCTACAATTTGTCTTGATGATGAAAGTGGGAAACCGCGTCTTATTGAGTTTGCTAGGTCAATAAAATCTTCTACTGTTCTATATGCATCAAAACTTTGAGGTATAGCATCATAAAGGTCCTCAATTTCATTATAAATTGTGTTATAGTTATTTACTGTTAAATAAAAATTCAATGTTTCAGATTGTAGTGTTGCGAGATAACTCATAAGATCTGAACACATTTGTTTTAGTTCATTAAATATGGCAATAAATGATTCGCTTCCGCCAGTTGATGCAGAAATTTGATCTTCACGAAGGTCATTTATAATATATGAATGTATTTCATATACTCTATTTTGTAGATTGGTGAGTTTGTCATCTCGTTCAATGCTACTAAACTGGTTTTCAATTTGGTTATATAAGGTTTCAATAGAATTATCTATGCTCGATTTGTTTATGGTATTGGTGCTACTATGAAATTCTTGATATACAGCACTAACGCTTTGACCAGAATAGGAGAGTTTGGTTGTGTTTTGTGATGGCGAATAAAGAAGATTGGTGAGCACAAGCGTTACAATCAAAAGGGCAGTCAAAATGAATATCGACGGCCTATAAAAAATTTTATTAAATTCTGCTGCGGCAAGTCTAAAAATCTTTTTCATAATTTCTCCTAACTTATGCTTGTACCATGACTTTGATTTATAATGTTTAAAAATACATCTTCAAGTGAATAGTCCACATCTCCTGCTGCGTATACAAGTACTTTCTTTTGCGTAAGCATAACTATCATTTGTGGCAAACTCTTTCTATCTTTTGCAGTTATATATACATTTTGACCTTGAATTTTTACTCTTGCTCCAAAGAACTGTGTTATTAGTTTTCCAGAGTAGTTTGGTGCATTGCATTTAATGTATTGTGAACCTGCTTGAAGACAACTATGTTTTATTTCTTCCATAGTTTTTACTTGTATTATTTTTCCTTTGTCAATAATTGCAACAACATCACATAGGTTTTCCATTTCACTTAGTATATGGCTTGAAATCAAAATGGATATACCTTCTTTGTAGGCGAGTTGTTTTAACATCATTCTAAATTCTCTAATTCCGTTTGCATCAAGCCCATTTGTTGGTTCATCAAGTATCAATAGTTTAGGACGACTAAGAAGGGCTTGTGCTACACCTAGACGCTGTTTCATTCCAAGTGAGTATTTTCCTACTTTGTCTTTTATTCTATTTCCAAGTCCAACAAGTGTTGCAACTTCGTTTATTCTTTGGTTAGTAATGTTGCCAGAAAGTCTAGCGTAAAATTTAAGATTATTGTAGCCTGAAAGGTAAGGATAAAAAACAGGTGTTTCAATCATAGCACCTACATTTTTTATTGCTTGTTCAAATGAAGTTTTGACGGAATGACCACAAATAAATGCATTTCCTGAGGTTATATGTGCAAGTCCAGTCAACATTTTTATAGTGGTACTTTTTCCAGCACCATTTACACCTAAAAACCCCATAATTTGACCAGGGAAAACACTTAGTGATATATTGTCTACCGCAACTCTATCACCATATTTTTTTGTCAAATTCACAATGTTTAATATTGGTTTAACTGCTTGTTGTTTTGGTTCCACTATTTTCTCCATTTATTCTTCAATATCTATTAAAGTTTCATACACATTTTCATATATCAGGTGTGCTTTTTCTCTCCAAATATTAGTCGCTCCAATTGCACTTTGTCTTGACGGTGCTTTTATTTTTAACTCAAACATAGGTTCATCAATAAGTGCTGATCTAATTTTTAAACACACTGTGTAACTGCCATCGGAATTTCTATCAATTGTACTTACATATTCTTGTGAACGCTTAAACGCCATTCTATTTTCTTTGACATATTCCGTTATTTGGTCGCGAAGATCTTTATTTATTCTTTCATAAAAGTGGGAAAGGCAATTTCTACCAGTATAGGTGATTGTGTATCTATCTTCCTCGCTGTTGCCATTGGTTTTATATATGAACCCCGCTTCTACAAGGTTATATATAATTTCCTTGCACTCCATGTAATTATTTATCCAATTGTTTTTTCCATAGCAAATATCAATGATAGATTGTTCTGTTAAAGGAATTTCAATTTTTTCTAGTACAAACAGAACGATAAGTTTATATAATGTTGTCTCTTGTTCTCGGTTATCCATTTCATCTCCACTTTTTAAACAATAATAACATAATAGTTTATCTTAGTCAAATATATACAAACATTAAAGGCAAGTAAAATATCCTAAAAAAATTATTATTAGAGTTGAAATATCGCTTGTTATATGTTAAAATAAAAAAAATACTAAGGAGAAAAAATGTTAAGTGATAGGGCGCTTAAAAATGTGCAGGCTTGCCTTGCAAGTTGTGATGAATTAATAAATGGAAGGTTCATTTTTGCTGAAAATATAATTGCAAAAATTTTGCAAAATATAAGTGATTCAAAAGAGATTTATGACCTTATAGCGGAATGTATGCAAAACTTCAATTTTGACAGGGAATTTAATAGGGCAAAGGTAAAATTGCCAACAAAAGATGGATATTTTGTAATGCCTGAAAGTAAAGCCATTGTGCTTCCGCTTGTTTTTTGTATTTTTGTTGATATTAGAGATAAAAAAATCAATTTTCATGAATTTGTCAAAGATTATTTTACAAGTGAAAATATGAATGAATTTGAAAATTTTGCTCAAACGGTGGTTGTTCCTTTCAAAGAGGCTATTGCATATTGTTTTGACCTTGACGGAAATAAACAAACTCAAAATGACAAATCGCAAAATAATGAAAACTCAAACCAAGTTGATTCAGATACAAAAGTTGAAACAGTACAAATAGTACAAAGTAGTTCAACAAGCCAAGGTGGTAATCTTTCTAAATTTATGGATGAAGCAAGCATTATACTTGGACAGATGAAAGATGAACTAAGTTCTGATAAAAAAATAAAAGAAAATCTCAAAAATGACCTTGAATATTTTATTTTGTGTATGCAAGATTGTATCAAAAAATTAGATATCAAGAACTTAAGTGCATATGTCGTAGGTTTAACTTATATGACCAATAAAGCACACTCACTTAGATTTTTAGTTGCAGACCTTAAACAAAAACTTGGAGAGTATTACTCAAATTAAAGCAATTGAAAGCACAGCACATATGATTGTAGAAAATATCATATGTGTTGTTTTTTGTTTAATGAAGTATCCATATCCGGTTATATCTTTTAAAAATGCCATTGATTGCATTGTTGTTGAAATTCCGCCAAATGATATTATGGCACTGCATATAACTGTTTTGGAATATAAAGACAATGATAAAGATGAAATATCTATACAACCTTTAGTAATCTCAAGCATTCCGCCAAGTATGCCTGTTGAAATATTTGCATCTATACCAATTTTTTGTAATATGTAGACTATTGGATAAAACACATTTAAATTATTGAGTATTTCGATAATAATAAAGGCGACAGCGACAATTCCTCCAATTAAAAGCACAGAAAATATACTGTCCATAACGCAACTTGAAAGGGTTGCATCATTGTTATTATTGTTCTCTATGATGTAGGGTGCGTCGTCCTTGCATTTTTTCCCTCTATATAATAAACCGTTTATAAGTGCGCCAACAATATGCGAGGCATATAAAATATATCCTGTCTGTGCGGATAATAGCATACCAACACCGACACTTCCAACAATAAACATTGGTCCCGAGTTGGAAGTAAAAGCAATACACTTTTTTGCATCTTCTTTTGAGAGCATATTGTTGTGGTATAAGTCGGCTATAAGTTTACTGCCAACTGGGTAACCAGTGAGTATACTCATTATAAAAGCATATGAAGATATAGGTGGTGTATGATATGTTTTGTACATTAGTTTGCCAAAACAATTTGAAACATTTTTAACATAGCCCAGTGATGTGAGAAGTTTGGTAAAAATAAAAAAAGGCAATAATGAAGGTAGTAGTACAGTAGCCCAAACCGTAATGGCATCAAAACAAACATCAATATATGTTGTTGGAGAGGCAATTATTGCTATTAAAATCACGATAATGGCTATTGATAAAAACTTTTTCATAAAAACTTTTTGACAAATGTTTGTCCGTATTGTACTATATGTGTAAAATATTTTACTTAGAAGAGGGCATATGAATTTTTTTAAATACCTAAGAAAACAAGCAAGTAAGTGCAATAAAACAATAGTTTTTCCTGAAGTCGCTTTTTCTGATAGAATTATGAAAGCGGTAATATATCTTAAAAAACATAATATTTGTGATGTCATTTTAATAGGTGACGAAAGTTCACTTATTATGCAAAATAAAGAATTAAAAAATTATAAGATATTAAATCCAAAAACTTTTGAGAAAACAATAGAAATGGCTGACGAATTATTTAATGCAAGAAAACATAAAGGCTTGACGGCGGATGAAGCGAAAGAACTTATTTTGGATCCATTTTACTTTGCAACTATGCTTGTTAAACTTGGTTATGCCGATGCAATGGTTGCAGGAGCAGAAGTGCCAACTGCCACAACTTTTAGACCGGCACTACAACTTTTAAAAGAAGATGAATTTGTAAGTTCTTTTATGCTTATGGTTGGAGATAATGACCTTACTGATAATCCTTTTGCACTTGCGGACTGTGGCCTTGTGGTTGAGCCTACTTGCGACGAACTTTGCACTATCGCAGAGCGGACAGCAAAAGAATATACACGACTAACCAACAATTTAGCGAAAGTTGCATTTTTATCATATTCAACTTTTGGTAGTGCAAAAGGTGAAAGCGTAGAAAAAGTAAAATCTGCTTTTGAAAAGTTTAAAGAGCAAAATCCTGATATTGATGCACAGGGAGAAGTTCAACTTGATTGTGCATTACTTGAAAATGTTGCCAAGACAAAACTTGGTGAAGGTGCTAAATATTATGGCAATAATAATGTTTTGATATTTCCCGATTTAAATTCGGCAAATATATGTTACAAAGCGATTTCCTATTTTGGAAAACTTTGTGCAATTGGTCCAATCGCTGTTGGCTTTAAAAAGCCAGTAAATGACTTGTCGCGAGGGGCAACAGTTGAGGACATAATAAATTTAACAGCAATCACAGTATTGCAATGTAAGGAGAAAAAATGAAAGTATTAGTAATCAATGCGGGGAGTAGTTCACTTAAATATCAACTTTTTGATATGAATGGCGAAAAGGTTATTGCAAAAGGCAATTGTGAAAAAATTGGTCTTTCTGACTCATTTGTTGTTTATAAGGCAAATGGAATAGAAAAAGTAATAGATGTCTATATGCCAACACATACTGAAGCAATTCAAGAAGTATTTAAAGTATTGACCGACAGTAAAATAGGAGTTTTAAAATCTCTTGATGAAGTTGAAGTATTTGGACATCGTGTTCTTCATGGTGGAGAAATTTATAAAGATAGTGTGGTTGTAGATGAACAAGTTTTGAAAAATCTTGAAGATTTAAAACCACTTGGTCCACTTCATATGCCAGCAAATATTGCAGGCATTAGGGCTTGTATGAAACTTTGTCCAAACAAGCCAAATGTTGCGGTTTTTGATACGGCTTTTCACCAAACAATGCCAGATTATGCATATCTTTATGGACTTCCATATGAAGCATATAAGGATTGGAAGATAAGAAAATATGGTTTCCATGGTACATCACATAAATATGTATCTAATGAACTCGCAAAGTGTATTGGGAAGCCAATTGAACAACTTAAACTAATTACCATTCATCTTGGCAATGGTTCAAGTGTATGTGCTGTTAAAAATGGGAAAAGTATAGATACTTCTATGGGCTTTACACCACTTGAAGGACTGATTATGGGAACAAGATGTGGTGACTTGGATGCTTCTGTACTTGAATATATTTCAAATAAAACAGGTTGGACATTAGGTGAGATAACTAATTATTTAAACAAAAAGAGTGGTGTGCTTGGTATAAATGGTGTTTCATCTGATATGCGTGATAATAACGCACAACTTGAAGCAGGAAATCAACGTGCAAAATTGGTTATAGAAATGCTTGCATATAGAATTAAAAAGTATATCGGTTCATATGCTGCGGTTATGGGTGGGCTTGATGGCATTGCCTTTACTGGTGGCGTTGGCGAAAATCAAGAAGATGTCCGTGATTATAGCACTTCTGACCTTGAATTTTTAGGGATAAAACTTGATAAAGAGAAAAATTATCATCTTCCACGTGGCACTGTAGAAGAGTTGTCAACTGCTGATAGCAAAGTTAAAATTTATCGTATTCCAACCAATGAAGAATTGGTAATCGCACGTGATTGCATCAGACTTTGTAAATAACAAAATTTTTGTTGACATGACGCTAAATTGATATTATAATAAAAAAGTTAAAAATAACTGCCTTTATGGCAAGTAGAATTTATAAGGAGGATAAAATGGCAGTTCCAAAACGCAAAGTGTCAAAGGCAAGAAGAAACACAAGAAATTCTGCAAATTTCAAGGCTACACCTGTTACACTTGTTGAGTGTCCAGAATGCCACGCACAAAAACAGCCACACAAAGTTTGTCCACACTGTGGATATTACAATGGCAAAAAGGTCGTGGAGACTGAAAAACAAGCCAAGGCAGAATAAATATTTTAATTGTAATAAAACTGGCAAGTATTTAAGTAATACTTGCTTTTTTTTATTATTTATATTATTATATATTATTAGTGTACTTTAGCGAGGAGTGTTTTATGAAAATAGTTATTGATGCCTTTGGTGGTGACCATGCGCCAGGTTGTATAATTGATGGTACAATAATGGCTCTTAAAAAATTTGATGATATTGAAATTGTTCTAACTGGTGATGAAGAAAAACTGAACAATATTTTAAAAACAAAAAAATATGATGCTTCAAGAGTTACAATAATAAATGCACCAGATGTAATTACAAATGATGATGTGCCAACAGATGCTATAAAGCATAAGACAAATTCATCACTTGTTGTTGCTTTTGATTATTTAAAAAGTCATGATGATTGCGTTGCACTAATCAGTGCAGGTTCAACGGGTGCAGTATTAACTGGTGGCTTTTTGAAAATTGGAAGGATAAAAGGGGTTTCACGTCCAGCGCTTGCACCATTTTTCCCAAATGCGAAAGGTGGCATGACATGTATAATTGATTGCGGAGCAAATGTGGAGTGCAAACCAATAAATTTGTGCCATTTTGCACTGATGGGTTCACTTTACTATAAGATTATGTTTGGCGTAGAAAATCCCAAAGTTGCATTACTTTCTAATGGTAGTGAAGAGAAAAAGGGAAATGAATTATGCAAGGAGACTTATCCGCTATTAAAACAACTTCCAATAAACTTTATTGGCAATGTTGAAGCCAGGTATTTTATGACAGGAGATGTGGATGTGATGGTGAGTGATGGTTTTTCTGGCAATATACTCATAAAATCCGTCGAAGGTGCTGTTAAATTCACTACAAAAGTTATGAAACAGGCAATGCTTAGCACATTTTTTAGTAAAATCGGAGCACTATTGTGCAAACGCTCAATTGGTAAGGTCAAGGATAAATTGGACTATCACAAATATGGTGGGGCATTATTTATTGGTTGCAAAAAGACTATTATTAAATCTCATGGTTCAAGCAGGGATGTCACAATTTGTGCAGCGATAGAACAGGCAAGAAAACTTGAAATTAATAAAGTCAATGAGCAAATTAAAAAAATGATTGAAAACATGCCAGAAATCAATTTTGGAATTGGAGAACATAATGATTAAAATAAAAAATTATGTTTTCAAGGACGAAACATTGTTTGAAAGAGCGTTGACACACTCTTCATATAGTCAAAATAATTATGAAAGGTTGGAGTTTTTAGGCGATAGCATATTAGATTTTTTAATTGCAAAATACTATTTTCAAGATAAAAACTACAGTGAAGGTACATTGAGTAAAATGCGTGCTCATACTGTGTCAATGGAAAATCTAAGCCAAGTTTTTGATAATCTGAATATAGAAAAATATGTAAAACTTGGTAAAAGTTGTAAATCGCTTACAAAGTCTATAAAATGCGATATGTTTGAAGCCATAGTCGCAGCAATATATTTAGATTCTGACCTTAAAATATGTGAGAATTTCGTGCTTGAAAACATATTTTTGGATAATGAAGAAAAACTTGAACTTTTAGATAGCAAATCAAGACTTCAAGAGTATGCACAAAAATACAATTTACGAGTAGAGTATGAACTTTTAAGTCAAACTGGACAAGCACATAATCCTACTTTTACAGTTTGTGCCACAATGGGTGAGTATAGCGCAGTAGCACAAAGTAGCAGTAAGCAAATTGCAGAAAAAGAAGCAGCACAAAACATACTAGATAAAATTGAGGAGAAACAATGAATTTTAAACAAATAGAACTTGCAGGGTTTAAATCATTTGCAGATAAAACTGTAATAAAATTTGATTCAGGCATTACGGCAATCGTTGGGCCAAATGGATGTGGTAAAAGTAATGTTAGTGATGCAATACGTTGGGTACTTGGTGAACAGAGTAGTAAAATGCTCCGTGGTTCTAGTATGCAAGATGTCATTTTTAACGGAACTGAAAAACGTAAAAGTCTGTCTTACTGCGAAGTTACATTGATTTTTAATAATACAGATAGATATTTCAATTATGATAACGATGAAGTTGCAATAACACGTAAACTTTATAGAAGTGGTGAGAGTGCTTATCTTATCAACAGGACACCAGTTAGGCTTAAAGACATTGTCAACCTTTTATATGACTCTGGAATTGGTAAAGATGGCTATTCGATTATTGGACAGGGTAAAGTTGATGAAATCATTTCATCAAAACCGGAAAACAGGCGTGCCATTTTTGAAGATGCTGCAGGTATTTCTAAATTCAAATCTAGGAAAATTGATGCAGAAAGAAAGTTGGAGCGTACGCGTGACAATCTTTCACGTGCTGGAGATATTTTGGCAGAACTTGAAAGGCAAATGGGACCTCTTAAAAAACAAGCGGAAAATGCAAAGATTTGGCTTGAACTAAAAGACAGACTAAAAGACCTTGAAGTAAATACATATGTTTATAGTTACAATAATGCAAATACTACAAAACAACAAATTAACACAAGGCTTAGTGCTATAGAAGAAGAACTTATCCAAAGACAACAAGAATTATCAGATTGCACAAGGCAGTATGATAAACATACAGAAGAAGTTAATACCATAGACCAAGAAATAAATGCCAGTCACGAATCTATTTTGCACTTAACAGTTGAACTTGAAAAGCAATCTGGTGAAGCAAATGTCATTCGTGAACGTATATCAAACTTAAATGATACAAAATCAAAAATTGGTATTGACCTTTTAAATAGCACAAATACAATTCAAAAAGATAGTGCAGAACTAAAATTTAAACAAGATAAATACACAGAAGTTGTTGAAAACCTTCAAAAACTTAATCTTTCTTATGACGAAATATCAAATGACTATCTTAAAGTTGTAGATGAATTAAGCCTTCACGAAGACCAAACTCAAGATTCTCAACAAAAGATGATTGATGCTCTTGATAAACTTACAGATATTAAGGCTAATTTTAGTAAGTATAAAGCAGAAAGAGATATGTTAAAAGATAACCTTAATGAACTTGCTGCAAAACTTGAAGAAGTTAAAAAAAGTGTTGAAGAAAAGACAAAAGCAAAGCAAGAAGTTGAAAGCACAGTATTAAGTTTAAAATTAAAACAAGATGAAGCAGTTAATAATTTAAACAATGCTAAGAAAAAGCAAGAAGAACTAAGGCAAAGTATTCAAACATTGCAAGAAGAACGCTATCGTGATAGTTCCAAAATTCAAGTTTATGAAAATAGAAAAACTCTTCTAGAAGAGATGCAAAAAGAATATGATGGCTATTCTTATGCTGTAAAAAAACTTTTGAAAGAAAGTGAAAAAAATTCTGCTATAAAGTCAAAGATGGTTGGCGTTTTGGCAACACTTATTAAAGTGCCAGAAAAGTACGAAACAGCCATAGAGATTGCACTTGGCAATGCTGTACAAAATATCGTTACATTTGACGAGCAGAATGCAAAAGACTTGATAAACTTTTTAAAACACAACGAGTTTGGTCGTGCAACATTTTTGCCAATAACAAAACTAAAAAGCAGAGCAATTGCACAAGAAGATGCAAAAGCACTTACATTTGCAGGTTGCTATGGCATTGCAAGTGACCTTATTTCATATAACGATAACATAAAAAATGTTATATCAAACCTTTTAGGCACAACTATTATTGTTGATAACCTTGACACTGCTATTGCGATTTCTAACAAAACCAAACTTTCGTATAAAATTGTAACACTAGATGGAGATGTAATAAACCCCCAAGGGTCTATGACGGGTGGTTCTAAAAAACACGAAGTTGCAAATCTCATTAGCCGTGACCGCGAAATTAAAACACTTACTACAGAACTTGAAAAACTTAGAAAAGAACTTGAACAAAAATCACTTAATATTTCAAAATCTCAAAAAGAGTATGAACAGTTAAAATTTGAAATAAATAAACTTTTTGATGTTAAAAATACAACAGAAATTGACTATGCAAAGGAAAATGAAAAACTTTCATCGTTTAATTCAATATTAAATGAAGAAATTGAAGAAAAAACAAACCTTCAAAATCAATACAACACAACAAATATTAGAATTGATACTTTAACTAAGGAACTTGAAAGTATTGATGAACTTGAAAGTACAGCACTTCAAAATAGGTCATCTGCCAACAAATTCATTGAAGAAAGGCAGGCTAAATATCAAGAACTTAGCAAAAAACGTGATGAGTTAAATCAAAATATGATGCGTGTAAAAGTTGAAATAGCATCACTTGAAGCACAAAAATCATCATATGAACAAGATTTTGACCGTTTAGAAGAAGAAATTAGAGTAAATAATGCACTTAAAACCAGTTATGAAAATGAAATTGCGAAATTGGATAAGACAATCTATGAGGCAGAAAATATAATAAAAGCACAAATTGAAACACAAGCAAATGAGGAAGCAAAAAATAAACTCAACAAACTTCGTGAAGAAATGCAAAATTTTGAAACTAAAAAACAAAATTTGCAGGCAGAAATTCAAAAACTAAATGACAAAAAGATGCAAATTATGGATAATATCACCAAACTTAATGATAGACGCACCAATGCACAACATCAACTTGAAAAGGTAGATATTGAGATTGAACAGATGCAGGAAAGAATTTACGAAGAATATTCACTCACTTATGCATCTTGTCAACAGTTTGTCCGTGCCGATTTTGATATGGATAAAGCAATGCCAGAGATTGCAGAAATCAAGCGAGATATCTCAAAACTTGGCTATGTAAATGTCCACGCAATAGAGGATATCAAACTTTTGTCAGAGCGTTATGATGCATTAAAAGAACAGTCGGATGACCTTGAAAAAGCAGAGCAAAACCTTATGCAAGTCATTGAAGAATTGTCAGCAGAAATGACACAAAGGTTTAAAACTGAGTTTGATAAAATCAATGAACACTTTAAAACTACGTTCCGTGAACTTTTTGGTGGTGGTAATGCAAGACTTGAACTTACCGACCCAAACAATTTACTAGAATCTGGTGTAGATATAGTAGCCGAGCCACCAGGCAAAAAATTACAAAACATCACACTGCTTTCTGGTGGAGAAAAGGCACTTACTGCAATTGCGATATTATTTGCAATACTTAAACTTAGACCTATGCCATTCTGCCTTTTGGACGAAATTGAAGCCGCACTTGATGATTCAAACGTAGGTAGATTTGCAGAATACCTTAGAAGGTTTAGTAAAATAACTCAATTTATTGTCATTACACACCGTAAACCAACTATGGAACTTGCTGACTGTTTGTATGGTGTTACAATGGAAGAAAAAGGTGTTTCAAAAATGGTTAGCGTTCAACTTGCTGATGCACTTAAAAATGTTGAGGAGAGTAAATAATGGGACTATTTAAAAAAATTTCACAAGCACTAAAAAAGACCAAGGAAGCACTAGCACGAAAACTTGATGCACTGCTTTCAGGTGGCGAACTTAATGACGAATTTTATGAAGAACTAACAGATATTTTAATTTCTTCTGATGTCGGCTTTGAATGTAGCGAAAAAATTGTGGATAGACTTCGACTTTATGCTAGAAAAAACAAAATACGCACATCAGATGAAGTAAAAAAAGCATTAAAAACTATTTTGATTGAGATAATGGAGCAGTTGCCTCAAGTTGAAATAAATTATCCGGCAATTATTACAATAGTTGGAGTAAATGGAGTGGGGAAAACTACCACAATAGGCAAACTTGCAAAATATTTTAAACAGCAAAAAAAAGAAGTTACACTTGTTGCAGGTGATACCTTTCGTGCAGCCGCAAGCGACCAATTAACAGAGTGGGCAAATAGAAATAAGGTTCGTATAGTCAAACACGCAGAAGGCACCGATGCTGCAGCCGTTGTGTTTGATGGTGTTTCAAGTGCAAAAGCCAAGAATACCGATGTGCTAATCATTGATACTGCGGGTAGATTGCAAACAAAAACCAATTTAATGGAAGAACTTAGAAAGATAGATAAAGTTATAGATAAAGAATACAATGAAGCCAATAAGTATACATTTATAGTATTAGATGCCACAACAGGACAAAATGCACTTAGTCAAATCAAGCATTTTGACGAATATGTAAAAATTGATGGAATAATACTTACAAAACTTGATGGCACAGCAAAAGGTGGAGTTGTTTTTGCAATTGCTGAAGAACTTAATCTTCCAGTTGTATTTGTCGGCACAGGAGAAACAATAGATGATATTGATGCCTTTGATGCTGATGAATTTGTAGATAATATAATATAAATTATATAAAACATAGTAACAAACTTTGTGTGTATTTTTTTGTCGTTTTTGACAAGTTTCGACATCTTTCGACACCGTTCGACACGGCAAGGCAGGTTGGTGTCATTCTGAGACTGTGTTTTCTGTCATTCTGAGCCGAAGGCGAAGAATCTCAACCTTATGTCACCCTGACCACTGTCCGCTTTGACGGAGAGGAAGGGTCTCTAAAGGATGAGACTCTTCGTCAGCCGTCAGGGAAGCCACACTCAGAGTGACTAGAAAAACGTCATTCTGAGGAGCGTTAGCGACGTGAGAATCTCAAGACCCTTCGCTACGTTCAGGGCGTCAAGGCAGAACGCTCGGAGTGACACGGAGAGTGCTCAGGGTGACACTTTTCATTTTTTTAAACTAAAAATGGTACATCTAATTGTATATTAGGTGTACCATTTTTCTACATATTGCGTATATATTTTGTCTAATCACTTAAATAATATCACCTTTTGAACTGTTTGCAAAGTAAATTTAATAATTTTTTTTAGAAAAAGTACACCTAATATACAATTAGATACACCAAAAAATGCGGTAAAAAAGGAGAGAGAATATGAATATCAAAAGAAGCAAACTTGCACTTTCAATCACAACATTATTATTGTGCTTGGGAGTTATGTGTTTTGGCGTGTATTCTGCCACACGCGTTGAATATTCAATTGGCGGAAATATAACATATGTAATAAATGCACCTCTTGTAAGCCTAAGTACAAAACTTTATGCTTCTAAAGAAAATGCTTTTGATGCTAAAGGTAATGTGGCAGAAGTTATGTATAATATGGACTTGTTTTTAAACTATGGTGAAGGTACAATGCCTAGTAGCATTGAAGAATTTACAACATATCATAGTCCAATTCAAGGAACATATGTTAATGGACAGTTAACCAACGAGAATACATTTGAAACAACAAGTTTGCCATTAAATTTTGGTGAATTTGAACAAAATGCCAAAGCATATGTTTATTATGCTGTAACAGAAATATCCAATTATGCACAGGAACCTGTATCCATGCAACTAGATTTGGGTGATTTGGCATTTACTGTGGATTGGAATAGTGGAGATGATGTAGTTCCTTACAATACACTAGCAATTCCATTAAAAACATTGGATAATATTTCTGCTGGCAGTGCAGATGCTCCAACTAAAAGTTATGTAATTGTAGCATTTACTATAAACGACCTTGCTACAAATGTTGATACAGTAGATTTCGGAATGTCAATTACAATAGATCAAGGGGAACTAACACCGACAGATTTAAGCATGGAAGGTATTCAAACTGAGTATAATTCCGAGTTGGGCGGATATGTTGTACAAAATATTGATTATGATTTAGGTCTTGAAAAACTTATTTTACCAACCCAATACAATGATGGAGTAAACGGTTTGCATGATGTTGTAGCCATTGGTTGGGATGCTGGTGATGGAATGTTTGTTACAGTTACTGATATGTATTTACCCGATAGCATAATTTTTATTGATTATATGGGGGTTACTGGATCGCTTAGATGTTTATATATCCCTGATAGTGTTACATCTATTGATGGTGTAAATACTTTTTCAGATTTTTATTCCGTATTATCTGTTAGGTTGCCTAATAGTGATTGCGTTATTTTAGATGATGGTATAAACTTATTTTCTGCCTGTACTTATTTAATATCTATATACCTACCATACCTACCGCAGGGATGTTTTGATTTTGGTATTGTTGAACATAATAATAGCAGATTGTTAAAGATAAATGTTTCCGATGACAATCCATACTATTGCGATGTTGATGGAGTGGTATATTCAAAAGATATGTCTAAGATTATTGATTATCCATCAGCATATTTACAAATTGAATTTACTATCCCAAGCAGTGTTACAAGTATAGGAGAATATGCCTTTCGTTATTGCTCCAACTTAACCAGTATAGAGATACCAAGCAGTGTTACAAGTATAGGAGATTATGCTTTCGAAGATTGCTCTGCATTAGAAACAGTAACGTTTGAAGATGCTGATAGCGTATGGGTACTTAATAACACTTCAAATACTGAGATTACAATAAGTGAGCATACTGCTAAAGAACTTGCAACCTATTTAAAAAGTACTTATTACAATTACAACTGGACAAAAAATGTATAAAAAAATAGTGGCAGTTCTTGCCACTATGTTGCAGACATAAATGTTTTTATGTTCTGCTTTTTTATTTTGTGCCTTAAATACTATTTTATTCATCTTTATTTTGAATTTTTAGCATATCTTTTAAAAATTTTCGTCTTTGTTCGGCATCGTGAGCACTTTGTTTAAATAGTTGTTCCGCTCGAGAACTATCAATCTTTTTAAGTGAAGTAAATCTTGTTTCGGTATTCAAAAATTCCATATAATCTTTTGTTGGCTCACCACTATCAAGTGTTAATGGCTTTTCAAGGGTAGGGTTGAAACGGTACAAATTCCAATACCCACATTCAACGCATAATTTCATATGGCTATGCGACATTGACATATCAAAGCCGTGGTTTATGCATGGAGCATAACAAATAACTATACTTGGCCCGTCAAAAGCTTCTGCTTCTGCTAGTGCTTTAATGGTTTGGTTTGGGTCAGCACCAAGGCTAACGCTTGCAACATAGCAGTTCTTATTTGCCATAAAGATTGCACCAAGGTCTTTCTTTTGAGTGATTTTTCCGTTAGCACTAAACTTTTCAACGCTTCCTCTTGGACTCGCTTTTGATGCCTGCCCGCCAGTATTGCTATAAACTTCGCTATCAAGCACCAAAATATTTACATTTTCTCCGCTATTAAGTACATGGTCTAGACCACCATAACCGATATCATAAGCCCAGCCGTCTCCACCAATTATCCAGATAGATTTTTTTACAAGATAATCACAAAGACCTAAGAGCATTTCATAGTCACTATCGTTGTTCTTTGATAGGTGATAGGTTGCAATGGTTTTGACTTTTGTTTGCTCTTCATAACTTAAAGACTTTTCGGTTAGGAATTTATTTAATAGTGGACTTAATTCATCTTCACACTTTGGTAAGATTTTTTCAATAATTTTGATAAGCATGTTTTGATTTTGTCTTTGACTTAGTGCCATTCCATAGCCAAATTCTGCGTTATCTTCAAATAATGAATTTGCCCAAGCAACGCCGTGTCCTTTTTTATCTTTTGCATAAGGGCATACAGGATATGAGCCACCATAAATAGAACTACATCCAGTGGCGTTGGCTACAATCATTTTATCACCAAAAAGTTGTGTTAAAATTTTGATATAAGGAGTTTCTCCACAGCCAGCACAGGCATAACTAAATTCAAAGTAAGGGTCAAAAAATTGCAAGCCTTTTGCTGAATTTTTTTTGAAAATTGAATGGTATTTGTCTACTTTTAATGAATTTTCATAATTTTTTTGTTCTTTTTCTTCAATTTTGTCGAAATCTACCATTTCAAGTGCTTTTTTAATTGCAGGACAGGTGTTGGCACAAACTCCGCAACCAGTACAGTCAAGTGGACTTAATTGAATTTTAAATTTATATCCCGGCATAGCCATTGCGTCAATGTAAGTCTGGTCGGCTTGCTCTGATTTTGTAAGGATGCTTCTTAGTGCAGAATGTGGGCAGGCGAGAGTGCAGTTGCCACACTGAATACAATTTTCTTTTATCCACTTAGGTAAGTTTATTGCTATGCCACGTTTTAAATATTTTGATGTGTTGGTTGGGATGCTACCATCGATATTAAATTTTGAAACAGGTAAATTATCTCCTTTAAGTTTTTCTATTGGCAAAATGATATCATCAAAAAATTTGCTATCCGTTTTTGCGGGAGTGGTGTCGATATGTGAATAGGTGAAGTTTGTGTAATCGACTTCTTTAATATTTTTAATTGCTTCGTCAATGCATTTATAATTTTTCAAAACAACATCGTCGCCTTTCTTTTGATATGAGCGTTTTGCATTATCCTTAATTTCTTGCACAATCTCTTTAAGGTTATCTATATTTGCAATTTTAAAAAATGCTGTTTGCATAATTGTATTTATTTTTCTTCCAAGACCGTTTTCATTTGCTATCTTTTGTGCGTCAATTACATAAAGTTTGGCTTTGTGCTTTTTTAAATTGTCCAAAAATTCGCGGGGGAGAACTTTAGCAAGGTCACTTACTGAAAGTTTTGTATTCAATAGTACAATTCCATTATCTTTTAAAGAAGAAATAAGGTCATATCTTGCAACAAAAGTGAAATTATGAATTGCAATTAGGTCATGTCTTTTTGGTTTATAAGCCCTGTTTATTGGTGCGTCAGAAATTCTAATATGGGAAGTTGTTAAACTTCCAGATTTTTTTGAATCGTATTCAAAAAATGCTTGAACAAACTTATTGGTTTTTTCGCCAATAATTTTAATGCTATTTTTATTCGCACTCACAGTTCCATCAGAACCTAAACCATAAAATTTCATTTCATAACAATTTTCTGTTATATCAAAGTCAGAAAGTTCAAGGGAAGAGTGAGTTAAGTCATCATCTATTCCGACTGTAAAGTGATTTTTAGTATTTTGTGAATTAAGATTATCAAAAACCGCCTTTACGCATGCCAAATCAAATTCTTTTCCACCAAGCCCATATCTTCCACCAAAAACTTTAATATTTATATTGTTTTCTGCAAGTGATGTTACAACATCAAGCATAAGTGGTTCGCCAACGCTACCACTTTCTTTTGTTCTATCTAAAACAGCGATTTTTTTTGTAGTTCTTGGCAAAATTTTTATAAACTCTTTATCAAAAAATGGACGATACAGCCTAACATTGATGACTCCAATTTTTTCGCCACGACTTGCAAAATATTCAACATATTCTTTAATTGTAGCGACAGAACTTCCCATTGAAACAATTATATTTTCTGCATCACTTGCACCATAGTATTCAAATGGGGCGTAGTGTCTACCGCTAATTCTTTCAATATCTTTAAATGTTTTAAATGCATACTTGTTTACATCTTCATAAACACTATTTGCTCGCTCTCTATTTTGAAAATACACATCAGGGTTTTGTGAGGTGCCTCTTGATATGGGATTGGTTGGAGTAAGTGCATGATTTTTAAACTCAAAATATTTTTTATATGGGAAGATACTTTTTATGTCATTTATGTCTAGGGTTTCAATTTTTTGCATTTCATGACTTGTTCTAAAACCGTCAAAAAAATGCAAAAATGGCAAACTGCATTTAAGTGTCATTATATGTGAAAATAGCGCCATATCATAGCACTCTTGTACATCTTTAGAGCATACCATACAAAAACCAGTACTTCTTGTGGACATTACATCGCTGTGGTCACCAAATATGCTTAGGGCATGTGTGGCGAGTGCACGAGCAGAAACATGTAAGACGGCAGGAAGACATTGACCTGCGATTTTATACATATTTGGTATCATTAAAAGTAACCCTTGGCTTGATGTAAAAGACGAGGCAAGACTTCCTGTTTGTACAAGCCCATGGAGTGCTCCTGCGGCACCACCTTCGGACTGCATTTGTTTTACTAAAACTTCATTACCAAATATATTTTTTTTGCCCTGCGTTGACCATTGGTCAATAAGTTCCGCCATTGGTGATGATGGAGTTATTGGATATATAACGGCAACTTCTGTAAAGTTATACGCCATTTCGGCACATGCTGTATTGCCATCTACAATTTCGGTTATTTTTTTAGACATATTTACTCCTAGTATAATATGTGAATTTCTTTGTAATATTAACACAAAATGCATTTGTGTGTAAAATATTTTACAAATATCACAAATTGCTTTAATATAAACATATGAAAAGAATTTGTATATGTTTTTCATATAAAGGCACGGCATATTCGGGGCTGGTGGTTCAACCTGGTAAAGATACAATAGAAAAAAGAATAGAAGATGCACTTTATATTGTCACAAAAGAAAAAATAAGAATTTATCCAAGTGGAAGAACTGATGCAGGAGTGCATGCACTAAGACAATATGCACACTTTGATACAAAGTCTAGTATTAATTGTGAAAAGTTTGTCACTGCAATAAACACATATTTGCCAAATGATATAAGAATACTTTCTGTAAAACAAGTCGAACCTAATTTTGATGCAAGAAAAAATGCCAAATTAAAAACTTATGTTTACACAGTTAACACATCAAAAATTACAAGTCCATTTCTTTTTGACTATGTTTGTGAAAAAAAACATTGTTATGATTTAAATACACTAAATAATATAAAAAGTAAAATTGAGGGCACTCATGACTTTAAAGCATTTTGTGCTTCTCGCTCTGGCAAAGTTGATTTTGTTAGAACAGTTAATAGCATTGAAATATCTAAAAAAGACGATTTGATTTTTTTTAAAATAACTGGAAATGGATTTTTATACAATATGGTTAGAATTATTGTAGGGACAATTTTGGACATCGCAGACAATGTTATACCAATTTCAAATATTGATAAAATGTTTGAAACAGGGGAAAGAAAGTATGGCGGGCGCACACTTTGCGCTAAGGGACTAATGTTGTATGATGTGAAATATTTATAAATAATACTTGTCATTTTTAGAGGCGAAACGACATAAAAATGTCAATTTTGCCTTCTTTAAATTATGTATATCTATTCTAAAATTTGTATAAATATGCATATTTAAAAACTTAAATTTAAGTTACAAATTTTGCAAAAATATGCTTGACATTATAATTTATATATTATACAATAATGCTGTCTTTTTATTAAGGCATATTTTTTTGTAATGTTAGCCCCTTCAAAAAAGTTTGTCTTAAAAGTAAAAGTAGCACACAATTTTTTGGAGGAAATTAAATGAAAACATTTATGCAAAAACCAGAAAATGTGGAAAGGAAATGGTACGTTGTAGACGCTAGCAATATGCCACTCGGCAGACTTGCAAGTCAAGTTGCAGACATTTTGACAGGCAAAAACAAGCCAACATACACTCCACATGTTGATTCTGGTGATCATGTTATAGTTATAAATTCAGACAAAGTAGTTTTAACTGGTAAAAAACTTACTCAAAAAATGCTTAGAAGTCACTCGGGTTATGCTGGTGGACTTAAAGAAATGGACTATAAAACTGTTATGGCTACAAAGTCAAATATTGCAGTTGAGCGTGCAGTTAAAGGTATGCTTCCTAAAAACTCTCTTGGTAGAAAGCAATTCACAAGACTAAGAGTTTACAAAGATGCAAACCACGGTCATGAAGCACAAAAACCTGTTAATGTAACACTAAAAGGAGTTAGAAACTAATGGCAGAGAAAAAAACAACCAAAACTGCTAGCAAGAAAGTTGTTCAATTTCTTGGCACAGGCAGAAGAAAAAAAGCGATTGCAAGAGTTAGACTACTTCCAAACGGAACAGGCAAAATTACAATCAACAAAGTTGATATTGATGAATACTTTGGTCTTGACACATTAAAACTCATTGTTCGTCAACCACTTGAAGCAGTTGATGCTGTAAACAAATATGATATAATTGTAAACGTAATTGGTGGGGGTCTTTCAGGACAGGCTGGTGCAATAAGTCATGGTATTTCAAGAGCACTTGTACTTGCTGATGAATCAACTAAGGCTGTTCTTAAAAAGGGTGGTTTCCTTACTCGTGACAGTAGAATGAAAGAAAGAAAGAAATACGGTCTTAAAAAAGCACGTAAGGCTTCACAATTTAGTAAGAGATAATTATACAAAATTAAAGGAAGAGAAATCTTCCTTTTTTTTGTTTTTTATTTTGTCAGGTTTGTGTATAATATATAAAGAGGTTATTATGTACGATTGCATTATTATAGGTTGTGGACCAAGTGGAATGACTTGTGCGTTATATTTAAAAAGGTCAGGCAAAAAAGTCTTGATACTAGAAAGAAGTATGCCGGGTGGACAAATGGTGATTACTACAAATGTTGAAAACTATCCCGGTTTTTCACATATTGATGGGGCTTCACTTGCAACATCCATGTTTGAGCAAATAACATCTATAGGTGTTGAAGTTATATTTGAAGATGTCATTGCTTGTGACCTTAAAGGCAAAGTAAAAAGAGTAAAAACCGACAAAAACCAGTATGAAAGCAAATGTGTATATATCGCCACTGGAGCAACATCAAGGCTACTTAATGTCGAGGGTGAAAAAAGGCTGACATCAAAAGGTGTAAGTTATTGTGCAACTTGTGATGGTGCGCTTTATAAAGAAAAGGTAGTTGCAGTAGTTGGTGGTGGCAATACAAGTTTAGAAGATTGTTTGTATCTATCTAATGTCGCGAAGAAAATATATCTTATCCATAGGCGTGATGAATTCCGCGGTGATGAAATTTTAGTAAAACGAATAAAAGAACTTGAAAAACAAGAGAAGATTGAATTAGTTTTAAATAGTCAAGTAGTGGAAGTGCTTGGTGATGAAAAAGTTAGTGCAATAAAAGTTTTTAATAAAATTACTTCAAATACCAAAACTCTTGACGTAGACGCGGTTTTTGTTGCAATAGGCAGAACTCCTGATACAGAAATTTTTGGTGATTTAAAACGAGATGATTATGGCTATATAGTTGTAGATGAAAATAAAAAGACGAGTATTTTAGGTGTCTTTTGCGGTGGTGATGTTTCCAATACTCATCTTCGTCAAATTGTTACGGCATGTGGTGATGGCGCAACTGCCTCGCTTTCAATAAACGAATATCTTGCCAAGTATTAAACTATTCTTGCAAGTAAGTTTTGATTTCTTCAAAACTCTGTTCTTCAAAGTCTTTTAAACTTTTTGCAAGGTCAACTATATCTTTGTCCGCATCTTTATATGTTTTTAATTCTTTATACAAACTTAGTGTTCCACGCACTGTTCCCATTAAAAACAACTCTGCTATGTGTTCACTAGATTTATCAAATAGGGTAGACATTGATATTGACATTTTTAACATTGTTTTTGAGAAAAAACTAGCATCTTTTAATTCTAGTTTTTTTTCTTGTGCAATTTTTTTACATTGCTCTAAATATTCCATATATTTTTCTTGAGCATTTTTCATAAATTGTTTTAATTTTGTACTTCTAAATTTAGGGTACATATTTTCTATTGATTGTACTGCCATTTTTGTATTTTTGTATATTTCATTTAAAAATTTTTGATTCATTTTTTTCTCCTATTTTTATTATGTAATAAAATAAAATATCTATTAAAAAATTGAATATTTTTTTTATAAAATTACAAACCAAAATATATGAAAACAAATACAAAAATTTGGATAGTTGTGTTTTTGGTGTCGCTTGTTGGTGGTGCTGTGACATCATCATATCTATTTTCGGGAATATCTATAATAAATGGTAGAATTATTTTTGATATATCTACACTTGGATGGGTATGCATCGCTTTTAATATATTGAATTTAATAAGCGGTAATGTTTTATTTTTCAAGTTTTTGAAAACAAGAAAATTAAGTACAGTTTTGTTTCTTTCCACTGTTCCAGTAACACTTGTATTTGGTGGACTTATGTTTGGACTTTTTAGTATAAATAATTATTCTAATAGTCCTGCTGTTTTTGTTCGTACCGCACTTAATATAACAACTACAAATAACAACAATTATTATTGGATTATATTATTAGCAATAGTCTATTTGATTATTTTGGCTATAACATTTATGATTGCTACAAGACCAATAAAAAAAATTGAAGCAGTCACAAAAAGGCTTGCATATGGAGAAGTTAAAGATAAAATAAATATTGGTGGAACAAAGCAATTCCAGGAAATTGAAAGTTCATTAAAAAAAATAAATGAAAATTATAAAATTAAAGATGAAGTAATAAAACAAACAAGTATAGAATATGAAAAATTTGTACCTAAAAAACTTATAAAATTTTTGGGTAAAAAAAGCATAATAGAACTTGAAGTTGGAAGCCAAGTTAAAAAAACCGCTACTATGCTTTATTGCAATATAAAAAGTGGTGCTGTTGTTTCAAAAACTTTGAGTTTAGAGGATAACTTTAATTATGTCAACTCATATTTGAATGTAGTAACGCCAATAATACGCAAGTTTGGCGGTTTTGTAGATAAATATTTAGAAAATGGAATTTTATCGGTTTTTATTTCACCACAAAGCGCCATTACTTGTGCAATAAACATATCTCGTGCCATAAAACAAAAGAATTTGTCTGAAGAGATGCCTAAACTTGAAGTTGGACTTATAATTCATACAGACGAGATTATATTTGGTGTTGTGGGTGATGACCAAAGAAAAGCACCGACAATAGTAACAAATTCGATGGAGTTATTTTCAAAACTTGATGAGATAAATGAAACTTTTGGCTCAGTTATGTTGGTCACAAAAAACACTTTAAATACATTGCCAACAACATTTAAATTAGCATATCGATATATAGGCGAAGTTGATATTGAGGGAACTGAACAATCTGTTTTTGAATGTCTTGAAGTGTTTGCAAGGCAGAAACGTGAAAAATTGTATAAGCACCATTTAGAGTTTGAAAATGGAGTTAGGGCTTACCAAAAAGGAAATTTTGAACAAGCAAAACAAATTTTTGAAAAAGTTTATAGGCAAGAGAAAGATGATAAACCATGTTATGTTTATTTCAATAAAAGCACTGAAAATCTAGGACGTTTACCTTTAAATGCACATGAGTAATTTTTTGTAACACTTTTTGCATATATACTATTAAGGAGTAAAGTTTGGAAAGTTCATTTTTGGAACTTAGATGCAAAGAAGTGGTAAATGTTGTGGACGGTAAAAGACTTGGTCATATAGTTGACATAGTTTTTGAATTGTCCACAGGTAATATTACAGGGCTTGTTGTTCCAGGTGATAAAAATATTTGGAATGTCTTCAAGTCGGGTGGAGAAATTTTTGTACCATACAATCAAATCTGTAAAATTGGAGATGATACAATATTAGTGGAATTATATTCAACCACTCCAAGAACTTCGAATACTATTTCATTTAGTGAAACAAAAAATAAAAAATCCTAACTTTACATCTAGACAAATTATTTTTGTTGGTGTATACTAAATGTGCTGATACAGTAGGAGAAACAAATGAAGTGTTTGTATTGCGGAAACGCAGATAGTAAAGTTATTGACTCTAGGGAAACTGGCGACAACTCAATAAGGCGAAGACGTGAGTGTCTTAAATGTGGTAAAAGATGGACTACATATGAAACAATTGAAAGTACGCCTATACTTGTCATTAAGAAAAATGGGAGTATTCAACCATTTGATAAAAATAAGATTATAAACGGAATAATAAAGGCTTGTGAAAAGCGTCCTGTAAGTTTAATTCAAATCGAAACGATTGCAAGTGATATAGAAAAACAATTGAAGGAAAGCACGCATGAAGTTGAATCTATAAAAATTGGTGAAATGGTTATGGAGATGTTAAAGCCTTTGGACCAAGTTTCATATGTTAGATTTGCTTCAGTTTATAGACAATTTACAGATGCTACAAACTTTATAGATTTTTTAAAAAATGAATAAAACATAAATATCAAAAATTCTTCATACAATGTGGTATGAAGAATTTTTTCTTAAGTGATGCAAATCTTAATACGCAATATACTATTGCCAGTATCTGTGATAATATAGATATAAAAATAAAGACAAGACTTTTAGAGTTTGGCTTTTTTTGTGGGCAAAAAATCATTGTTAGGAATAAATCTTTAAGAAAAGGAGTTTTGCTTGTAGAACTTAAAAATCAAATGGTTTCACTTAGGAAGGAAGAAGCCTCTTGTGTGGTAGTGTATGGATGAAATTTTAATAGTTGGTAATCCAAACACCGGTAAAAGTACTTTGTTTAATACTCTTACGGGGGAAAAGGTTCATACAGGTAATTTTCATGGTGTAACTGTATCATTTACAAAAACCAAATCAAAATTTACACAGCATACATTTGTTGATTTGCCTGGATTATACAGTCTTTCGCCTAATAGTTATGAAGAAAAGGTTTCTGTGGACTATATTCTTTCACACAAAAATTCTTATATTATTTGCCTTTGCAACAACCAAACATTAAGAAGAAATTTACTTCTTGCAATGGAACTTATAAAATTAGGAAGAAAAATTTTAATAGTGGTTAACGAAGTTGGAAATGATATAAGTTTAGACTATAATAAACTACAAGAAAAATTGGGCGTTACTGTTGTAAATTTAAAAGCAAATAAATTGAAAAGTTTTAATCGTTTGTTTGATGTTTTAAATAAACTAGAATTTACAAATATAAATTCAAATGAGATAGATTTTTATAAAATAAAAGCACTTTGTGGATGCGAATATTATCGTAAATTATTAAATTTAAATGATAGCATATTACAAGAAAATCATAAGAATTTAGAAAATTATATAAAATTAAATTATGAACAAATTGATAATATTTTAACTTATTGTGAATATAAATCAAAAAAAATAGTTGGGAAAAGCAAAATAGATAAAATAATTCTAAATAAATATCTTTGTTTGCCTATATTTTTTTGTATTTTATTTATAATTTTTTATTTAACATTTTTTAGTGTTGGAAAGTTTTTGTCTGACAATTTAAGATATTTAATACAAAATATCATAGGGGAAAATGTAGTTAATTTTCTTTATAATCAAAATGTTCCAGATTTTTTAATTGCACTTACAAGAGATGGTATATTTAATGGAGTAGGTAGTGTTGTATCTTTTTTGCCACAGGTAGTAATGCTTTTTTTGTTTTTAGATATTTTAGAACAAACAGGATATATATCCAGACTTGCATTTTGTCTTGATGATACATTAAAAAATGTTGGGCTATCTGGTAGAAGTGTTTACACTCTTATAATGGGCTTTGGCTGTAGCACTACGGCTTCACTGACTGCACGTAATATGAGCGATAAAAATGCAAAAATTAAAACTGCACTACTTTCACCATATATGAGTTGTAGTGCAAAATTACCTGTGTATGCGGTGATTGGTGGCGCGTTTTTTGGTGCACAAAATATTTTAATCATTGCACTAATATATATCTTAGGAGTAATCATTGCACTACTTATGAGTTTGTTTTTAGAAAAAAGCAAATTGCCTTCAAATAACCAAACTTTTATAATGGAATTTCCTTCATATCAAAAGGTTTCTATAAAGCATACATTATCTTATACTTTACAAAGTGCATTATCATTTTTGGTTCGCATAGGAAGTGTAATTTTATCATTATCAATTGTAGTTTGGCTTTTGCAGAATATTTCATTTTCACTTACATATGTAAAATTCTCTGGGCAAAAAAGCATTTTACAAACATTGGGTGAAATTTTAGCACCTGTATTTTCTCCGCTAGGTTTCTCTTCATGGGGAGCGGTGAGTGCACTTATGGCTGGACTTGTTGCTAAAGAGGTTATTGTGTCATCTATAGCAATTTTTAATGGCGTAAATACTTCGTCTATTGCCGAAAGTATTGTTTTTGCGTCAAGCGCCGTGCATTTTACACCCGCAAGTGCAATAAGTTTTATGGTATTTTGTCTGCTTTATTGTCCTTGTATATCCACCTTGGTAACATTTAAAAAAGAATTGGGTACAAAATGGACAGTATTTTCAATTATTTCTCAATTTTTAATTGCCTATATAACTTCTATGTTTACTTATACACTTTTTAAAATTACTGAATTATTTGGATATGTGACTACTGTTATTTGTGTTATCATTTTTATCATATTGTTCTATTCTCTTATTCATTGTTTAAAAAGAAAGAAAAATTGTGCCTATTGCAACAAAAAGTGCAAATAATACATATTTAAATATTTTTTGCAAATATTAAAACAAAGAGGTATTTATGAATTTGTCTTTTGTTTTAATGGGTGTGCTTTCAATACTTTGTGCATTTGGTGTCTTTGAAAGTATATTAAAAATATGTGGACTTAATAGACTTTTGGTTTCATTATTTTTTCTTGTGGGAGCAGTTTTATCTCTATTTGGAAGTATAAATATTTTTGGCTATGAAATTTCTTTAAATATATTTAATTTCACATTGGCATTTGTAATTTTGCTTCCAAAGTTAAAAAACGCAAAAAATATAATTTCTATGCTTCTTTGCTCTTTAATAATACTCGCTACTTTTGTTTGTTATAATGCATTTGATTTGACTAACTTTGAGTATAATTTTGTTCAGCCTTATGTGTATATGGCAATAATATTAGGCATCATATTTTCAATATTTGTTAAAAATATCAGTTCAGTATTTTGCGGTTCATATATCGGTAGTATAATTTTTGAAATAGTAGCCTTTGATATGTTTGGACAAAATATGGAAACAAATTTCTTGCTTGGTGGAGAAATGATGGTCACATCTATTATTATAATATGTTTAACTTATGCAATCTTCTTTTGGTTAAAGAACTTTGTAACAAATTTAAAACTTAAAAAGAAAACGAAATCACTTAATTAAACTTGTTAAAATTTGGGTAGTGTGTTATACTTTTAGCCAAGGAGTATATTGTGGCAAAGCCTTTAGTTGCAATAGTTGGCCGCCCAAATGTTGGCAAAAGCACATTTTTTAATAAACTTTGTGGCAAGAGAATCAGTATCGTTGATGATTCTCCAGGTGTAACACGCGATAGAATATATGCAGATGCCGAATGGTGTGGACATAATTTCAGAATAGTTGATACTGGCGGTATTGACATCAAAAGTGATGATGTGTTTCAAGATGCCATTCGTAGTCAAGTAGATATTGCAATTGATTTTGCTGATGTAATTGTTTTTGTCGTTGATGGGAGAGAGGGGCTTACACAGGTAGATGAAGAAGTTGCCGAGATTTTGAGAAAGACAAACAAAAAAGTAATTTTAGTTGTTAATAAACTGGATAATTTTGAAGTTGAAAAAACTTATGAATTCTATTCGCTTGGCTTTGGTGACCCATTTCCAATATCTTGTGAGCAAGCCAAGGGCTTAGGTGAAGTTTTAGATGAAATAGTATCTTCACTTGATAAAGTAGATGAAAATGACACAGACGATGCTATTAAAATTGCGATTGTTGGTAGGCCAAATGTTGGTAAAAGTAGTTTAACTAATAAAATTTTAGGTTTTGAAAGAGCAGTTGTAAGTGATGTGATGGGAACAACTCGAGATGCAACTACAACAGAGTTTACCTATAATAAAAATAAATATGCAGTGATAGATACTGCGGGGCTTCGCAGACAGCGCAGTTATGATAAGCAAAGTGTTGAAGGGTATTCAGTTATACGTTCAATGGAGGCTATAGAACGTGCTGATGTTGTTTTAATAGTGTTTGATGCAACGCAGGGCATTACAGAACAAGATGTCAGAATTGCCGGCTATGTTAACGATAAAGGTAAGCCAAGTGTAATTGTTATAAATAAATGGGATTTGGTTGATAAAAATACCTATACCATGAATGAATTTGATAAAAATCTAAAAGATGAACTTTCCTTTATGTCATATTTTAAAAGTATATATGTTTCAGCGGTTACGGGGCAAAGGTTAAGTAGTGTTATTGAACTTGCCAAGTCGGCGTATGACAATTCTAGCAAGAAAATACCAACTGGGAAATTAAATGAACTTCTTGGGGAAGCAATTCTGTCAAATGAACCACCATATAGAAATGGCAAGAAATTAAAGATAAATTATATTACACAAAAAAGTTCTAATCCACCGACATTTTTGCTATTTTGCAATGACGCTTCGCTTATGCATTTTTCTTATCTTAGATATTTGGAAAATAGATTTAGACAAGCTATTGATTTTAGTGGAACGCCAATAACTTTTATAACTCGCTCAAAGGGAGATAACAACTGATTTGGAAATTTTAAATTACATTGTTTTAATTTTATGTGGGTATTTATTAGGGAATATAAGTTCTGCTAAACTTATATCACGAGTAAAACATGATGACATAACAAGGCACGGAAGCGGAAATCCTGGTTCAATGAATATGTTAAGGACTTTTGGCTTTAAGTCCGGACTTTTAACATTATTTTTTGATGCGTTAAAAGGAGCAATTCCGGCACTGCTGGGATTCTTTATGTTTGGCGGTGATGTAAATAGTGAACTAAGTTTTGTTGGCTTGTATATAGGTGGAGCAAGTGCTGTGCTGGGCCATTGTTTTCCAGTGTTTTATAAATTCAAAGGTGGTAAAGGCGTTGCCACAATGCTTGGAATGTTTGCCGTAGCAGAGCCTTATTGGGCAATCATTGCCTTTGTTGTGTGCTTTTTGTATTTAGTTATTTTTGATTATGGTGCACTTACATCGTTTCTATTCATAACTGCACTTACAGTTGTAGAAGGATATAAATTTCATGATAACATTGTTATTACAATAATTTTATTTTCCTTATACTTTTTAATGTGGTTTATGCATAGGGGAAATATTACCAGACTTCTGATTGGTAAAGAAAATAAAGTGAATTTTGTAGACAAATTGAAAAAAATTGGTAAAAAAGAAACAAATTTATCAAGAAAAGAGCGTAAGCAAATAAAAAAAGAAAATACAAAAAAAGAAAAAGAACGCGAAATTGGTTAACAAAAAAATATTTTAAACATATAGACAATTTGGTGAATTTATGATATAATTCATCATAATAAAAGGGAGATAAAATTATGAAGAGAATATATTTTTTTATTTTAACCTTAATCACAACCGCTTTTGTAATTGGGCTTGCGTTACTTAAAGTTAATGAAGCGTGCTCAAATGAGTTGTTTTCAATTCCAGCCAACATTCAACCTTATGTTGACTATGCGGTTGAATATGGAGCAATGACACTTCTTTGTTTGTTTGCTTTTGGTGGACTTGCTGGGAAAATAATAAAGTTTATTGTAATAATTTTAATCGTATTGGCAATAGTTGTATTTATAATTGCAACAGCAGTGCCAGAATGGATAAGTGGCCTTTTTGACGGTGGTGAGGCTGTAATAAAGTTATTTACGAATATGCTTATGTAAAAAACGCCGTATGGCGTTTTTTTATTTTATCTAAAAGGATTTAATATGGAAACACTTGTAATAATAGATGGTAATAGCCTTGTAAATAGAGCATTTTATGCACTTCCTCTTTTGACAAATAAAGACGGAGAATATTCGAACGCTGTTTATGGATTTGTAAATATTTTGGTTAAATGTATTACTGAAATAAAACCAGAGTATATTTGCGTTGCATTCGACCATTCAAGGCACACTTTTAGAACAGAAATGTATGCACAGTATAAAGGCACAAGAAAAGAAATGCCTACTGAACTTAGAGGTCAAATGCCACTACTTAAAACTCTTTTAAATTTAATGAATATTACAACATTTGAAATGGTCGACATTGAGGCAGATGATATTATTGGAACAGTAGCAAAACATAGCGGTGTTAAAAATATTATTCTTTCAGGAGATAGAGATGTTTTACAACTTATTGATGAAAATACTGAGGTATGGCTTACAAAAAAAGGCATAACTGAAGTTGAAAAAATAAATGCAAATAATATTAAGGAAACATTTGGTATTGGGCCTAGTCAAATAGTTGACTTAAAAGCACTTATGGGCGACAGTTCAGATAATATTCCAGGCGTTTTGGGTATAGGCTCAGTTACGGCTACCACACTTTTAAAAAAATATAATACTTTAGACAATATTTACAAAAATATCAATGAAATAAGCGGAAAAGTGCAAGAAAAACTAATTGTTGGTAAGGACAATGCATACCTATCATATAAACTTGCAACAATCAACACAAATTGCGATATTAATGTAAATATAAAACATTTTGTTTATGATTTTCCTTTCAATGCAAGTGTAAAAGAATTTTTTGAGAAATATCAATTCCGCTCACTACTTCGAAGGCAAGAGTTATTTTCAGATAATGCCAATGAATTGCAATCTTCGGTGCATAAGTTAAAAGAAAACCGTATTGAAATTAAAGATGAAAATCAACTAAAAGCAATTTTAAATGGTGAAATAAAATATCTTGCTTTTGATTTTTTAAGTGATATTGAATTTTCAATCAACGATGATGCTGTATATGTTGTACCTTCTCAAAAGGACCTTTTTTCAACTATTGATGAAGATATTATTTTAAAATATTTAACACCAATTTTGTATGATGAAAATATAGTTAAAATAACTTATGATTTAAAATCTCACATGCATAGAAATGATGTTTTTTTGAAATTAAAGGGTGAGGTTTTTGATGTAAGTATTGCATTATATCTTGTCCATGCGGGTGAAAAGATAGGAAAAGATATAATAACTCAAGAATTTGGTTTTTTGAGGCAAGATTTATTAGACCAAATGCAAAAATTGGGACTGATGTTTGTTTATAACAACATAGAAATTCCTTTAACATATGTACTTTATAAAATGGAAAAAGATGGTTTTTATATAAATAGTAACCACTTAAGTGAATTGACTGAAAAATATAAATCAGAACTAGAACATATTCAAAACGAAATTTATGCATATGCAAATAAAGATTTTAATTTAAATTCACCAAAACAAGTTGCAAGCATTTTATTTGATGAACTTAAACTAAGTGATTTTAACAACAAAAAGCACTCTACAAGCATTGAATATTTAAATTTGCTTATAGATGAACATCCTATTGTGCCTTTACTTATAAGATATCGTAAAGTACAAAAATTGGTTAGTGGTTATTTAGACCCTTATACAAAACTTGTCAGTGAAAAAGGTGAGTGTATACACACAATTTTTAATCAAACTTTAACGGCAACAGGTAGGCTTTCATCAAGTGAACCAAACTTGCAAAATTTACCAATTAGAGAAGAAGACGGTAGAAATCTTCGTAAACTTTTTGTTTCTCGCTTTGATGATGGCTCAATTGTTTCAGCCGATTATAACCAAATTGAACTTAGGCTTCTTGCTGCCTTTTCCGGTGACGAACATTTGATTGAAGCGTATTTAAATGGTGAGGACATCCATAGGTCAACAGCCGCTAGAATATTTTCAAAACCCTTGAACGCAGTAACGCAAAGTGAACGTTCTTCAGCAAAAGCAGTAAATTTTGGAATTATATATGGAATTAGTGCTTTTGGATTATCAAATCAATTGGGGATATCTGCAAAAGAAGCCAAAATTTTTATGGATAGATATCATGCTACTTATCCAAATGTAACAACATATATGGCACAAAATGTCGCTTCTGCAAGGGCAAGCGGAATGAGTAGAACAATGTTTGGAAGAATTAGGAAAATAAACGAACTTCATTCTTTAAATAAAAATATGCAGCAGTTTGGTGAAAGAGTGGCAATGAATATGCCCCTTCAAGGCAGTGCGTCGGACATAATAAAATTGGCAATGATAAAAGTTGATAGAGAATTAAGTTCAAAAAAATTAAAATCTAAACTCATTTTACAAATTCATGATGAACTTATTGTTGATTGTGCTAAAGGTGAAGAGCAAATGGTAAAAGACATATTAAAATCTTGTATGGAAAATGTAGCACATTTAAAAGTTCCACTAATTGTAAGTATAGGCAGTGGTAAAACTTGGTATGATGCAAAATAAGCGTATTTTAGTTGATTAAATTTTTGTTTGTTGCTAAAATATTATCAAGGAGGAATGATGAAGAAGAAAAGACTTATTACAAACATCATTGCAATAGGACTTGTAGTTGTGGCTTTCATAGGTATTTTCCTTGCCATGTGGGTTCCACAAATAACAAGTGATATTACAAACACCACACAAACTCTTGACGGCATTGGCATTTTCGCTGAAAAAGCCGGCGACAATGCTGCACTTGGGACAGTTTGTGAAGTTTTGTTGTTAATTGCATTAGTGCTTGGATGTTTGTATGCAATTTGTTATCTTTTGGGCTTCATTGGTATTGGCAAAATAGACTGGAACAAAGTATTAAAACTTATTGCAATAGTTGAATTACTTTTGGCTTTAGTCGCAATTGTTCTTGGTATTGTATACTGTGTATCACAGAGTAATGTCAATGACTATTTGTCAGCCATCTTAATGCCAGGTGTTGGCTTCTATATGCTTAGTCTTGGAACACTCTTATCTGGTATCGTTGGCGTATTTGCAAATAGAAAATAACAAATTGTTTAAAAAAACTTGCCTTTTGGCAAGTTTTTTTATATCTAAAGTTTGGATATCTGTTTAATTGCTTTAACAAATCTTTCACATTCGGTAAAGGTGTTAAAATACGAAAGTGATGCTCTTACAACACCTTGCTCCAAAGTGTTTAAAAATCTGTGTTTAAGTCCCGCACAATGTAGCCCTCCGCGTACACATATCCCGTATTTGTCGCTCAATATTTGACTGACTTCAGTTGAACCAAAGTCCTTTACATTAAAACCAATCACACCATATGCGTTGTTTGGATGTGTATATACTTTTACGCCATTTATTTGACTTAGTTCAAAGTTTAAGTAAGTAGAGAGATCATCAAGTTTAGCATTTATATCATCAAAGTGGCTCTTTACAAATTCCAGTCCGGCTCCAAGTCCTAAGATGTTTGGAGTTGGAAGAGTACCGCTTTCATATCTTTCAAGTGATGTTGTCGGCTGATATAAATTTTCGCCCTCTGTGCCAGTGCCTCCAAAGCGTATTGGTTTTAAATTTACATTGTCAGAAAATCCGAGCACTCCGACACCTTGTGGAGCGTAAAGCCCTTTGTGTGGTGCTAGTGCAAGCATATCTATACCATAGCCTTTCATATCAAGTTTTAAATGTCCAGCACTTTGTGCTCCGTCAACTAGAAACAGTATATTTTTCTCTTTACAAAATTCGCCAATGCTTTCAATATCTGCAATTTCACCATCTACATTAGACATATGGTTTACACATACTAAATAGGTGTTATCTTTATAGTGTTTTGCTATATCTGTAGCAGTTAAAATTCCCGGCTTTGTTGGTGTTGCAACCGATACCTCTATATCACATTTTTTTGACATTTCAAATATTGGTCTAGCACTTGCATTATGGTCATTTGAAGTGCAAATAATATGTCCACCATTTTTTATTGTGCCTAAGATTGCAAGATTAAGTGCGTCTGTACAATTTTCTGTAAAAACTGCATTGTCCGCATTGATAAATCTCTTTACGTTTTCACGCACAGATTCAACTTTGTTTGCACATATCATACTTAGTTTATGTCCACTGCGACCAGGGTTGGCACTGTACTTTGTCAATCCTTCTAGTACTGCATTTATAACCTCTTTTGGTTTTACCATTGTAGTTGCACTGTTATCAAAATAAATCATATAGTAATATGATATGAAATAATATCAAAAGTTGACTACAAAGGAGGATATTATGGATTACTATATCGTAGTTTTTCGCGCTAGGTCACATACGATAAACTTTGCAAACTTGCTAAGTTCGTATAAAGTTCAATGTCAAATAATCAACACTCCACGCAAAGTCAATGTTTCTTGCGGGATTTCTGTTAAATTTTTACCAAAAGATCTTGTAATAGTTGAAAAACTTTTATCAAGACGTAATTTTGATACTTTTGGTGGCATATATCATATCATTGGCATAGGGGGTACTCAAAGGGCAATTAGATTAAAATAATTGACTTTTTTCTAGTGTTTTATATAATAAACATTAGGAGAAAAAATGGCAGAGTTATTAGCACCTGCGGGTACTTTTGAAAAAATGGAAACGGCATTTAGATTTGGAGCCGATGCAGTATATTTCGCAGGTAAAAAATTTGGACTTAGGGCATTTGCTGGCAATTTTACAGATAATGAAATTGAAGAGGCAACTCGTTATGCTCATAGTCTTGGTAAAAAAGTTTATATTACAATAAATATTTTGGCACATGAAAGCGATTTTGATGGGTTAAAAGAATATTTAAATGAATTAGTTAAATACAAAGTTGATGCGGTTATTGTGTCCGACCTAGGAATTATCGAGTTTATTCGTGAATATGCACCAAGTCTTACTATACATGTAAGTACTCAAGCAAATATTTTAAATAGTTATGCAATAAATTTTTTGGCAAAACTTGGCGTTAAGCGCATAATTTTGGCTCGAGAGCTTTCTATTGAAGAAATAAAACAAATAAAAGCAAAAATACCAGATGATATTGAACTGGAAGCATTTGTGCATGGTGCTATGTGTATTGCATACAGCGGTAGATGTTTGCTTTCTAACTATCTCACTGGACGTGATGCAAACCGTGGAGCATGTACACAAGCATGTAGATGGGAGTATACAATTACAGAAAAATCGCGAAAAGGTGACCAATACCAAATTGAAGAAGACCAGCGCGGAACATATATTTTAAACTCCAAAGATTTGATGATGATAGAACATCTCAATGAACTTGAACAAGCAGGAGTAACAAGTTTTAAAATTGAAGGTAGGATGAAATCTCCTTACTATGTTGCAAATGTTGTAAATGCTTATAGGCGTGCACTTGATAAAGGAGATAAAATAACAAAGCAAGATTTAGAAGTTCTGAAAAATGAACTAATAAAATCAAGTCATAGAAGATATACAACTGGCTTTTATCTTGGTGAAAAAGATAAGGAGTGTTTGGAGTCATCATCACCAGTACAAACATATGAATATATGGCATACGTCATTGAAAACAGTGATGGTGAAAAAACACTTATTGAACAACGCAATCGTTTTAAAGTAGGCGATGAACTTGAAGTCCTTTCACCAAATGAATGCTTTAATAAAACTATAAAATTGACAAAAATGACCGATGAAAACGGCAATGATTTACAAGATGCGAAAAATGTTCAACAAAAAATATATATCTACACAAACTTGCCACTAGAAAAAGGTGATATATTAAGAAAGAAAATTTCACCTTGACAACAGCCCGATTTGTTCACTAGTTGTTCTGAGACATTTTCTTCTGTCATTCTAAGTAACCTTCTGTCATTCTGAGCGTCAGCGAAGAATCTCAAACACAAGAGATCCTTCGTCAGCCGTCAAGGAGGCAATTCTCAGGATTGACACTAGAGTGTTCTGAGCATATTTATTGTCATTTCGAGCATAGCGAGAAATCTCAACCTTATGTCACCCTGACCACTGCCCACTTTGACGGAGAGAAAGGGTCTCTAAGGGGATGAGACTCTTCGTCAGCCGTTAACTCGTCAGAACCTACGCTTATGGGCTAAAAATTGCTAAACGCAATTTGTATCGCCTTAATGCTTGGTTCTTCCTCTCCCCAAAAAGTTTCCGTAGGTACTTTTTGGGGGCCCTGAAAAAGCAACGCAGTGCGGTTTTCGTTTGCCCAGTGTCATTCTGAGCCAAAGGCGAAGAAATCTTGAGACCTCTCGCTTTGCTCGGGGTGACAAAGCAGAACATATTTATTGTCATTTCGAGCGAAGCGAGAAATCTCATATTAAGAAATGCAATGCATTTCTTCCATAGAGTCACGGCAAAACCGCCAACGCAGTGCGGTTTTCGTCTGGCCGTGAGAAAGGGCACAAAACAAGCAACAAGCACAATATTTTGCCGTAAACTACGGCAAAATTGTGCCGAAAGCGCAGTTTTTGCCCAGTGTCATTCTGAGGAGCGAAGCGACGTGAGAATCTCAAGACCCTTCGCTACGCTCAGGGCGACAAGGTAGAACACTCAGGGTGACACTTTTTATTTTTTTAAATTAAAAATGGTACATCTAATTTTATATTAGGTGTACCATTTTTGTACATTTTTTGTATATATTTTGTCTAACTACTAAAAGAATATCACCTTTTGAACTATTTTCAAAACAAATTTTAATAATTTTTTCCAGAAGAAGTACACCTAATATAAAATTAGATGCACCAAAAAAGAGGTGGTTATGAACAGGAAAAGCAAGTTATTTTTCAGCCTA
>CALWDZ010000009.1 GCA_944376845.1 uncultured Clostridia bacterium | reverse complement strand
TAACTCGTTTCTTTTGTTTCTTTGTTTGACGTTTCTTGTTATCTAACTTCCAAAACATTTAACCTTTTCTGTTACTTACTATTCAGTTTTCATGGTTCATATCTGCCCCCTTGGGGTAGATAACGTCTAAATACTAACACACCTCTCTCCTCATTGTCAATAACTTTTTTATACTTTTTTTATTTTTTTTTCTATATATTGACATTTAACAAATTTAGGTTTAAAATTTAAATGTTTAACAAACAAAGGATGAGGGATGAAAGTTATGTATAAAAGTACAAAAAGGTTATTATTAAATTTATCTTTAACAGTGGGAGCATCTTCACTTGTTATAGGATTGCCTATAGCAATCACTGCAAATGCAGACAAGATAGAAGACATGATTCATCCAGTTGACAATACCCCATACTTAAAATATGAAGATGATTTTTTAAAGTCAGACCGAGGAGATATCTTGCGTCTTCCTATTGATGAAAACCCTATTCCTGTAGTTCTTGGCGAAATGGATGAACAAACAAAAGAGTATATTGTTGACGGCATAAACGCACTTGATGAAATAAGCGAGAATATAAATTACACAATATATGATTATAATGATTTTGATAAGCCTTCCGATTTAAAATATATTTCTTTCAATATGATAGATGAAATTTATAGTGAAAATAGCGATCCTGCTGGAGTAACCTATATATCATGGGATGAAAACACTGCTGAGATAAAATATCCTATTGGCATTGAACTTGAAAATTATTGGGCAGAAGGATATTGGGACGAAGAATACACCCAGTCGGTTTTGACCACAATTGTTAAGCATGAACTTATGCATACACTTGGCTTTAGAGATTTGTATAAAGATGAAGATAGAAGCAGAAGTATTATGTACTACCAACTAGGACCTTTAACGCAAAGAACTTTTACAGAAGAAGATATTGAAAAAATTCAATATTGCTATGATGGGAAAGAAGTTGCAACCACATCTCACCCAGATCAGATAATACTTGCAAATTATACTGATTTCTTAGATAAAAACAAAAAAATAACAACTAAACATGACGATGAATATTCATTATAAATTTAGATGTTGTTCAATAATATTTAATATTTCTTCCCTTCCCTGCTGACCTATACTGGAATATGGTAAGATTGATGCCGATGTAATACAAAATTCATCGGCTATTTTTTTTATATAATTTTTAACTTTTGATTTTGCTACTTTGTCCGCTTTTGTAGCAATTATTGTAAAAGGAATGCCACTATAAGTGAGATAATATAACATTTGTTTATCTTGGCTTGTTGGTGCGTGACGAATATCGACAAGCATAAAGACACGTTCTAGTGCTTTTGAATATTTTAAATAGTTTTCAATAAGTGTTGCCCACAAATTTTCATTTTGCTTTCCAGCGCTATGAAAGCCATAACCAGGGAGGTCGACAAAATAAAACGCATTATTTATAAGGAAAAAATTGATAAGTCGTGTTCTCCCCGGCGTGGTTGAAGTGCGAGCAAGTTTTTGTGACAAAAGTGAGTTTATTAAACTACTTTTGCCAACATTGCTTCTGCCCACAAATGCAAATTCTTTATAGTCGTTAGGTATATTGCTAACTTTTGCAACGCTAGTTACAAATTTTGCTGATGAAATCTTCATATTAAAATAGTACCATAAATTTGAAAAAGTTTCCAAACTAATTTTGCAATTTAAATTTCTAGATTGTTCGTCGCTTTACTTTTCAGAATGACACTGGGTAAAAACTGCACACAACAATAGTGTCATGTCGAACGAAGCGAGACATCTTTGGGATTCTTCGCTTTGCTCAGAATGACAGCATAATAAAATCAAAAATGTACTAATCTGCTTTTTCATTAGCAACATCTGTTACAAGCACTTCTGTGGTAAGAAGTGTACGTGCTACACTACTTGCACTTAAGAGTGCAGTTTTTGTAACAAGCAATGGATCAATGATACCGCTTTCAAACATATTTACTATTTTATCGTTTTGAGCATCATAACCTATTTCGTCTTTAGATGACATAACTTCATGTAATATCATTCCGTATTCTTTTCCGCAATTTTTTATTATTTGTTTTAATGGCATACTGAGTACTGAAAGAATTATTTTAGCGCCTGTTTTTTCATCCCCAGAAAGTGTTTCAATATACTTTTTAAGTGCGTCACTACATTTGATAAGTGCTGTTCCACCACCTGCAACGATTCCTTCACGCATACCTGCCTTGGTCGCCGAAAGTGCATCTTCTATACGTAGTTTTTTCTCTTTCATTTCAACTTCTGTCATGCTACCAACTTTAATTACAGCCACACCACCGCTAAGTTTTGCAAGACGCTTTTCTATTTTTTCACGATCATATTCATTTTTTGTGTTATCACGAAGTGTTTTTAAACTTTCAATGCGCTTTTTAATATCTTGACTATTTTCGTCAGACGCAATAATTGTAAAACTATCTTTTGTAACTTTTATACTCTTTGCCCTGCCTAAGTCTTGTATATCCATTTTTGAAAGTTCCATAGCGGTTTCTGAAGTGCAAAGAGTTGCTCCGCAAAGCGTACAAATATCGGATAATACTTCTTTTCTTTGGTCGCCATAGTTTGGCGCTTTGACTACAACGGTATGAAAAACCCCACGAAGTTTATTTACAACAAGCGTTGCCAAAATTTCACTTTCAATATCATCGCAAATTATAAAGAGTTTTTCTCCTGTTTGAACAAGTTTTTCCATAAGTGGCAATAAATCATTTATAGAAGAAATTTTTTTATCGGTAACAAGTACATAAGGGTGGTCAAGGTTTGCTTCCATTTTTTCCATATCTGTGCACATATAAGGAGAAAGGTATCCTCTATCAAACTGCATACCTTCAACAACACTAAGTTCAGTTTCGATACCCTCGCCTTCTTCAACAGTTACAACACCATCTTCGCCAACTTTTTTTATTGCCTGCAAAATAAGTTGACCTACCTGCTTGTCACCAGCAGAGATTGCTGCTATTTGAGATATATTTTCATCGGTGTCAACTTTTTTGGACATTTCTTTTAAACGCTCTACAACAAAATCTGTTGCAAGTTTTATACCATTTTTTAACGCGATTGGATTGGCACCTGCCGTAAAGTTTTTTAGTCCTTCATTAACTATCCCTTGTGCAAGTACACACGCAGTTGTTGTACCATCACCTGCTATGTCATTGGTCTTTATAGATACTTCTTTTATAAGTGATGCACCTATATTTTCAAATTGGTCAACAAGTTCAATTTCTTTTGCTATGGTTACTCCGTCATTTGTTATAAGTGGTGAGCCATATTTTTTGTCAAGCACAACATTTCTACCCTTTGGCCCAAGTGTGATTTTCACAGTGTCACAAAGTTTGTTTACACCAATTTCAAGTTTTTTCCTTGCCTCATCCGAAAATAAAATTTGTTTTGCCATGTTACTCTCCTTTGATAATTGCCAAGATGTCTGCTTGGCGTAAAATTAAATATGTTTTATCCTCACATTTATATGTAACTGCAGCGTACTTTGAGTACAAAATTTTGTCACCTACATCCACTTGCATCTTAACCATTTTGCCATCAAAAGTTTGTCCGTCACCTACACATACGACTGTTCCCGTGGAACATTTTTCATCACTTAGCGATGGAAGTATTATACCATTTGCAGAAACTTCCTCTTCTTCTTGTGGTTTTATAATTACCCTATCATAAAGTGGTTTTAAATTCATTTTCATCTCCTTATAATTATTTTATTTTGTCAAATTTTGTGATGCAATTTTATTTATGAATAAATAAATCATATGTTGTCTTTTTTTGACATAAAAATAAAATGTAACCACATAAATGATAAGTCCTAATATAAAGGAGTTCAATATTATATGACAAATAAAATTAAACCACGCTCTTCAACGAAAATACTCACAATACTTTTAACAATGTTTTGCATTGCGCTATGTATAAGTTTTGCAGAACTTTTTTCAAGTCTTATTACAACAAGTGGACTTAGTGCAATTAAAGACGGCGAAGTCAAACAAAATAATTTTACTTTATATGCAATAAGTTTGTACCAAACAGACACACAAACTCTCGCCGCAGAAAATGCCACCTTGGCAAAAAGACAAGGTGGTGCTGGATATATTTGGCAAGGAGATAAATTTTATGTATTTGCATCATGTTATGAAAACGAAGCCGATGCAAAAAAGGTGCAAGAAAATTTACAAACGAATGGTACAACTTGTTCCATTATACCTTTAACTTTTGATGCTTTGGCAATATCTACCACTAGCACTGGTCAAGAAAAAACAACACTTATGGAAAGTGTGCAATGTTTTAAAAATTTATATAAAAAGTTATATGACCTTTCAGTAAGTATAGACACAGAACTTTTAACTGAAATAGAGGCAAAAGTAAGTTTGAGTGATATAACTAGTGACTTTAAAAGAACAAAAGCAAATTTTTCTGCACTATTTAACAGTCAATTAACATCAGACATTTTGGAACTCAAACTAAGCCTTGAAAATATTGATGTAATTTTGGATGAACTTGCAGAATATTCTTCTACCGAAGTACCATATACAAGTGTAGTGAAATATGCATATTTTGAAATTTTGAATGAGTATAAAGAATTAACAAAATCGATTAACGGATAAAATTTATTTAATAATCCCACTTAGGAATATAAACAGTGTCAGCGCTTTCTCTCTCTTGTACATAACCTGTTAAATTTAAATCAAGGTACGTTTCAACTACCTTTTGATATTCTCTTTTGGTTATTCTTCTGTTTATCTCTTTAAACTCATTTGCTATGCCGTACGGTATGTATTGTGCCATAAGACTTACCATGGTGTTTGGTAAGTTTTGTTTTATCCAACTCAAAATCAAAATGCTTTGGTCAGTCATAAGTGGCATAATAAGGTGACGAACAATCATACCAGAAAGTATTTTACCATCTTTTATTATATCTTTTTTTTGCTCACGCATAAATTTCAATGCTTTTTTTGTTACATCAACATAGTCACAACAATTAGAGTACTTTTTTACACAAGCGTTGTCATAATATTTAAAATCTGGCAAGTACACATCTATGTATGGTGCAAGAAGTTTTAGTGTTTCAATTTTTTCGTAGCCGTGAGTATTATAAACAATCGGAATGGAAGGTCTATAAATTTTTAGTGCTTCAATTATCTGCATCGCATAATGAGTGGGATTGACTAAATTTATATTTTCTGCTCCAATGCTTTCAAGGTACTTAAAAATTTGAGCAAGTTCTTCTACGCTTATTTCCTTACCTCTATCTAAAGAAGATATATCATAATTTTGACAAAAAACACATTTTAATGAACAACCACAAAAAAATATGGCACCACTGCCATTTTTTCCACTAATTAACGGTTCTTCAAAATTAAAAAGACAGTACTTTGCAATTTTAATTTTTTCATATTCATTGCAATAACCTTTGCTAAAACTTCTATCTACATTACACTGTCTTGGACACTGAGTACATATCATACAAAAAATATAATAAAATTATTGTTGTTTGTCAAATATTAATTTACGATAATATGCTTTAAGTTCAACATATTTCGGATAGTTGTAATCAGTTAATACTATATGATATGTTGACGATGATTTATATGACGTTATTTGCTTTATCTCATTTGCAATGTCTTTTAAATAATCAACCAAATATACATCTGGTAAAATTTTTTGTATAATATTTTGAATACTTTTAAAATGAGTGCAACATAAAATAATTGTTTTTATATTTGAATATTTTTTATTTAATAAATGATTTTTTAATATATTTTCTAAATTATTTAAATTGTTTAAATTATTATCTATTTTTTTAGGTAAATTTTTTATATAAAGTGTTTTTATATTTTTATTTTTATATTTTTCTTCAATTTTTTTTATTGTATTTTTAGTGCCGAAAAATAAAATACTATCATCCAAATTTTGTATTTTACTTTCTGGTATTTTTGTAAGAATGATTGGTATGTCATATTGTGACTTTAATTTTTCACCAATTGTATAACTAAGAGTATTGCAAGCAAGTACGCAAGATGAAATATTATAATGCTTAATTAGATAGTCTATATTTGACTTTGTTATATGATAGAGTTTGGCGTGGTTTTTGTTTCCATATGGTGCATTTTTATTGTCACATAAAAAAACAAAATCTTCACAAAAAAGTTTTTGACACTCGCTCATCAAATTTAAACCACCCACTCCACTATCAATAAAACCAATCATATAAGTAAGGTATGCTAAAATGGAGTTTTTGTTTCCGAAAATTGTGCTTTGGTAAGCGATGCACACACCACAGAATTTATTGCATCACTTAAAATGGTTGAACAACTTTTTACTAGATATTTTATATCTTTTGGTGCAACAACTATACTTTTTTTAATGTTAGATGCCACGCCTTTTAAATCTAACATCATTGGCACACCTATGCTTATACATGGTATCCCTATGGTTTGCTGAGATATCATATCCACGTTTCCCATTGCTCCACCAGGTATCATACCGACACTTGAAAGTTGAAAACTATGCCCTAGTCTTTTTATGTTCTCGGTAAGTAAACTATCTATTAAAATAATTAAATTAGCACCTATTGATTTTGCAATACCATTTACTATATCAAAAGTCTTTATGCCTGTAACTGCCTGAACATTTGGACAAATTGTACACACATTATGCTTTTTGGCTTGAAAAGTTAAATTGTTTGTTGCTAGTATCTTTTTACAAGTCAAAACGCCAAGGCTATCCGCCACTATATCTTCATTGCCAAGTCCACAAACAAGTACTGTGTCACCTTTTTTAATTTTGTGCAAACGTAAAAATTCTCGTAAAATGTTTTTAATGTTTTTTGTCACCTGTTCTCTATATGAGCGATGAAGATATAGATTGTGACAAGAAACAATTCTATATTTGCCACTTTTGAAATTTTCTGTATCTTCATTTACATCTAAACTGCCAAGTATAACATCCTGGACTTTGGTTTCTTTAAAACCTAATGATTTAAAGTCTACATCTATTTCATCAAAAATTTTCATATATGTATTTTTAACTAAAATGCTAATTTTATGAAATACAATTTATAACACTTTTTAATAGGTCTATATATTTATTACAATCATCTGTTTTTAGCGATAATTTTTTAAAGTAATAACCTAAAATATTTAATGTACAAATTTTATCTTCCCTAACAGATTTAAGTTTGTCAAAGTTTTGTTTAGAGATTATGCCACTTTTATATGCATTATGCTCTAACTTTAGTTGCTGTTCTTCTTTATTTGAATATTTTTTAACATGCTCTAGGAATTTATCACATAGCATTTCGAAATTTTGCTCCATTTTTTACTCCAAAAGCATTGTAAACAATAAATAGACTTATGCAAAGAGCGAACAAATAATAAAAATGTCTAAGAATTAACCCCATTGGCAATTATTGACAAAAGTTGTTTAATGAGTTAAAATTTAACAAAGGAGTTAACATGAAATATAGTTTCCCCGCAGTGTTTGAAAAAGATAAAGAAAATCCAAAATTTATCAATGTCACTTTTCCTGACCTTATGGGTGTGGTAACCTTTGGCGAAGGTATGGATGATGCAAGGTTTATGGCAAAAGATGTTCTTACTTCTATGCTTGAATTTGACTATGTTAAAAACACCAAGCCAACTTCACTTGAGCAAACAAAACTAAATTTTAAAGGTAAAATTGTTGAACTTGTGGAGGTGGAAAAATAATGGCAACTTACAAATATAAAGATGTTGAACGTGCCCTTCTTGTTTGTGGTTTTAAACCTCAAAAAAACAATAACGGCAGTCACCAAATTTATGTGGATGAAAAAACAGGCTTTGCACAGCCACTGCCAAAACATTCAAATGGAGTTATTGCACCAGGAACTGCAGAGTCTATCTTAAACTATGCAGTTATGGTTGCAAGATTAAAAAATATCAATATCTGCAGTGATAGATATAAACTTAGTAATGATGTAATTGCCTATATTAAAAAACAACATTCCAAAGTGAAACAGAACCTGATGTTTTTAATTCCTGACGCTATAAAAAAACAACTAGGACTTAAACAACCTAGTGATATAAAGAAATTTCTTAAATCATTTTTTGAAAAAAGTAAATTAAAAAAGCCCGAACCTGAACTGTCATACTAAATATTGAAAGTTATAAAATAAAATGTCAGGAACATAATCTTGACATTTTATTTTATAACAGAGCCATTTTCAAAATGTATAAACCGTTTACAAACACCTTTTAAAAGGTTTTCATCACTTGTTGCAATAAGTGTAGTAATTTTGGCATCGATAAACAATTTCTTTATTAGCGATACAATTGCGTTATTTTGTTCAGCATCAAGTTTTTCAAATATATCATCGATAAGTACAATATCAAGTGAACGTAAAGATAGCCTTGCTACACTTACAATGTATTTTTCATAAAGTGAAAGTTCCTTGGCTTTTTTGTTACGCATAGTTTCAAGAGAAAACTCTATAATTGCAGAGTTGACTTTTTGCTCTATATCTTTTGGTTTTACTTTCCTTGCTTTTAATACATATTTTAAATTTTCGTATACTGTCTTATTTTCAAAAAATACTGGAGAAGAAGATATGTAGCCAAGCGAAATATCTGTTTTGAAATCAACTTTGTTTAAGTTTATTTCACGTATATAAATTTCGCCCTTATCATATTTTTCAAGTTTTGCAAGCACGCGAAGAAGTGTGGTTTTGCCACTACCCTCATCACCAACAAGTGCAATACTTTCACCTTTATTTATGTGCAAGTTTACATCAAAAAGTGCATAATATTCACGTATATACTTTAAATACAAATTCTTTATATCAATCATATATTTATATTACAATATTATAAATTTTTTTTCAAACATTTTAATCAACTTTTTGTTTTACATCAACAGGAAAAGGTTTTGAAACTTCAAAAGAATCCACAAGATTTTCTCCAGCACTTGTTTCCGCCACCACTGCAACGAAAGTAAGTGTGCAATCTTTGTTTGATGAAATTATAAAAGTTTTTGAAACCGCATCTTCGTAACTAGTAAAGTTTGCATTTTCTAGTTTTAAATCAGAAATGAGTTTAGTAATACTATAGTAGGTATCAGCAATAATTAAATTAAAATTGTATGTTTCACCACTTTCAATTGTGAAAGTTAAATTTGTTTCATCTTCACTTATCTTTATTAAAATATCTGTAAGTTTCCCTTTGTAATCTTTTTCTTCCTGGTATATTACTTTTACTTGAGAAACAGTAGAACCAACCTGTGATATATCTTGAAATGCTACACTTATTGCATTGCCTTCTTTACAACCACCAAAAACTAATATTGTTGAAATAAAAAAAATTAAAAGTGATTTATAAACTTGTTTCATAAAAAATACTCTCCTAGTGAGAGTATTTACAAAATAAATTATTTTAAACTAATATCCTAATACCTACATTCAATCAAGCCTAAATCTCCATCTTTTCTATTGTAAAGTATGTTGATTTTTCCAGTTTCTGCATTCAAAAATACATAAAAATCATGTTCAAGATTTTCAAGATATTCTTTTGCATCTTCAACTGTAATTGGGTCAAGATCAAAGGTTTTGTGTTTGTAAATTGTTTTTTCTTGTGGTTTTGGTGCTTCTTTAACAAACTCAAATGTAGGCACATCAAGTGCTCCCTTTTTAAGTTTGTCACGATTTTTCTGGTAATATTTTAGTATTTGTCTTTCAATTTTTGGCAAAACAATGTCAATATTTTCATACATATTTTCGCCATATGTTTCACTTCTATAGATATTGCCCTTGTTTATAATTGTAAGTTCAAGTTTAAACCTTTTACCCTCACTTGCACAAACAACTCTGGCAATGGCTGTGTCTTGAAAATATCTATTTAGTTTTTCAATCTTTTTTTCAAAAAGAGTTCTTAGTCTAACTCCTACATCATAATTTCTTTCAACAATTTCTATTTTCATTGCATCCTCCAATGTATTTTTAGTATAACAAATACTTTGACAAATGCAAAATATTTTAAGCAAAATTTCTTAAAAAGCAAAAAAGGATCACAGCCGCTGTACATTTGCTATGACCCTTTTGCTCGGTAGGGATTTACCCTACACATATAATATATGCAAACATTATTTAAATATTCACACTATTTTAAATAATTTTTGATTTTTTTAACAATCTGAGTTGCCGTCATTGCGTAATATTCATCTAATTGTGTTGGTTTGCCACTTTTACCAAATTTATCTACCCCAATTTTTAAACCATCTTTGCCGATATATTTATACCAAATATTGTCGTCAGATGCTTCTATGCTTACTAAAAGTTTGCCTTTTGACAATATTTCATCTCTATAAGACTTAGGTTGTTTGTCAAATTGCTCAAGGCAAGGAAAACTTGCGACTACGCAACTAATATCTTGGCTTTCAAGCATATCTTTTACTTTAAGTGCAAGTTCAACTTCGCTTCCAGTGGCTAAGATTTCAACTTCTCCACTTTCTCCACTGATAACATAACCACCCTTTTTTATGCTCTCAAAGTCCGCATCTTGAGATTTTAATGTCTGTCTTGATAAAACAAAAGCACTAGGACAAGTGGAAGAAAGTGCAAGGTCATAACAAGCATAAAGTTCTTTTGTAAATGCTGGGCGATAAACATTTAAGTTTGGTATGAGTCGTAGCGTTCCAAGTTGCTCCACCGATTGATGACTAGGTCCGTCTTCGCCAATTTTATAACTATCGTGAGTGAAAATAAACCATATTGGCAAATTCATAAATGCACTCATGCGGATAGGTGGCAGCATATAATTTGAAAATGCCAAAAATGTAGAACAAAATACTGGAGAAGTTAGCACAAGTGATATTCCGTTGCATATTGCACCCATGGCATGCTCACGAACTCCAAAGTGGATGTTTCTACCTTTTTTGTTTTGGTGAGAATAATCTCCACCATTTTTTAGATATACCTTTGTGCTAGATGCTACATCGGCAGTTCCACCAACAAGCCTAGGCATTTTTTGTGCAATATCATTTAAAATAATTCCATTCGCGTCACGACCACTTAAATCTTGGTGAAGAATATCTTCTTTTATAAGTTTACTAAAATCAATTGGTTTATTTGCCATAAATGCAACCAGTTGCTTATAAAGTTCTGGATTTGCAGTTTTGTATACCGCAAACATATTATTCCATTTTTCAAGTAAATCGCTATTTTTTTGTGATGTCTTTAAAACATAGTCTTTGACATCTTTTGGTAAACTAAAACTTTCCTTTACACCTAGTTTTTGTTTGAGTGCAGTTAATTCTTGAATGGTAAGTGGTTTGCCATGAATGGAATTTTTGCCGGCATTTTCGGCACCATAACCTATTGTGGTTTTAAATATTATGACTGTAGGTTTATTTGCACATTTTTTTGCTCTTGCGATTGCTCTTGTAACACTTTTGTAACTATTGCCATTTCTGACATATATGACATTAAAATGCATACTTTTAAATTTCTTTTTTATATTTTCAGCATTGGCTTCTTCTGCTTTGCCATCTATGGTTATGTTATTATAATCATACAAAAGTATAAACTTATTTAATTTAAGTGTTCCCGCAAGACTCAAGGCTTCTTGCGCAACACCTTCCATTAAACAGCCATCGCCCGCGAAACAATATACAAAATTATCAAACACAGGATATTTTTGCACATTAAAGCGCTCGGCAAGCATTGACTGTGCTATTGCCATTCCAACAGCATTTGCAACACCTTGACCAAGTGGACCTGTTGAAGTTTCAACAAAATTTGTAACTTTATATTCAGGATGACCAGGAGTTACTGAATTTATTTGCCTAAAATTTTTTAAATCATTTTCATTTAAACCAAAATTAAACATATATGCTGTGGCATAGTACAGTGCACTAACGTGCCCCGCAGATGCTACAAAACGGTCACGTGCAATAAAATTATGGTCTTTTATATCATAAAAATAATGGTCTTTGAAAAGTGCATAAAAAATTGTTGCAGCACCCAGTGCAACGCCTGGATGACCGCTATTAGCATTTGTTATCATCTCGGCTGACAAACATCTAAGATGATTTATGCATTTATTGTTTATATTCATATTAACCCTCTAAATTTTTTGAAATATCTTGACAAACTGTGGTTATTTTTTTATTTCCAACACAAAGTTTTAAATCACTTACATTAGTTAAATCTTTATCTCTGTCATTAAAAGCAATTAAATCAACTGCTATTGTATCGCCACTATACAGTTTTGAAAGTTTATTTTTGGAAAAATAAACATACACTTTATATGCTGATTTAAATAATTTATAGGCATTTTGTTCAAAAAAATAACTAAATGGCATACAAATAACAGTATTTTCAAACTCAGAAGCACTTTCAACGCATTTTTTTTCTTGCTTTAAAAGGTATTCTTTTCCACATTTTTCAAGCATATCCTTTGTAGAAAATAAATTATATTCAACATATTCTTTAAAGTCCAAAAAAAACATACCTAAATTATCTGAAAGTGTTTTGCCTACTTTTATATTATATTCATAATCTAACCCTAAAATAACAATATTTTTCATATTTCTATTGTAGCATATCTTTTAGTTATTTCAAGTTTTTTTAAAGCAATTTTATAGTTATTTTTTTATAAAAACTTACCCCTTTTTGTTATTTTCTCAATATTATTATAAGATTTTATGGAATTTGCCACTTGTAATAGTGAATTCCCTTTTGTAGAATTATCTTTTGAAACTAAACTTAATACTACAAAATTATCACCTATCTTTAAATATATGAGTTTCATACGAAACTTTGGACCCATATAAACATCTGCACTGCGAATTGTTTTTTTATTTATTGATGTTATTTGCTGTTCATTTTTTATCTCACAGCCAGATGAAATCATCTTTTTTATTTCTTCATTATAAAGTGTATTTAATTCATCGCTAGTTTTAAATATACTTACAGTTAGTGTATCTTGCTCACTTAAAAGTTCCAAAACTACACTATTTATTGTTTCGCCATTTTCGTAAATGATTTGCCATTTTTTATCAACTTTTAGTGAAATGCTAGGTTCTTCGAGCAAAAACATATATTTGTCAGTTTCTGCATTGGTTTCTATTCTTTCTACATATGCCGAAAGTTTATATTGCATAAGTTTTTTTCTTAAACTTTTTTTGAAAGATTTTACCTCGGCTAGTGATGACATAAAGCAAGCCTTATACATATCTAAAGATGCATTTAATATTTCTTTTGAGTACCATGCTGGAATGCTATTGGCATTTAATGACTCATATCCCAATGTACCAAACGCACCAACAATTAAATTGTCATTGGACATAATATCAGTAAGTTTTTCAACAAGTGTATTTCTCATTGCCAGCGAGATATCAAACCTTAATGCATACCAAATACAAATATGCGATACAAAAAGATTACCTTTTTGATAATAATAAAGTGCTGTGTAATAGTAGAACACTCCCAAATGATATGGAGTTCTACAAAGAGTATAAAATTTGTCCAAAATTTCCTTACCTTTGTCCACATCACCTTTTTCAAAATACACTCCAATAAGTTCTTCATAAGGCGACATTGACATAGGTGCACATTTTATTGCGTTTTCAAAATTTGATATTGCGTTTTTAAAATCTTGTTTATGTTTATATGCCACACCACGCTTTAAAAAATACCAATGCTCTATCCCAAAAGAAAGTCTGATGCGTTTTTTGGGAAAAAGCATGCTATATAAATAAAAATCTTCCACTCCGTCAAAAATTAGTACATCTTTTGAAATTGTAAAATAATAATTAACTTTATCAAGATAAAATAACATACCATCCCAGTCACGCTTGCTGTTTTTTATATTTACCTTTGATTCAAGATAAGCAAATATTTCTTTATCTAAATTTAAAAGTTTTATCTCCAACTGAGTTCCGTGATACATATAGTTGTCTTTTATATACTTTGCTATATCCATCACAGCAAAAAAATCATCCTCCGCTGGAGTTGGTTGATTAAGCATATCCAAAAGCATTGGAAAATCTTTGTCTGTATGTGTAAGTGTAGTAAAAATATCGGATAATTTTTTCATATTAAAATATATATCACAAAAAGCATTTTATGTAAATAAAAAAAACATACGGCATAGAGTGTAATGTCGTATGTTTATTTTATTTTTTATTATTGTTTATAAGCCTTTGTGTTTTTGCTTGAAATTATTGCATATACAACTGCACCGGCAAGAACAAGTACTGCAACACAGATAAGAACTATTGTTATTATCTCATTGTCAGAAAGTGGAGTTACTGTTGAATCATTAACCGTGAATGTTCTTTTTATAGTGCCTTCATTGCCCGCTTCATCTTCTACACTTATTGTAACTGTATATTCACCAGCGGTGTCAATATCAAATTCAAATATGCCATCGTTTATAACTTCACCATCATCATCAACATGAACATTTTCAAGATCACCATTTGGACCTTCAATTGTTATGACAACTTTGCTTGAATCAATTGTAACTGATTGTCCTTCACCATTTGTATCTGTGACAGATATACCTTTGGTATCAAATCTTAGTGTTGTATCAAGTTTAACAGTTGTTGAAACATAGTTGTCTGGAAGAATTATTGTAGGTTCAACAAGGTCACCAACACGAATTGTTCTTGTAACAACTGTTGAATTTCTAGCGGTTGAATTATCATAAACTGTGTAAGTTACTGTGTAAACTTCGTTGTAGTTTAGTGGAACATAAAGTCTTCCCTCTTCACCATTTTCAAACTCTGTTGCTATGTCATCACCATATATTGTTCTTCTGAATGAATTGGATGAGATAACTATTGTTGAATCTGCTAGATTTATTCCTGAAGCGTCACTTGCTGTGAATACTGGTATCATTACTGATGTTCTTACAGCATATGATGGCTCAAGATCCCACTCTACACGGACATTTGGTCCTTGCGAGTCACTAACTTCCAAAACAAACTCTTTGGTATCCAAAATTTCCTCAGGGTTATCATTGTGGAACAATGTGTATACAATTGTGTATGTGCCTTCACGCTTAGCAGTGAATGTTTCTTTATTTACTTGACTGCCAACTGGACCACGATAGTTTACATTGTAGCCATAATCACCAACTGGAAGTTCTGGAATTGGAAGTGTTAAAGTTTCACCAAATTCAAGAGTTCCACCATTTAAACTTTCTGGAAGATTACCAAAATGTGGCTGTGTTTGAACATCATTTTCAGTTACTTCTATGCTTTGGTATACGCAAATTTTGTTATTTGCAGCATCGGTAACTTCGTATACTATGTTATATGTTCCGGCAAGGTTTGCATAGAATGTTGCGCCACTAAAAGTTAATTGACCTCTAGTTGGGTCCCCTAGATCCTTAGTTGTCATTAGCACAGCATTTTCAGCATAGAAATCTTGAGTTACTGTTTTATCATCAACTTTTGTGGTGTGTGTAATTTTTAAATCTATATCAACATAGTCGATAAGGTCATCTTTTACGGTAAGTGTTGGAATGGTGATATCGCTATTTTGTGTATATGAACCTTCCCAATCGCCAACTGTGACAACTTGTGGTGCCTCACTATCTTGATTGTCTCTTATTGTGATTTTAACTTCATCAAAACCGTATTTAAAACCAATTGAGTCTCCATTTTCATCAAGATAATTTGAAATATCGGCTGTTTCGTCAACATTGGTTTCAAGTTCTGTCTTTGGTGCATCTGAAATTGCCATTGCACGAATTGTAAGTGATTTTGCACCCTCAACATCGGTTGGTATTACATAGTTCCCGTCTTCATCTACTTCAAGAAGTGTCCAAGCCTCCCAACCTGAACCTTGAGCATTATCAAACTTATAGTATACTCTTGTTTCAAGCCTGTCATCATTATCATTTGATGCCAGTGGCTGTGTGAAAATAACTCTGTCCCCTCTGTTTATAGAAACTGGGAATGTGTCTTGAAATTCTATAGATGTTTTTATATCGTTTTCTGCAAAACTGAAATTTTTATCAACAACAAAAGTATAGTTTATTGTTTCGGTGTTACCGGCACTATCGGTTACTCTATAATATGCTGTATATGTGCCATCTGTAAGGTCCCCAGCATCTATCATTGTTTCGGCATCAAAAGCAAAATTGTCTGTTCTATTGAAGACTATATCTTTTGTAAAAACATTTTCCTCTGTGCGTGTACTATCATTGTAGATATCTTCTTCTTTGGACGATTGATCAGATTTACGAATATATCTCTCTATTTTAAGCTCTGAAAAATCATCAGCAAGGTCTTCTGCATAGACTGCTTTTAAGATAACATTTTGACCAAGCTCAAAGTTATTTTGAAGGTTATAACTCTTGTCTTCAATGTTTTCTGTAGCATCCAAACTATATGGGTCGGTTACTATAATTGTTGGTCTTTGTGTATCTTTTACTCCGCTTATTGTAAAACCAGTTCTTTCTGCTCTTTTGCCAAGTGCGTCGGTAACATTATAATAGAATTGGTATCTACCATTTGTAACTGTGTACTCTTGACCACTTATTGTATATTTTTTCTGGGCTGTAAATACATACTCGCCATCTTCGTTTGTAGAAATGGTTTGGTTTGTAACTTCATATGTTCTACCGTCAATATACACATATGCTTGAATTGTGTAGTAAACTGGAGTTTGCTGTGAACCAATTCTACCAGTTGCTTGTGGTAAAACAAGTTCATCACCAATATCTGCTGTGGTTGGTGCTGTTGAAGAATAGTCAAATGAAAGAGTGTAATCAATGTCACCGTATTTGCTTTCAAATGCTGTGTCACTTAAAACTGTAAACTCTTCGGTTAAACTATCAAGGTAGATGTTCCCTTCTGTGGTGCGTGCTGTGTATGTTACACTATAAGTTCCTTCTTCAAGTTGATGCTCTGGATCCAAAAGACCAGTTTCAGTATCAAAACTTACACGCTCCTGACTTGGTGATGTGACTGTGGTTGTGATTGTATATTCTTGTGCTAAATCTTCGTCAGCAAAAACGACTTCTGCAGTTGGAATATATATGTTACCAGTGTAACTTAAATATACATCACCTGGCAAAGTGCGATTTGTGTTTGAAACAACTTCAACAGTGTTTTCACTTACACTTGCAGTTACTGTTATGTCTGTTGTATAGGTTGTCTCCCTATATCCAACACTGTAGGTTATTGTATATTCACCTATGCCATTGACTACAAATGAATTTCCGTCAACATCAACTTGTCTACCAACTGAGTCTGTAACCACTATGTCTATTCTGTCTGCATCAATTAGTTCTCCTGCACTATCTTTTAATGTTGGCTGAGGGATATTGTAAGTTTCGCCAAGAAATACCGTGTCACTATGTTCTGGAATATTAAGTGTAACATATGGCGAATTCGTATATTGATCGGCATAAACTTGTGCATTATAATTTTTTGTGACATTGTCAACAACAAGCGCATTTGCGCCAGTAAGGGCCACTGTAGATGTTAAAAGTAATGCTACTGAACAGGCCTTTTTTATCGATTTTTTCATATACTAAAGCTCCTAGTTTAAATTAAACAAATAGAGTGTATACTATAACATTTTTTTTGTCAACGAAATAACAAAAAAATATTGTTGACACCACTTTTTGTTCAGTTTTATTGTTTGATAACACCCCAAAATTATGTTGACTTGTTTTGTCGAATTAAAGGAAGTTTAGGAAAAAAATAAGATATCTCAAGATGAGATATCTGGGCTATGCCTCGACAAGACAACTTATATATATAAAAATCGCACCAAGTTTGGTGCGATTTCATATGTAAGATTAGTTGTTTCCACAAGGTGTGTTACATCCATAGCCGCAACATGATAATAACAAAAGTATAAGTATTAATGAGCCACAGTCATTGCCACCAAACATTTGTGTGTCACAGCCACAAATTGAAAGCAAGAACAAGAGCCATACTAAGTTGCATACACAGTTGTTGTCACCACGACCGAAATTTCCAAAGCCGCCAAAAAGATTCATATGTATTCTCCTTTTTATGTATTTTAATAAAAGAATTAAATCTTTTTATCTTTTGTGCTTTGGTTATTTTTTCATATGCTCATATCACTATATGTTTTTAATAAAATTGTGTTACTGCATATATGATAAGATTTTGTCTTTAAGGTCATCAATGCCTATATTGTTTTTGGCAGAGATATAAAGGCCGTCATGCTCTGTTCTTTCTATAACCTTATCACATTTGTTATACACTCTTATTTGTGGGCATGTAATTTCCAAATTTTTTAAAACTTCATCCACTACACCCACCTGTGCTTTATAGTCCTTATTGCTTGCGTCAATGACATGAAGTACAAGGTCTGCTTCTTTTGCCGACTCTAAAGTGGAACTAAAAGCATCAATAAGATTGTGTGGGAGTTTTGAAATGAACCCTACTGTGTCAGTTAGCACTATACTTTTGTTTGGGGCAAGATACACTTTTCGACTGGTTGTATCTAGTGTTGCAAAAAGTTTATCATCGGCATAAATACCTGCCTTTGTTATTAAATTTAAAAGTGTGCTTTTACCTGCATTTGTATAGCCTACAATTGCAACTTTAAAAACACCGCTTGTGTTTTGGGCTTTCTTTTGAACTTGTCTATTCTTTTTTATTTTATCTATTTCTTTTTCTAACTTTTGTATTTCAAGACGTGCCAAACGTTTATCAAGTTCAAGTTTGGTTTCACCGGGCCCACGCATACCTACGCCACCGCTTCCAAACCTTCCGCTTGTGCCTTTAATTTCACTAAGTCTTGGTAAATTGTATTTAAGTTGTGCAAGTTTAACTTGGAGTTTCCCTTCGCTTGAAATTGCACGCTGAGCGAATATATCTAAAATTAGTGTTATTCTATCAATGACTTTTACACCAAAATAGTCTGACAAATTTCTAGTTTGTGAGCCGGTGAGTTCACAGTCAAAAACAACGACAGTTGCACCGTTTAAAACAATCTCTGCTTTTATTTCTTCAAGTTTTCCGCTTCCAATTATTGTTGCTGGGTTGACCTGCCTAACATATTGCCAATTTTTACCAACTACATTTAGCCCCGCTGTTTCACATAAATTTTTTAATTCCGTCAAACTGTAAAGTTCATCATCTTTATTTGAAAATACAACGCCAACAAGATAGGCTTTTTCTATTTGTTTTTCTGTTGATTGCATAAAACCCTCCTAACCGAGTTAGTTTAGCAAAAAACCAGAAAACAATCAAGACATTAAGCAGATATTTAAATTATGGTCAAAAAGAATAAACTTGGTTTGCGTTTTACCAACTGCTACAAAATACCATAAATATTGCTGGTTATCTTCACTTTGTCGTATTGTCAAATAGCATTCAACAGCATCTTTATTTTCGTCTATAAAAGATTTTAACGTTTTAAAAGAAAAATCTAATGCTTTACTATAATCTGCATTGAATGAACTAGTAACACTTGTAAGGTCGTGATACTGAAAATCTACATTATCTACATATAACAAAATTTTGTCCGCTTTATATACCCTTTCAATATCACACATAAAACTAGAATCGAAAGGATTTTTTTCCAGTATGCACATTATTTCTTCGTCACGTATTTTTAGCCTTGCAACTACATTTTGTGCATAAGGTACATCGCCAAAAAATTTTATTGTTAAAACACCATATTGTTTTTTTTGTGTTCTTATCATATCGCGTCTAAAATAACTTTCTCGCACACCAAAACGCAACGTTGCATTGTAATAATCTGTTTCAAGACAAAAATAGTCATATTCAATTTGAGAGCACATTAAATTTTGTGCTGTTTTGCCATATGAAAAATTGTAAATAAAACAAAAAATTATAAATAATAAAAGTATTGACACATGGACAACATATTTTTTCATAGTATATTTTATGTACTGTGAAAAAATAATAGAAATGATTTGATAAATAAACAAAAAAATATATAATATTTATGGAGATAATATGAAATTAGTTGATTGTTATAAAGACGCTATACATAAAGGTTATGCCCTTGGTGCTTTTAATTTTTGCAACCTTGAAAGTTTGAAAGGAATACTTAGTTCTGCACAAAAAAACAACTCACCAGTTATTGTTGCAATATCAAGTGGTGCATTAAAGTACATGGGAGATGAATATGTAAAAGGTTTTATATCTGCAAGCAAAAAAGCATATGATATACCAATGTTTTTTCATCTTGACCATGGCAAAGATTATGAAATTTGTGCAAAAGCCATTTCCCTTGGTTTTGATAGTGTTATGATTGATGGTAGTGCACTTGAATTTGAAGAAAATGTTGCACTTACAAAAAAAGTTGTCGACCTAGCACATAGTTATGGTGTACAGGTTGAAGGAGAACTTGGTAGGCTTCTGGGCACAGAAGACGAGCATATAGGTCAAGAAAGTTTATACACCTCACCTAGTGAGGCAAAGGAATTTGTTGAAAAAACAAGCGTTGACTCACTTGCAATAGCAATTGGCACAAGTCATGGAATACATAAGTTTGCTGGCGAACCAAAACTTGCATTTGATATATTGGAAGAAATACAAAATCTTGTTCCTGACTTTCCATTTGTTTTGCATGGTGCTTCAAGTGTAAACGAGCAAACAATTTTGGACATAAATGCACTTGGCGGAAATATTAAAAGTGCAAAAGGGGTACCTGAACCTATGCTTGAAAAGGCTTGCACAAAATACAATATATGCAAAATAAATGTTGATACTGATATAAGAATGGCAACCACAAGGGAACTTAGAAATTATTTTAAGGAAAACCCAGAAAGTGTTGACACAAAAGCATACTTTGGAAGTGTTCAAAAAGGCATAGAAGACCTTGTCACCCACAAAATTTGCGATGTGTTCCATTCTGATAACAAAGCATAAAGTGAAAAGATTCTTCGCTGTCGCTCAGAATGACAAAAAAACTCTCTAACTTTAGAGAGTTTTTTACATTAAATTATTTTGATGAATCTGGTTCAACCAAATTTTTTTGTTCAAAAATTTTGCCGTCAATTTCTTTGAATACAGTCCTTAAGCATTTCTTTAATGCACCTTTGACATATGCTGAAAGTTTTGCACTATATTTCTTTTCTGTGTGGTCATTGACGAGTCCTGCAATTTCCTTACCTTCTGGTTTGATAATTTTATCATTTTCACCAAAAATGTCATCCACTATGCTATGTCTTAAATCTATCATTGATTTTGCATAAGAATGTGCGTAAACATTGTCGCCGACTTCGATAGAATCAAGTTCTTTATCAACTTTTTGTTGCAAAGATTGGCTATCTTCGTTTTTGTTTCTATCATAATATGTGTAAAGATGCTCTAAGAAATTATATCTTCTTTTTGCTCTTTGTGTAACTATTGAAGTATCTTCACTTGAGTCTATTTTATTTAAATCTTTATCAATATCTTTTCTAATTGATGAAAGTACCACTCTATCGATATATTTTTCTGCTGAAGCCTTTGTTATATAAACATCTTTTGTTCTAACACCTGTATGCTCTGCCAATGTTTGAACTTTTGATTTAGGTGTTCCTTCTGAATATAAATCACTAACCATTTCGGCATATTCAATCATATCATCTGTGTTAAAATTCGCAGTATATGTTTCATCTGATTGTTTTAAATCATCTGTATTGTTAATATCTATACCTTCATCTTTAGTGGTTCCAAGATAAATTACATCATCAGGTTTTGGATTGTTTAATGCATCTTCTTCCTTGACATTTACACTCTCTTGATTATCTTCTTTTGGAGGTCCCATATAAATCACATCAGGAGGTGGCGGATTATCAAGTGCTTCTTTTTCATGTTTTTGTGATGCACTTAAATTTTCTTTATTTGTATTGTTTTGTTCATTTGCTTTTATTTTTTCAGCCTTATTTTCGGTATTATGTGTGATTCCCAAAAGTTGTTCAGCATGATTAACAAAAACATCTTCATTTACAAGAGTACGTCTTGGTACAAGTGCATCTATAACCGTTTTTGGCTCTGTGTGATATTCGTAACCAGTTGCGCGCATAGCCGTCATAATTTCATTTTTGGATATTCCAAGTTTGTTTATTGTAAATAAGGCGGTTTGTTTTGCAATATCATTTGCCTGTTTAAGTGTTTGTGAGTCAATTTCAAGTCCTGCTAAAGTGTTGCACATTTGAAGAGATAAACTTGCTTCAACAATACGATTTGCATTATTGCTACCATAGTTTATTGCTCGGCATACAAGCACGTTTGCAAGAAGGTTTGCATAAGCCATAACCCTATTATCTAAATTTATCTTATTTTGTTTTGCTATATCTTTTGAAGTAACTTTTGTAAGTGCGTAAATAATCCTTGTTAGTTTTTCCTGTTGAGAAAATTTGTATCTATTATTATCACCAACTGCAATGCTTCCATTGATTACAATTTTGCCTTTATATGATGCACTTGGTTTGAAAATTTGCTTTTTGAACAATTTTCTGCATAAATTTAAGGCACCATAGCCTATGTTTTTTAGCATTGCACTAACTTTGCCTTTTCTTTTGTAACTGAACAATTCACCAGAATCATTTTTTTCAATAACTTTTACTTTGTATGCTGACCTTATTCTGTTTATAAAACGAGAATAGTCAGGAAAAGTTTTTGTTCCAAAAAATAAATTTTTTGCAGCATATGAAGCAACTAATGGATAACGAAGTTTCCCATAATGACTTGCATCTTCAATAAGAGCAAAAGATGAGTATCTATCTGTGTTTGTTATTGGTGCAATAGATTTACGAACCGCACGTGGTGGATTAGACCTGCTCCATTGGTCCATTGTTTTATAACCCAATCCAACAACAGATTCGATATTTGCTGATTGCATTCTTGTAATTATTTCATCAATAGAAACATCTTTGCCATTGACTAGCCAAAATATAGGATCTTCACCAGTCCTAGCAAAATCTTTCATATCTTTTAGTAATGCCTCTGAAAGTTGTGTTTTATCTAAATCAGACATATAACCCCTCCGAATTTATATATAGTATAACAAAACATCTATAAAAATTCAATAGTTAATTTTATTTTTTTAGAGTATTGGTTGTTTTTTTTACAAATCATAACCATATGTACGAAAAACTTTAGTTACAAAACCAGCAACCTTGGACAAAAAATCGGTTGAGATTGTTGCGTCGCTAACGCTCCTCACAATGACAATATAGTATATGCTTATATTTAAAAACAAACAACAAAAAACGCAATAATAGCCCCAGTAACGAGGCTCACATATAGATATTAAAAACGCAAAATTGCGAGGCGGATGCTAGGCTCGAAGTGTTGCTCGACAAATAGAAAGATAAAAAATCAACAAAAAACAAGAAAGACAAGGCTCGACGTGTTAACTAGAAAGTAACGAGGCTCGACAAGTGTAATAAAAATGCAAAAATAGCCCCAGTAACGAGGCTCACATATGAATATTAAAAACGCAAAATTGCGAGACGGATGCTAGGCTCGAAGTGTTGCTCGACAAATAGAAAGATAAAAAATCAACAAAAAACAAGAAAGACAAGGCTAGCGGTGTCAAAACACGCAGGGGTTATTGCATTGCTAAAAAACGCAAAAATAGCCCCAGTAACGAGGCTCACATATAGATATTAAAAAACGCAAAATTGCGAGGCGTATGCTAGGCTCGAAGTGTTGCTCGACAAGTAGAAAGATAAAAAATCAACAAAAAACAAGAAAGACAAGGCTCGGCGTGTCGACTAGGCAGGAGTTTACATATTCGTAAATGACTGTCTAGTCCAACACGCCAGTAAACGCAGTATTTCGAAGTTTTTTGTTGATTTTTTATGAGAAGAGTTTGCGCACATAATCATACGCCACAATCTGTACCATAGTTCTGTTCATTGGACTTGTGATTAAGAATGCTTGACCTACACCTGCTGTAACTATGGTGTCTTGCTCTTGCTGGTTAATTTCACCACTCTTTCGATAAAGTTCAACAAGGTCATTCATATCACTTGGTGCAAGAGAGAATATCATAGAATACTGGCTGGCGTTGATTACGGCGGTTGATTGTCTTTCAATTTCTGCCGAACCAACAAAGTCTTTGATATTTTGTGTAATGACTATTTGCATACCGCCATACTTACGAATACGCTTAGCCATTTGCGCCATGAAGTCAAGTGCTATTGGATATTTTGGATTGATAAACATATGCGCTTCATCAACCGCAACTATAATTTTACGATTGACATTGTATTTTGCATTAAAGTCCTTATTTTTAATGATTTCATTCATAAGATACTTAAATACAATAAGCATTTGGGCATTTGCTATAACTTGGTTATTACTTGCAAGCAATGACTGGAAGTTGAATGTAATAAAATTCTCCTTCGTTTCAAGTGTTGTAGGTCCATTCCAAAGTTTACTATTACGCCCACCTTTTGCAAACTTTTTGATATATGTTTCAACGACATTTAGATTGTTTAGTACATATTCATTTTTCTCAGTCTTTAATCTTTCAAGAACAAGGTCATAAAGGTCGTCAAAAGTTGGATAAGCATCAACTGGAAGTGTGGTGAAGTTACTTGTTCCGTCTATGCCCTTTTTCTTATATAGGTCAACCACAATTGAGTTTAAAAGTTCGAATGGGTCAGATTCAATACCTTCCAAAATAACTCTAAAGAATTGCTCCAAAAACTGCAAGTGCTGTGCAAAAGTATCGCTGGAATCATATTCTTCATCAATTATATTCCCTTCTTCATCACGTTCTGCTGTAAGTGACAAAGTATCATCTTTTAGTGTAGTCATAACATGGAATGGGTTGATAATACCCATTTGCGATGAACCTACATCAATAACTTTACCATCAAGATTGATTGCAAGATTTGTATATTCGTTTTCTGGGTCCAAAATAAATACTTTTGTGTTGTCCGCTGCAAAATTTGCAAGTAGAGTTTTTGTCGCATATGATTTACCAGAACCAGACTTACCAATAATCATCATATTAGAGTTAACTCTTTCACGATTACGCATAAAGAAATCCACAAATACAGGGAATTCATTGTCGCCAATATAAAAACCATTTGGGTCTTGAAGAGCACCTGAAATAAATGGGAAAATTGCCGCAAGTGATGTTGTAGGTATACCGCGTTTAAATTCCTCAATATTGTCACGCATCGAGATATTACTACTTACAAAAGCATCAACTTGGCGTCCAAACATTTCGCTGTATTTAAAGCCTTCCTGTCTTAGTATTGCACGAACTTCTTTTCTTGCTGGGTCTTCACACATAATAAAGGTATTGACATCATAGAGTTGCTCATTGTTGTTTTTAAGATTGACAAGCAAATTTTTAAGTGTTTCTAGGTGTGTTTCATTTTCAATCTGACGACTTGTAGAAGAACTTCTAGCAAACTTTGCTTCCATTTCCATTATGGCTTTATCTATTGCCTTTTCGGACTCATATTTTTTTTGAGGTTTAATTTTAGTTACAACTCTTGTACGGTCAAGTAGATAAAATGAGGAACCCCAGGCATCTGGAACTTGAATTGGATAATCAGAGATAACAAATTGACGATATGGTTTGCCATCTAAAAGCACTTTTGATGCTTGAAATTTTATCTTCTTTGGAACAACCCACTCAAAGTATTTGTTCATTGAAACGGCATCAAGTTCACGCTCATCAAATTCCTTACCATAATTTGCTTTTAAGAAAACAAGTAGGTCTTTTCCAACTAAACGTCTTGAATTTATTGGCGTTACTGCTTGAAGTAAAGTAGTTATAATACCATTTACTGTATTTTCAAGCAATTCTTTATCTTTATCATAAACGACGAGATAGAAATAGTCTTTATAAATCTTTTCTTCACGATTTCGTCTTTCCATTTGAGAAACACGTTCTTCAAATATGCCCGCACGAACTTCAACTTCTTTTTGAGTAATCTCCCCTTCATACTGTAGTTCTAGCAGGTTATCATATTTTCTATCTTCACCATAGATATAATTATCTAACACCATCGCCTTATTTAATTTAACAAGTGTTGCCATTTGGTCATTTGTAAGTCTTCTTATTGCATTGGCAAAAGTGTTTATAACCATATTACGCTTATATTCATTTAAAAGACTAAATACAATAGGCTGAATTTCAATGACTTGAGCATAATATTCTTTAAAATCTATGTATCTATCTTGATAAAGACCTGTGAAAGGAATAATTTCTTGAACAGGAGAATTATGTTTTGCTTTATTAAATGAATATTTTTTTCGTTGAGCCAAGAAACGAAATAAATAGCCAAGTGTTTGATATAGACGCATATCATCACTTATCTTAAAAAATAGTGATACGATAATAGCGCACCAGGCAATTCCTATCCAGTAGTTGAGTCCACCAGCGAAATTACTTAAAAAGAAACCAAGTGCGCCTGCCACACCTATTACAGCAAAAATGACATCAGAAAGTGTGACATTTTTGATGATCTCCATTTTTACTTTGGTTTTTCTAGGAATAATATGCATTATTTTACTCCTTTTTATAGATACAAAATTTATTATAGTATAACCTAAATAAAAATAAAAACAAAATAAAATAGTAAAAATTACTAAAAAACACACCTATAAAAAAGTGTGTTAATTATCAAAAGTATCTAAAATCTCATTTACTACATCATCAATTTTTTTTAATTTTACCACTAAATCATTTACATTGCTATTTTTCATATTTCCCCTCATCTACAGAGTATTCAACACCAAAAGAATTTTTTAAATAGTTTTGATAATACTCATCTATTTTTATTTCCGACTCAGTACATTTTTTCAAATTATCCAAAATATGAATAACATACTTACTTATTTCAATATTTTCACCGACTTCTTCTAAATATGAGTCAAGTTCAAATATTTTATTTATTCTTAAAGTTATATTTTGTAAATAATTTTTTTCAATTGATTTTGTAATATTTTTTAATATATCTTTATCTTTTTTTAGACCTATTAATTTTAAGTTTTTATTTAATATTCGTAAAGTTTTATTATCATTTATTTTAATTAAAAAACTTGTGAGTTTAATTAAATATGGCGAAGAAAATCTTGCATATTCAAGTTCTATCTTCGCCTTTTTTAATGTTTTTTCAATCAGATCAAGCACCGCATGATTTGCATCCAGCCTAAGTGATATTGCTGTAAGCCAATCAATAACTATTTGCTCTGCATCTTGCATTTGATCCATAAACTATTTACTCCAATTAAACTAGTTCAACAATAGCAAGTTCTGCAGCGTCACCACGACGAGTACCTGTTTTTATGACTCTTGTGTAGCCACCTTTAGTACCAAGTTCTTTTGCACGATCTGCATACTTTGGAGCATAGACATTGAATATCTTTTCAATAAGTGGATGGTTGATACCTTGTGTTCTTGCTCTATATGCTTCAAGACCTTCTTTTTCACGTCTTTCTTCTTTAAGATCATACAAAAATGCCATCATTTTACGTCTTGCTGCAAGTTTTTTTGGACCATCATTTATTATTTCTTTCTTTACCTTTGTTCCATTTTCGGTAATTGTCTTTTCAACTTTTGCGTTATCTTCGTAAGTATTGATTGCCAAAGTTAATATCTTTTCTGCTTCACTTGAAACTGCTTTTGCTTTTGCAACAGTTGTTTCAATTCTGCCATACTTGAAAAGATTAGATACTTGATTTCTAAGTACTGCTATTCTTTGATCAGTTGGTCTACCTAATTTATCGTTAGCCATTTTTATCTCCTTTTTAGTCTTCGTCGCTTCTTAAACTTAGTCCATATGTGGCAAGTTTTTGAATGACTTCCTCTATTGATTTTAAACCAAGATTTCTTACCTTAAGCATATCACTTTTTGACTTTTTGATAAGGTCATCTATGGTATTTATATTTGCTCTTTTAAGGCAATTGTATGATCTGACGGAAAGATCCATCTCCTCAATTGGCATTTCAAGAACTTTGACTTGTTTATCTTCTTCTTTTGAAACCAAAATGTTCATATCTGACATTTCTTCACAAAGATCTACAAAAAGCGCAATGTGCTCTTGTATGATTTTACCTGCCAAACTTACAATTTCACGAGCGGTTATTGTACCGTTTGTTTCAACTTCTAATGTAAGTTTGTCATAGTCTATGCTTTGTCCAACACGTGTTGGTTCAACATTGTAATTAACTTTTTTTACTGGTGAGTAAATTGAATCAATTGCAATATAGTCAACAACATCAACTCTTTCTTTGTTGATTGTGTTTGGGACATATCCACGACCTCTGCCGATTATAACATCAAGTTGGAAGTCTGCATCATCATCTGCTGTTGCAATATGAAGATCTGGATTTAAAATTTCGACTTGGTCATTTGGCTCAAATTCGCGTGCTGTGATTTCACCTGCACCTTTGTGACGAAGATGTATTGTTGTTGTAAAGTCAGTGTTTTTATCTGTTGTTTTAACTGCCAAACATTTTATGTTTAGCACAATGTCCACAACATCTTCTGATATGCCGTGAACGGTTGAAAATTCGTGCAATACACCATTTATTCTGATAGCGATTGGTGCTGCACCAGGGAGCGCACCAAGAAGTGTCCTTCGCATACAGTTTCCTAGCGTTATGCCATAACCTCTTTCAAGTGGCTCAACTATGAACCTAGCATAACTGCCACCTTCTGTTTCTTCGCACGTGATTCTTGGTTTTTCAATTTCCATCATAAACTAAAATCCTCCATTTACTATCTTGAATACAACTCAATGATTAAGTGTTCCTTGATGTTGAGATCAATATCTTCTCTTGTTGGAAGTGCTAGTACCTTACCTTCAAGCGTGTCACTATTAAATTCAAGCCATTTTGGCATAACAATCTTCATACCTTTAAGTTGTTTGAACATATCAAGGTCGCGTTTGTTTTCTTTAACAGCAATAACATCGCCAACTTTAACTTGATAAGAAGGAATATTAACTCTCTTTCCATTGACTGTTATATGCCCATGATTTACTATTTGACGGCATTCACTTCTTGAAGAGCCGATGCCCATACGATATACTACATTATCAAGTCTTCTTTCGATGAGTGATAACATATTTTCACCGGTTACACCCTTCATTCTTTCTGCTTCTTCATAGTATCTATGGAATTGTTTTTCAAGTATGCCATATGCTCTCTTTACTTTTTGTTTTTCACGAAGCTGTGTTCCATATTCTGTAACCCTTTTTCTACCTGTTCCATGTTGACCAGGAGCGACTGGGCGTCTTTCAATGGCACATTTTTTAGTTGTGCATCTTTCGCCTTTAAGGAACAATTTACATCCTTCACGGCGACATTGTCTGCAATCTGCACCTATCATCTTAGCCATAAATTTCTCCTTTTATATTCTTCTAATCTTTGGTGGTCTACAACCGTTATGAGCGATTGGAGAAACATCCTTGATTAAGGTAACATTAAGTTCTGCTGCAGAAAGTGCACGTATTGCTGCCTCACGACCATTGCCTGGACCTTTTACGTATACTTCAACAGATTTGATTCCCTGTTCCTTTGCGACTTTTGCTGCTTCTTCAACACATTGTTGTGCTGCGAATGGTGTGCTCTTTTTTGAGCCTTTGAAACCTAATTTTCCTGAACTTGCCCAAGAAACTACATTTCCTTGAAGGTCTGTAAATGTTACCATAGTGTTATTAAAAGAAGATTTAATATGGACTTGACCTTTGTCTATGTTTCTTGAAACTCTCTTTTTCTTTGCTACTTTTGCTGTTGCCATTTTTTATCTCCTCTTATAGTTTACCTTTCTTGGAACTGCCACCTACGACTTTTCTTGGACCTTTTCTTGTACGACAGTTAGTCCTTGTGTTTTGCCCACGAACAGGAAGACCTTTTCTGTGTCTTGTGCCCCTGTATGAGCCAATTTCTGTTAAACGTTTGATGTTGAGTGAAACCTCTTTTCTAAGGTCACCTTCAACTGTGAGATTGTGCTCAATGTAATTACGAAGTTTTGCAACATCGTTTTCATCAAGATCTTTAACACGAGTATCAGGGTTTATTTTGGTTGCAGCCAAAATTTCATTGGCTGTATGTCTACCAACGCCGTAGATATATGTCAATCCAATCTCAACTCTTTTTTCTCTGGGTAAATCAACACCAGCGATTCTTGCCATATTTTCCTCCGAATTAAAATTATTTAAATTTTGATTTATTATTTATTTACTCGCATCATACAATTTGCCGCGGTGTAATGACGCGTTATTTTCTACTTTAGCCTTGTGTTTGTTTGTGTGATTTGTCTTTTGAACAAATGACCATAACTTTTCCTTCACGCTTGATCACTTTGCATTTGTCACACATTGGTTTTACTGATGGTCTTACTTTCATTTTTCTTCTCCTTTCAATTTATAATTTAAAAATAATTTACTTTATTCTATATGTTATTCTGCCTTTTGTAAGGTCATAAGGACTCATTTCAACTTTAACCCTATCACCTTCAAGAATTTTGATATAGTTGATTCTAAGCCTACCACTGATGTGTGCCGTAATGGCATGCCCATTGTCCAGACGAACAGTGAACAAGGTGTTTGGAAGCACCTCTTCAACAACTCCTTCAAATTCTATTACATCTTCCTTTGACATACAAACTCCTAAACTATGTTTAAATTATCAATTGTTTTTCTTATATCACTATCAAGCACTTTTTGATGCTCTTTAAACTTTTTTGCAAGTTCATCTGATATTTGTAGTGACGAAATATGTTTGAACTTTTTCTTTTTGGGATTTGACATCGATCGATTTTTCCCATTTACACAAAAGGCATAATCTTCACTAGTCATATAGACAATATATAATGTTCCTTCATCACGACCTTTCGTGCTTTTTACTATATCTCCGACCTCTGGTCTTTCTATACTCATAACGACAATATCTCCACACCATTTTTTGTAACTATCACAGTGTTTTCATAATGTGCAGCGGGACTATAATCTTGTGTGAAAATGCCCCAGCCATCTTCTGCCATGTACACATAGCGTTTACCCATTGTTATCATAGGTTCTATGGCTAGGCACATATTTTCTTTGACTACCACACCACTTTTTGGAGTGCCGAAATTTGGAACTTCTGGTTCTTCATGCATTTTGTGTCCAATTCCGTGTCCAACAAGTTCACGCACAACTCCATAGCCATTGCCCTCTGCATAGGTTTGGATTGCATGACCAAGTTCGCCTAGTTTGCTACCTACTTTTAAATGCTTTATGCCTTCAAAAAAACATTGTTTAGTAACATCAATCAGTCTTTGTTTTTCTGGGCTTATTTTACCGACGGCAAATGTTCTTGCTGCATCACCATTATAGCCATCAACAATGGTTCCGATATCAACGCTTATGATATCACCTTCTTTTAAAATTATATCTTTTGAAGGTATGCCATGAACAACCATTTCATTGACAGATGCACAAATGCTTGCAGGATAACCCTCAAAACCTTTAAAAGATGGAATAGCACCATGTTCTATTATAAACTTTTCAACAAGTTTGTCAAGTTCATATGTGGAAAGTCCTGGCTTAATTAGTGTTTCTGCATAATTTAATGCATCACGAACCACAATATTTGCCTTTCTCATTCCATCAATATCACTTTGAGTTTTACAAATCATATATTCCCTTCATTTAAAATACATTTTATTTGTTCAAAAACTTGTTCAATATTTTGATTTCCATCGACTTTGAATAGTAATTTCTTTTGCTTATAGTAATCAATCAAAGGACTTGTCTGACTTTTATAAACTTCAAACCGCGAATTTATAGTCTGTTCATTGTCATCACTACGTATAACAAGTGCTACATTACAATTTGGACAAACCAATGTATCCGCATATGTTTTGCCACATAAAGGACAAACCCTTCTTTTAAGCATTCTATCTTTTGTCGCATCAATATTTGTATCGATAAATATAACTTTATCAATTTGTGTAATCTTATCAAGCGCCTCAGCCTGTTTTATTGTTCTTGGAAAACCATCCAATACAAAATTGTTTTTAATATTTGGTTTATTTAAAATATCTTTTACAAGTTCAATAATAACATCATCTGGAACCAACTTGCCTTGATTTATTATCTTTTCCACTTTGATTCCAATTTCTGTTTTGCTGTTGATGTTTTCCCTTATAATTTCTCCAGTGGAAATATGCATTGCACCGAAATTTTTTTCAATTTTTTGTGCTTGTGTGCCCTTTCCACTGCCTGGGGCGCCTAATAAAATCAATCTCACTTTAAAAACCCTCTATAATTTCGCATGAGCATCTGTGCTTCAAGTTGTTTATCAAGTTCAAGAGCAACCGAAACAACAATCATAAGTCCCGTTACACTAAATGCGTTAATAAGTGTGGAGTCAAGTGTTGTTGTTGCAAGTGCATTGAATATTAAACTTGGAACAAGTGCTATGAACGCTAAGAAAATTGCACCAAATAGCGTCAATCTTGACGATATTTTGCCCAAATATTCTGCCGTTGGCTTTCCTGCCCTTATGCCTGGAATAAATCCACCATTTTGCTGAATTTGTTTACTTACATCATCAGGCTTAAATGTGATTTGTGAATAGAAGTATGCAAAGAATAAAATGAGTAGTGCTGTGAGTACAATGTATACCCAAGAACTTGTTCCCATGTATCTTTGCCACCAATCTGCAAATGCTGTATTTGGCCAAAATATGCTAATAAGCATTTGTGGGAAAGTTACTATTGCGTTTGCGAATATGATTGGGATAACTCCTGTGGAGTTGACTTTAATTGGAATGTATGTTGATTGTCCACCATACATTTTTCTACCTTTGACTTGTTTTGCATACTGAACAGGAACTTTTCTTTCTGCACTATCTATAAAGACGATAAGTGAGAATATGACAATAACTGCAAGTAAGAAAACAAGGATTGTCCAAAGATAATCAATGTCTTGCGTAACTCCTTGGAATGCTGTGTAAAGACCTGTGCAAGCAGATGAAAGTATACCAACGAAAATAAGAAGACTTAATCCGTTACCAACACCAAGGTCAGTTATTCTTTCACCAAGCCAAACTGTAAACATTGCTCCTGCTATCATAATAATGGCAATTACTGCACAAGTAAGCCAAACTGGTGCTGATGCACCAAAAAGTCTTGTATCAATAAAGCCCTCACTATTGGCATAGGAAACAACAATTCCTATAGCCTGTGCTGTTGCAAGTACAAGTGCACATATGCGGGTATAGAAATTTATTTTCTTTCTACCCTCTTCGCCTTGTTTTGAAAGGCGTTCAAGTGGTGGAATTGCAACCGTTAAAAGTTGAATTATGATGGATGCACTAATATATGGTGAAACACCAAGTGCAAATATCGATGCATTTGCAAGTGCACCACCGCTTATAGAGTTCATAAGACCTAAAAATGTCATCCCGCCACTCATATCTGCTGTGCCAGTTAATGCTCCTGGGTCTATACCTGGGATTGTTATCCAGCAACCAAGTCTATATACAAATAATAATAGTAGTGTTATGAGAATTTTCTTTCTAAGATCTTTAACTTTAAATGCATTATAAAATGTTTTAAACATTAGATCACCTCAGCTTTTCCACCGGCTTTTTCAATCTTTTCAATCGCACTCTTAGTGAATTTGTTTGCTCGAACTATGAGTGGTTTTGTAAGTTCGCCATTTCCAAGAATTTTTAAACCATATGGCTTAATTTTTCCTATAACTCTTGACTGGTATAAAAGTTCAAGTGTAATAACTGAGTTTTCTTCAAATTTTTCCAAATCTGCAACATTGCAGGTTGAGTATTCTTTCTTAAAATTGTAATTATTAAAACCTCTGATTGGAAGTTTTCTGACAAGTGGCAACTGTCCGCCTTCAAAGCCTGGTCTTACTCCGCCACCACTACGAGCGTTTTGACCTTTGTGACCTTTTCCACTTGTTTTACCAATTCCACTGCCAATTCCTCTGCCAATACGTTTTTCAGCAGTTCTTGAGTTTTTGGCTGGTGCAAGTGTTTGAATGTCCATATCTTCCTCCTAAACTTCTTCAACTTTTACCAAATGTTTGACGTGGAAAATACTTCCTTTCACACTTTCATTGTCTGGTAAAACAACTGAATGATTTAATTTTTTAAGGCCAAGTGCCTTTAAAATTTCTGACTGTCTTTTGTCATATCCAATAGGACTTTTGACTAAAGTTACTTTCAATTTTTTCTGTGCCATAATTCCCTCCTAGATTTCCTCTGGTAATTTACCACGAAGAGCAGCAATTTGCTCACGGGTTCTTACTCTTCTTAGTCCGTCTAAAGTTGCTCTTACGGAGTTTATCTTGTTGGTTGAACCATGGATTTTTGTAACTATATCTTTAACTCCAGCGAGTTCCAAAACGGCACGCGCACCACCACCAGCGATGATTCCTGTACCTTCCTTTGCTGGAAGAAGATGAATTTTTGATGTGCCGAATTTTCCAACAATGTCATGTGGTATTGTTCCGTTGACAATATTGATTGGTTTCATATCTTTTTTAGCATTCATTGTTGCTTTATCGATTGCAGCAGGAACTTCTTTTGCTTTTCCTGTTCCCATACCGACATTACCTTTGTGGTCACCAACAACTACTACTGCTGAAAATCTAAGTGTTCTTCCGCCTTTTACAACTTTTGTAACACGTCTTACTGCTACTAAGTTTTTATCGATACCATCGTCTTCACGTCTTGAACGCTCTTCTCTTGGTGCTCTTGGCTTTTTTACTTTTTCTTGTTCTGCCATAATTGCCTCCTATAGCTCCAGTCCAGCACTTCTTGCGCCATCGGCAAGTGCTTGAACTCTTCCTGTATAAATGTAACCGCCTCTGTCAAAAACAACCGTTTTTATTTTTGCTTTAAGCGCTTTTTTAGCAAGTTCTTCACCAACAAGTCTTGCTTGTTCGGTTTTGTTCTTGCCTTTGAGTGCCTTTTCTAGTGCTTTATCCTGGCTTGAAGCGCTGGCAAGTGTTACGCCCTTTGTATCATCAATTATTTGTGCGTAGATTGAAGTATTGCTTCTGTAAACACAAAGTCTTGGACGCTCAGCTGTGCCAGAGATTTTCTTTCTAACTCGAGTGTGACGAATAAGTCTTTCCTTATTTTTGTCTATCTTTTTAAACATTTAATGCTCCTTTATTTCTTGGCACCTTTGCCTGATGCTTTACCAACTTTTCTTATCACAACTTCATCGCTATATCTTACGCCATATGCATGATAAGGTTCGACTTTTCTTAAATCTCTAATTTTTGAAGCAAATTGACCAACTTTTTGTTTATCAATGCCTTTTACAACAATTTCTGTTGCGGATGGACATTCTAGAGTTATTCCATCTTCTTCTGGTACTTCAATGTTGTGTGAGTAGCCAAGGTTTAGGACAAGTTTGTTACCTTGTTTTTGTGCCTTGTAACCAACTCCGTTTATAATTAGTTTCTTTTCAAAACCATCGTGAACACCCTTAACCATATTGGCAATTAGTGCACGATATAGTCCGTGTTTTGCACGGGTTTCATTTTCATCATCTTTGCGGGTAAGTTCAACTCTGCCATTTGAAACATTTACTGTTATAAGTTTGTCAACATCAAGGCTAAGTGTACCTTTTGGACCTTTTACAGTAACTTTTCCATCGTTTGTGGTGAGTTCAACCCCTGCTGGCAAATCGATATGTTTTTTACCTATTCTGGACATATTTTCCTCCTACCATACAAAAGCCAAAACTTCGCCACCAACGTTTTTGGCACGAGCTTGCTTATCTGTTAATATACCTTTATTTGTTGAGATGATTGCAATTCCAAGACCATTTATAACTTTTGGAAGTTTGTCTTTCTCAGCATAGACTCTAAGTCCTGGCTTTGAAATTCTTTTAAGTCCTGAAATAACGCTTTCACCGTTGTCGTCGTATTTAAGTGTGACAACAATATTTTTATGTGTGCCTTCTTCTTGTACGCTTGCATCTATGATATAACCTTCATCTTTTAAGATATTTAATATTGCAAGTTTTTCTTTTGAAGCAGGAACAACAACTTCTCTATGCTTAGCCGCAAGGCCATTGCGAATACGGGTAAGCATATCTGCGATTGGATCTGTTAATATCATAATTTCCTCCTCTTACCAACTAGATTTCTTGACACCAGGAATTTCACCTTTTGATGCAAGTTCTCTAAAACATATTCTGCAAATGCCATATTTTTTAAGGACGGAATGTGGACGTCCGCAAATTGAGCAACGAGTATATTCACGAGTGGAATACTTTTGCTTTTTTTGTTGCTTTTCAATAAGTGCTTTTCTTGCCATAACTTCTCCTTATCTTGTCCTGAAAGGCATACCAAGCTTTTCAAGCAATGATTTTGCCTCTTTGTCCGACTTTGCACTTGTGATTATCATCACATCTAGACCGCGAATTTGGTCTATTTTGTCATATTCTATCTCTGGGAATATAAGTTGTTCTTTTATTCCGAGTGAATAATTACCTCTTCCATCAAACGCTGTGTCACTTACGCCTTTAAAGTCCCTAACTCTTGGGAGTGCGATTGAAATAAGTCTATCTAAAAACTCATACATTTTGTCGCCTCTTAGTGTCACCTTGGCACCAATTTTTGCGCCTTGGTGAATTTTGAAGTTAGAAATTGCTTTCTTTGCACGAGTTGCGACTGCTTTTTGACCTGCGATTGCAGTGAGTTCATCAACAGCAATGTTGAAACTCTTTGAATTATCTTTTACAGCACCAAGTCCCATATTGAGTACAATTTTTGAAATAGAAGGAACTTCATTTACATTTTTGTAGCCAAATTCAGATTGAAGTGCTGGTACAACTTGTTCTTTGTATAATGTTGCGAGTCTTGATTTCATTATTCCTCCTTACTCTTCTCTGCTTTTTTAGCAGGGGCTTTTTTTGTTGCTGTAGTTTTCTTTGCTGTTGTCGACTTTGCTTTTGTTGTTTCTTTTTTTGTCTTTGTGGTTTTTGCTGTTTCTTTTGCTACTTCGTTTGCATCAGACTTTTTTTCTGACTTTGCTTGTTTTTTTACTTTCTTTGAATAAGCCTTGTCAAGTGATGCACCACAGCCTTCATGTTTGCATACTCTAACATTTTTTCCGTCAATCTCTTTGTGACCAACTCTAGTTGCTTTTCCGCATGCTGGGCAAACAACCATAACGTTTGATGCTTCCATGAATGCATTCTTTTTAATAAGTCCGCCTTTGTCTTGTTGAGATCTTGGCTTTTGGTGTTTTGTTACTACATTCACACCATCCAAAAGTACTTTGTTATCTTTTGGAGAAACTTCCAAAACTTTTGCGGTCTTACCCTTTTCTTTTCCGGCAATTACAACAACTGTATCACCTTGTTTTACAAATAATTTTGCCATGATTTCTCCTTTTAAATAACCTCAGGAGCAAGGGAAATTATCTTCATATATCCCTTATCTCTAAGTTCTCTTGCGATAGGTCCAAAGATACGAGTACCTTTTGGTTGTTTTTGATTATCAATGATAACAGCAGCATTGTCATCAAATTTAATGTGTGAACCATCTGGACGACGAAGTCCTTTGCTTGATCTAACTATGACTGCTTTGACTACATCACCCTTTTTTACAGAACCACCAGGAGTTGCACTCTTAACTGATGCAACGATGACATCACCGATGTTTCCACTTCTTCTATATGAGCCACCAAGCACACGGATACACATAATTTGTCTTGCTCCGGTGTTGTCAGCCACTTTAAGTCTTGTTTGTGGTTGAATCATAATAACCTCCTATCTTGCCTTTTCAACAATCTTTACGACTCTGTAGTACTTATCTTTTGAGATGTGTCTTGTTTCCATAATTTCTACGGTATCACCAAGTCCGCACTCATTATTTTCGTCATGAGCCTTAAACTTTGTTGTTTTTTTAACGACTTTTTTATAAAGTGGGTGTTTTGTGTTTGAAACAACTGCAACGACAACTGTCTTGTCCATTTTTCCAGCACTTACCACCACTCCTTGTTTTGTAAGGCGTCTATTTCTTTCTAAATTTTCCATACTTCCACCTATGCCTTTTTCTCTTTTAATAATGTATTCACCCTTGCTATGTCTTTTTTGACATTGTGAATTTGCATTGGGTTTGGCAAATTGCCTGTTGCTTGTGAAAAACGGAGATTGAACAATTCTTGTTTTAAGTCAACAAGTTTTTGATTTAATTCTTCAACCGTCAAACTTCTAAGTTCATTAATTTTCATTGTTCTCACCACCTTGTTCTCTCTTTATGAATTTTACTTTGCAAGGAAGTTTGTGACCAGCAAGCCTTAATGCTTCACGAGCAACGCTTTCTGCAACGCCACCCATTTCAAAAAGGACTCTACCTGGTTTAACTACTGCAACCCAAAATTCTGGTGAACCTTTACCGCTACCCATACGAGTTTCGGCAGGCTTCTTTGTTACAGGTTTATCTGGGAAAATTTTGATCCAGACTTGACCGCCACGCTTGATGTATCTTGTCATAGCGATACGAGCGGCCTCAATTTGATTTGATTTTATCCAACATGGCTCGGTAGCGACAAGACCAAAGTCGCCATAAGCAAGTGTGTTACCTCTTGTTGCGACACCTGTCATTCTGCCACGATGAACTCTTCTTCTTTTAACACGTTTTGGCATCAACATTAGTCCTGTCCTCCTTTTGAAGTTTCCTTCTTCTCTAAGATGTCACCTTTATATATCCAAACTTTGACGCCAAGTTTTCCATAGTTTGTATATGCTGCAGTTACAGCATAGTCAATGTCGGCTCTAAGTGTTTGAAGTGGAAGGCTACCTTCCATATATGTTTCACTTGTTGAAATGGAGTTTGCACCATTTACAACACCGCTGACACGGACTTTACAACCTTTTGCACCTGCTTTCATAACTCTTTGAAGTGCTTGTTTTAATGCACGTTTGTATGCAACACGTTTTTCAAGTTGTGAAACTATACTTTCTGCTACAAGACGAGCATCAAGGTCTGGTTTTTTGACTTCTTTGATGTTTATAATCAAATTTTTTGTTGGGCTAATTATTTTTGATAATTGCTTTTTGATAATCTCAATATTTGAACCTTTTTGTCCAATGAGTACTGCTGGTCTACCAGTGTAAATATTAAGCACCAACTTTTCTTTTGTTCTTTCGATTTCAATTTTTGAAATACCCGCTGTGTGGTAATTTTTATCAAAGAACTTTCTTATTTTATTATCTTCTAATAGGAACTTGGCAAAATCTTGTTTACCTGCGTACCAAGATGAATCCCAAGATTTGTTTACTCCTACTCTGAATCCGATCGGATTAACTTTCTGACCCATTTATTTTGCCTCCTTCCTTTAATTTTGCTCCATGCCAAGTATTATGGTTATATGACATGTTCTCTTTAATAATCTGTTTGCTCTACCTTTTGCACGGATGTCAAGTCTTTTAAGTGTAGGTCCTGGACCTGCATAGCATTCTGCAACAAACATATCTTGTCTGTTGATTCCGCGGTATTCGCCGTTTGCAATTGCTGACTTTAAGACTTTCAAGCAAACTTCTGCACCTGCTGTTGTTGAGTTTTCTAAGATTGCAACCGCATCTTCTGCTTTTTTGCCACGAATTGTGTCAAGCACAATACGTACTTTTGATGGGCTCATCCTTATATATTTTGCTTTTGCGTATGGGCGAGTGTCTTTAGCCTTTTGTCTCGCCTCTGCCTTTTGTTTAATTCTTGTTGCCATCTTTCACCTCTTAAACCTTGGTTGCCGTTGTTGTCGACTTTTTACCTGCATGCCCCTTGAATGTTCTTGTTGGAGCAAATTCACCTAGTTTATGACCAACCATTTCAGCGGTACAATAAACTGGAATATGTTTTTTGCCGTTGTGAACTGCGAAAGTGTATCCTACAAACTCTGGATAGATAACAGAGGAACGAGACCAAGTTTTGATTGGTTTTTTGTTTTTAGGATCCATTTCAGCCACTCTTTTTAAAAGTCTTGGGCAAACATATGGTTTTTTCTTTAATGATCTACTCATATTCTACTCCTAATTAACTCTCTTAACGATGAGTTTGTTTGATGCTTTCTTTCTCTTTCTAGTTTTAAGTCCAAGTGCTGGTTTACCCCATGGAGTGAGTGGAGATTTGTGTCCAACAGGGCTCTTACCTTCACCACCACCGTGTGGGTGATCATTTGGGTTCATAACTACACCACGAACGGTTGGTCTTGTACCCATATGTCTTGTTCTTCCTGCTTTACCGATTGAAACAAGTTCATGATCAAGATTTCCGACTGTTCCAATTGTTGCGCGGCAAGTAAGAAGTACTTTTCTCATTTCGCCACTTGGCATACGAAGTGTTGCGTATTTGCCTTCTTTTGCCATAAGGCTTATGCTTGTACCTGCACTTCTTCCAAGTTGACCACCACGACCTGCAGAGAGTTCAACATTGTGAACTGTACTACCAACTGGGATGGCTGAAAGTGGAAGAGAATTTCCGACTTTTATTTCTACGTTTTCGCCACTTTGCACTGTATCACCAACGCTAAGTCCTAATGGAGCCAAGATATATCTCTTTTCTCCATCTGCATAACATAAAAGTGCAATGTATGCGCTGCGGTTAGGATCATATTCAATACCAACCACTTTTGCAGGGATATTGTCTTTATTACGTTTAAAGTCAATAACTCTGTATTTTTGTCTATTTCCACCGCCGATGTGACGAACGGTGATTTTTCCGCTTGCATTTCTGCCTGCTGTCTTTTTCTTTACTCTAAGTAAACTTTTTTCAGGAGTATGTTTAGTTACTTCTTCAAAAGTTGCCGAAGTGTAAAATCTACGACCTGCTGATGTAGGTTTACTGGATTTTATTGCCATAACTAACTATCCTCCTTTTATGACAAACTCTCAAAGAACGCGATAGGTTTACTGTCTTCTTTAAGTGTTACTATTGCCTTTGTGTAATCACTCTTTTTACCAACAGTTCTACCCTGTCTAGTGCTTTGTGATTTTTCTTTACCTTTGACTTTTATTGTGTTGACGCTTTCAACTTTAACGCCAAACAAACTTTCAACTGCTTTTTTAATCTCAACTTTATTGGCACCTGTTGCAACTTTGAATGTATATATTTTGTTTTGAATGCCAGAGTAAGATTTTTCAGTGAGAATTGGTTTAATAATTATATCTTGTGCTCTCATTCTGCGTAAGCCTCCTCTAATTTTTTAACGGCGGACTTAGTCAAAAACACTAATTTGTTAGAAACAACATCGTATACATTTAAAAGGTCTGCAGTTGTAAGTGATAACTTTTGGATGTTGTTTGTTGCTCTTTGTGCAAGTTTATCTTGTGCTGAAAGTACTACAAGAGCGGTTCCATTTGACTTAAATGCATCTAAAAATGCTTGAGCCTCTTTGGTTTTTGCGTTTTCAAGTTTGAAATCATCTAAGATAACAACTTCTTTTTGTGCAAGTTTTTGTGAAAGTGCAGATAGAAGAGCAAAACGCTTTGCAAACTTGTTTACTTTCTTTGAAAAGTCCCTTGGTTTTGGAGCAAAAACTATGCCACCGCCTGTCCATTGTGGACCTTTTGTTGAACCCTGTCTTGCATGTCCAGTGTGTTTTTGTGCCCATGGTTTTTTTGCATGACCACGAACTTCACTTCGAGTGAGCGCACTCTTTGTGCCTTGGCGGTTGTTTGCGTTGTATGCAACAACAACTTCATGAATAAGTGGTTCGTTGTATTCCAAACCAAAGACATCATCTTTAAGTGTCATTTGACCAACTTCGGCATTTTGAATGTTATAAACTTTGGCTTTCATTAGTTGACTCCTTTAACTGCTTCACAAACTGTTACAACTGTGCCTCTTGGACCTGGAATGCAACCTTTTATGAGCAATATGTTACGAGCAGAATCGACTTTTACAATTTCCAAATTTTGAATTGTAACTCTCTCGTGGCCATAGCGACCTGGCATATGTTTGTTTTTGAAAACTCTGCTTGGTGTGCTGTTGGCACTCATTGAACCCACTTCTCTGTGTACAGGACCTGTACCGTGTGTCATTTTTAAACGACGTTGATTCCATCTTTGAATTACACCAGTAAATCCACGACCACGTGTAAGACCAGTAACATCAACTTTGTCTTTTTCATTAAATATATCACAAAGTATTTGTGAGCCTATTTCAAAATTTTGCGCATTGTCGAGTTTAAGTTCTCGAAGTATTTTGTGCGCTGGGACATTTGCTTTTTTAAATGTTCCCATTTGTGCTTTGTTTACTCTTGACTCCTTTGTTTCGTCAAAAGCAACAACCACGCTGTTGTAACCTTCTCTTGCCTGTGTTTTTACTTGAACAACTTTGCAAGGACCGGCTTCAACTACAGTGACTGGAACAACCAAACCATCAGGCGTGAAGATCTGTGTCATTCCGAGTTTCTTGCCTATTATTGCTTTATTCATTTTCTTCTCCTTCCTTATAGTTCGATTTTTATTTCAACACCGGCAGGCAAATCGAGTTTCATAAAAGCATCGGTTTGCTTAGGTGACGTTGGATACACATCTATCATACGTTTGTGTGTCCTTGACTCAAATTGTTCACGACTGTCTTTGTGCTTGTGTGGTGAACGGATAACAGTTACAACTTCTCTATCAGTTGGAAGTGGAACCGGACCCACAACCTTGGCACCACTTTTGTTGGCAGTATTGATTATTCTAAGACATGCCTGATCCAAAAGTTGATGGTCATAAGATTTGAGTTTAATCCTTAATTTTTGTGTTGCCATTTTTTAACCTCCTGCTATAGCCTTGCCAACAAACTTACCTTAAGGTAAATGCCTTTTATCAAACTTAACACTATCCCGTGTGTTTGCATGTGGTCTTAAAAATAAAAGGCTTTGTTGGTCGCCCTGCTCTAAAGGCAGAACTTGTCGGCGTAAATTATCTTTTTCCGCTTGCTTGGAACAAAGTAACTTCACGCGTCAACCCGCATTTATGCCACAATACACTGCATTGTATAACATTTGCCATACCCTTGTCAACACTTTTTTAAAAGATTTTATAAAAAAATAGCACGCCCAAACGGGCGCGCCAAAAACAAGTTGTTTAAAATATATTTTACTGCTTTTTTGTCCATGTGCAATCATTGTAAGTATCTGTTAAATAAGTTGCCATTGTACTTGGACTTTGTAAATCTTGACTTTTTATGGTGTTACTTGTAGAACCACTTGTTACAGCCATTCTGTTGTAGTGTCTTTAAATGTTACTATTTCTAAGTCAGAGCAAAATTGGAAGGCATAAGATCCTATACTTGTCACACTGCTTGGGATCTCTATACTGGTTAAGTTGGAGCAAAAACGAAAGGCAGAAGAGCCTATACTTTCTAGTTGTGAGTCCTCTTCAAATGTTACAGTTTTTAATGCATCGCAATCATAGAAGGCAGCTTCTCCTATACTTGTCACACTGCTTGGGATCTCTATACTGGTTAAGGCATCGCAATTATTGAAGGCATTAGAGCCTATACTCTCTAGTTGTGAGTTTGCTCCAAAGGTTACTGTTTTTAAGTCAGAGCAATCAGAGAAGGCAAAAGATCCTATATTTGTCACACTGCTTGGGATCTCTATACTGGTTAAGCCGCAACCCTTGAAGGCAGAAGAGGCTATACTTGTAACTGAATATTCACCCCCTTTAACAACTACTTTGTATTCAAAATTACTATAAGTGACTGGCAATAACGATTCTGGATCAGATTCATCTTTCGACATGAAATCCCGTATTGCTTTACTTGTTGGACTATTGTCACCTGTCATGGCAGCATTATAGTTTTCCATATTAAAAGTAAAAGGTTGTCCATTTGTGCCATATTGTACATCTACCGAATTATATAATAAACCTCCAATTATCATTTGTATTGGCATACTCATAGGCGCATCTTGATCTAATGTAGCATATTTATTGTAATCTTCTTGGTCAATTGTATAACTTTCTACAGCTTGTATTATCATTGGAATATAATCTTCTGGTGTTGCTTGAATACTTTCCATATTTTCATTAAGCCATATCTTTGGATTTTCAATGAGTTGTTTTTCTTGGTTTGGAAGTGTTATATATAAATCTTGATAAAAATAATATTGATTCATATAATTTGATGTTATATCTTCCACTGTCATAAGTGTCGAAGTCATTGAAGAAAGTGTATTATATCCTATTGACTCGGGTATAACTACATCACTACCTGAGTCGGCGTAAGAGAATAATGTTGCAGTTCCTGTCGCTTCATTAACAGAAAAAAGCATATCTGTTATTGGCTCTGCTGGTAATTCACCACGAGAGATTGTTATTGTGTAGGTAAAGCCGGCACTTTTTATACCTGTTGTTACATCGTCTAGGGCGAGTCCTAATACTATTCTCTCTGTGTCATCTGCTGCTATTTCTACATTACCTGAGTCACGCAAAATGGTGTTTTCTAGCGAGGTTGGTGCTGTTGTTATTTGTGCGTTTATTATCTCACTGCCTAGGTTATATATATCTATTACTATATAAAATGCATAACCTTGATTATCGTTTGTTGGTGAACCGTATGTTAAGGCTAAGTTTTCTGAATATGCTTCAAATATTCCATCTTCATTGCCCGGTTTAACTTCTCCTTTCTCGTATGTGGACTCATGGTCGGTGTATGATAGTTTGCCAAAGTCTGTTTCGGAGATATTTTTTCCAGCACCCTTTATTGTACTTACATTTTGGTTATGTGTTGCACTATTTACTGGTGTTGTAGATAATGCTCTATACACACTTAAATCTAACTCTACAAACACATCTTGTATTTCATAACTTACACTACCGTTTATGGAATAACTTACACTTAGTGCACTATATACTCCAAAACATAGTACTGCTATACTAAAACATAGCGATATTAAGCTAAAAATTAACTTACTCCTTCTTTTCATTATCCACCTCTTTTTTGGTACATCTAATTTAATATTAGGTGTACTTTTTCTAAAAAAAATTATTAAATTTATTTTGAAAACAGTTCAAAAGGTGATATTCTTTTAGTGATTAGACAAAATATATACATAATATTTGCAAAATGGTACACCTAATATTAAATTAGATGTACCATTTTTATATGTCACTCTCTCGTGTCTTATCGAACACTCTCCGTGTTCTATCGAACATTCCACGTGTCACCCCGAGCAAAGCGAGGGGTCTCAAGATTCTTCGCCTTCGGCTCAGAATGACAGAAGGGTTCAGAATGACACACTCTAGTGTCATCCTGAGAATTACCTCCTTGACGGCTGACGAAGGATCTCTTGTGCTTGAGATTCTTCGTGGGCAAGGCTCTGAAGGTCGAGACTCAGAATGACAAAAGATTGTTCAGAATGACGTTTTTCTAGTCACTCTGAGTGTGGCTTCCCTGACGGCTGACGAAGAGTCTCATCCTCTTAGAGACCCTTCCTCTCCGTCAAAGCGGGCAGTGGTCAGGGTGACATAA
>CALWDZ010000008.1 GCA_944376845.1 uncultured Clostridia bacterium | reverse complement strand
ATATCAAAATTTTGTGCATCCAATCCACCAAGTGACATAGTGAAAGTATATGCACCAACTTGTACTGCCTTATCACTATCAAGCACTGTATCTGTATTTGTTGCAGTATATGCAAACAATACATTTTCTGCACTTGGTACAACAGAAGCATTGGCTGAGTTTGTAAAACTATAAGTTATTTCAACTTCTTCACCAGTGTATTCATATTGTTTGTTTCTATCGGTGCTAACAACAACTTGTGCCTTGTTAATTATTAAATAGTTATCGTCTTGTTGCTCAGCGGTTGAATCAATAAATGTAACATTATAGTTTGTGTCATAGCGATAAGCACCAAAGTAAAGTGCAATGTTTTTTTCTATTGTGTTTAAGTTATAATAACTTCCACTGTTGCTAACTCCAATAAAAGTTATGGCGCCTGCAATAATCTCGCCTTCAACAAGCCCCTCAGCGCTCACATCTTGAGAATTTACTATATAGTTTGGTGTTGCATCATATGCTTTTTCTGCCGTAACATAAACTACAGCATCACGTTTTGAAATATTTCCTTTAAGTGTATCATACGAACCACTTATTGTGTAGTTTGTTGAGTCAACAAGTGCAACATTTATATCTTTATTTTGACCAGCAACTTGATTTTCATAACTAAACTCAAGTTGTGGCAATGCACTTTCTGTTGTTATAACATTACTCAAAAGTTCAGTAAGTGCCGAATTATTATAAATATTTGGAACATTGTCTGTAATTACATCAGTAGTTCCGTCATAAACTTTTTCGGCAAATATACCGTCAAAATCAACATAAATTGTACGCTTATTTATGGTAAGTGTAGTAGAAATACCATTGTTTATAATAACATTATTATTTGAATTTTCATATGTAAATGTAACTGTATAAACACCAGCATTATATGCACCTAAATTTTCTTCCAAAGAAGAATAGTCATAAATAACATCACTGCCGATAGAGTATGTTATGCCTGTTATTGTTACATAATCTGGAACAACTGGATAAACGCTATGGTATTTGTCATCAAATGTAACAGTTGATGTGCCCTGCCATGTTATATCAAGTTGTGCCTCAGTTATGATAAGTGAACCAGAAATAGTAATATCAAAGTTAGCAAGTTCGTCACCAGTTATGGACAAAGTCAAGTTTTCGCTATCTTGGTTGTATGTACCAACATTTGAACTTTTGGTTTCAATATGATAATCAAAAGGTGTTTGGTCAGTGTAGGAGCCATCATATGTAAACACAGTGCCATCATATGTTTTTGTTTGCTCGCCAATATTAAGCGTTACTTGTTTTGGGGTAATAACGCTTGCCTCTTTGTCTATATCATCAAAGTTCAATGTATAATTTAAATTTGATGTATCTGCTCTAACGCCATCTATTGTCCACCTTGTTAGGTTTTCATCTAGTCCACTTCCTGCATTTTTAGCCGTATAAACACCAGCAACTTGCACAGTTTGACCATTTATTGATATGGAAATTGATGGAGTGGCAGTTGTGCCATCATACTCTTTAGGGATTATATAACCATTTCTAAATAACTCTGCTGGAATTATGTTTACAGTAAGCGTAAGTGTAAGTGTTGTATAAATAAGTGAATTTTGTTTAGATGTTGCACGAATAGTGACAGTGTAAGTTCCACTATCCTGTACATTTGTAACAGTCAAATTGTTTGATGTATTTGACATCTGTGCAGAATTTCTTCTCCAAGAATATGAATAATTTATAGCACTATCATTTTGATTTGTAATTACATATTCAAGAATATGTGATGCTCCGTCATAAGTCGCTTCAAAAGTTGAAGCATTTAAAATTATTTCACCCAAAATATCATCGGCATAAAATTCTACTTCGATATCTGAAATTGAGTACTGAGCAACAAGTGTTGCATCACCGCGGAAACTCCATACACTTGAAGTTGTTATGTCCTGATTATTGCTTTCAAGTTTCCAGCCAGTAAATACAAAACCTTCACGATTAATGGCTTCCGCACTTGGAAGGACAGCATCATATTCGGTCATACTCTGTGAAATAGTTTTTTGATATGCAAATTTTGTAGTTTGTGGAATCGAACCCGAAAGTGTTTCGCCCTCATTTAGATTATAGTTAAATGTAATATTACTTAATGTAGAAATATATATATCTATAATAGTTCCACTTGCAAGGTCTGTAATCGTATAAGAAATATTATCTTGATTTGATGTCGAGTTAATATTTACACTTGTTACAACACTATTTACAAGTACCCTATCTATCCAATAGTTAACATTTCTATTTAAAACCAAACTAAGTGTTGAATTTTGCTGGAAATGTGACCTTGTGTCCACAATATAGACATTTTGTGTGCCATTTTCAGAAATTTGATTATAAGTGCCATTTACCGTAATTGTACCCAATGTCGATATATCTAAATCGTCAGTATCATCGCAATGAAGCCTAATTTGAACAACAATATCTTCAGCACCTGCATCAACAAGTTCATACTGACCACTTATGGTATATGTAAAGTTGTTTTGGTCAACATCTGTTCCGTTTAATGCAAAACTTACAGCCTCAATGGCATTTGCCCCACCGCCATAAGTATAAATTCCAGCGACATTTCTAGATGTTTGAAGTGATATGGATGGACTAATACCAATTTGAGTTAAGAAACGAGAACTAGAACTATCTAGTGTTATATTTTGGCTTTCAATAGCAATCTTTTCATCTTCTGCACCAACCCTATATTTTGAACCACTGACATTATAGGTTATTACATAAGGTGTAATTTCACCTGTCACCTCTTCACAAACATAGTTACCACTATCTGAACCTGAAAGAGTGACCTTTATCTCTTTATCTGTTCCAACATTTTTATCAACATAAGACAGTGAACCAGTAACAGAGTCACCGCTTATAAAACCATTGAAAATAATGTTGCTTGGAGCATTAACAGTGTTATCAAACACCTTTTCAATTACATTTGTTTGTGCCCCATTTTGACTTATTGTAACAGTTTTTGGTGATATATTAACTTCAAGTTGTGCAGTTGCAGTAACTGTACCAGACGTAAATACTCTAATGCTATCTGAAGTTGTTTCACCACCTGTAACACTGACTGTGCAAGTGTAAACTCCGCTTTGTGCAACATCTTTAAGACTTGTATTGGTGATCACTTGACCATCTTTGCTATAAGTAACTGAGCCCATTGTTAAAGGCAAATCACTTGGTAAACTAACTGCAAGATTATAACTTTGCCCGTCATAAACCCATGATGCCGAACTTTGTCCAGTAACAGCCAAAGTTGCATCAACAGATACAAGGTTGTAACAAGCATAGAAGGTTACATTTGTTGTAAAATCACACACGGTATTTCGTGGATCTGTTGCATCATAGAAATAATAGTTTTTACCATCAATTATTGCCCTATAGTATCCAGCAAACTCATATGTTGCACCAGTAGTTGACCAATTTGGATCTGTAAGCGAACCATTTGGAATGTATATGTTTGTTCCATAACTTACATTTGCCGTAAATGATGAACTTTCATTTTCAAATTGTCCAAGACCAGCGTGAAGAGTTACTTCAACAGTTACAGCATTCCACACAGGTATTAAGTTTGCATCCAATACCATAGCAGTCCAATCTTGTAAAGTGCCCCACGACCCGTTGTTGTATGGATATATTACTTCATCATCATACATCCAACCACCAAAAGTATAGCCCTGTCTTGCACTTGGCACATTTAATGTAGAAGTTGGTTTTTCTCCATAAACAACAGTGGTAGTTTGCCCAGTTGTATTGCCATTTTCATCACAATAATGAAGAGTTACTGTCTTAGGCTCAAAAACTGGTTCTAAAACAATTGTATTTCCACTTGGGGCATTTTTCCAACTTGCAGTTGTGCTAAATGTACCAAGTCCTTCATCGTACTCTAAATAAATGCCATAGTCTTTATTTTGCCAGCCAGTAAAGCGAAGCATATTATTGTCTTTAAGTGAAGCAGTAGGAATAGTCCCCTCAACCACATTTGTGTTGTATTCAATGCTGAGTGTGTTGTTGTTTGAAAGTACAACATTATAATCTTGATTTTGTACATCGTCAGTAAAATCGGACGTGTCAAAACTAAGTGTATATATATTTGCCTCATACACTGCGATAAAGTACATATAATTTCTTATATTTATTTCATTTTGAGATGAACTTTGCTCGTTTGGAGCAATTAAGGTTATTCTACCAATATTGGCTGGAAGCAAACTTGTAAAGTTTAATCCCGTAATGTCCGTTCTGTTTTCGTCTCCACCAACATAGAACCACCCTTTTAGTGTGTAACCATTTGGTGCATCGTTATCTACAAGGTCAATACTTTCACCAACTGCAACTCCGGGACTTGATATAACTTCGGTGCTTGAAATTGTAGTACTTCCATTAGGCAAACGTGACCTTGAAATTTGAACCTGAGATGATAGTTGCTCATATTCAATAACAATTTGAATATTTGCTCCATCTGAAAAGCCAGTTATTGTAGAGTCCATTGAATTATTATTTGTAGTAATATCTCCAATCTCAGAATTATCACGATATACCTTTATACTTGAGACGCTAGATGAAGTATAATCCACTGGAACACTAAAGTTATTTTCAGGATTGTTGCCATCAATAAAATTTAATGTTGGCACATTTATATCTTTATCTATTGCAAAACCATAAGTCAAAACTTTATCTTCTGCAAGTGGTTTTTCAGAAATTGTTGCCCCATTTTTAGTATCACGCCTAATGACATCAACTGTTGCTTCAGCAACTTTAAATGTAACAGTTATGGTAACTACTCCATCCTGTACCATTTTAAAGTTTTGCAAATTTAAAGTAAAGCGATCAACATTCCCCTGTGGCAAATCACTAATATCAACTTGATTGCGGTTCAACTCACATTGTACTTCAATGATGTCTGCAAAAGATGAGGCATCAATGAGTTGTACAGTAAGTGATCCAGTATCATCTGTACTTACAAGATTTGTAAGTGGGTTTACTCCACTTGATGGGTCCGTTCCCACATTAAGACTGTAATGAACATAATTTGGATTTACTAAATATTTTTCTTGGTCAAGCCCTTCAAAATATACTTCAATTGTTCCCGAATTTCTTGTAACAACAAATTCAATTCTAATTTGAGGTGCTCTATCTACGGTAAATGTCCAATTGTTTTTCGTTAATGTAACTGTGCTACCATCCATATCTATGTTAAATAAAGTAGGATCTTCAGTGCCATTTCGTAATATCTTTACGTCAGTAAAAGTATAACCTTTAAGTGCTGAAACATTTTCGAAAACAATTTCTTCACCATATTTATAATTAAATTCTTCAACTGTATTGTATTTTAGGACATATGTTTCATTTATAAAATCAACGGACATTAAATCATTGCTTGATGTATTATTCTCTCCACTTATTGTTGCACCAAATTCTACACTAAAAGTCTTTGGTTCAAGTTCGAAAGTTATTTTATTTATACCCATTAAATGTCTAAAAGTTACTGTAACCTCACCAGTACCTCGATTCCAATCTATGATTATTTCGTTTCCAATAAGTAAATTGCCCGAACTACCTGCATATGTGCCATCAAAACCGGTCAAGTCAATTGGTAAACTTTTATTGTTACTGCCATAAGACAAATTTAAAGTTATCGCTTCATCATTTTTTAACTGATAACCTTGGTTTAAAGTAAACTTAAATACTGCCTCTTGATCACTATTCCATTCTACTGAAGGTGTAAGACCATTTCCTAATCCCCCTATGGTAACAAAATCTGGTCTGTCACTTGGAATTATTAAACCAATATCAGAAGAAGCAGCATCATTTGGAGCGTAATATGAGGTAAATCCCTCATTATTTGTCAGTTTAAATTGTATTTCAGTTTCGCTTTGATATGGCTTCCACTTGGCAAAAAGTGTTTGTGGGTCATTTGCCGCAAAATTCCATGTATAAGGCAAGCAAGACAAAATAGGAGCAATATTAATTCCATAACTTGCATTATCCTCCATCTGTGTATTTTCTATGATTTTTGTATCACCCAAATCATCCAAATAAAAACCGTCCAAACAAAACTCTGGCCAATATGGTGCATACTTACCGTTTGCACTTAAAGTTGTGAAAAGAACCGAAGAACCACTAAATTGATATACAGCACCACTTCCTGATGCTATATTTCCAATAGAAAATCCAGTGGTGCGCAAATTAGAATTTGCCATCACATTTATACTAAGTGTAGTGCCTTTCGCCGTATTTAACGATGCACTTGAATGACTACTATTTACAAATGTTGGATAAGTGCCAGAAATTTCCTGATAAAGTACTGAGTTCTCGTCATTTTCGTCATATAAATCAAGTGTAACCTGTTGAAGATTATTGAAATAATAATCTATTTTTTTTGCTGAAGTTATTGGCTCTTCATATGTATACACATTTGGCTTATCATTTGTATATTTTGGCAAATCGTCAACGGAACCAACTCCTATTAGGTCAACTGGCTCAGTAATTCTCATAACACCATCATTACTTGTTGTCGTTCCACTACCCCAACCAGTCATCATGTCCAAATATTTAACGCCACTATGTGAATCACTATCAAATGAGATAGTATAAGGTTCGTTATATGGAACGTATACAGTTCTAGAAGAAGTTGTACTCTCGCCCAAATTAGCCGTTGTGAATACAAAGCCATAACTTGAATTCTCATAAAATTCTGCATACGACTCAACTAAACCAACAACGGTGGTAAACTTGTTTGTACTTTCAAACTCAGTAGCTCCAACATCTGCATACTCATAAAAGTTAAGTTCAACTTTTTGCCAAGCCCCACGAGAATAAAGTGTGACTTTGTAATAACTGGATGCAGTACCAACATTTAGATAGTAATTACCGCTATCTCTTCGTGCCAAGATATCACCACTATATCTTGAACTCGATATATTGAATGTCGATCTGCTGGATGTATAATTATTTAGTATATTTCCATAATCAAGCGTGCCCGAAGAGTCTTCACCAAAATCAATACCCGTTATACTGCCAGTGGTTTCTATAACATCAGTTCCCGACTTTGCCCCCGATGCAACATTTCTTTCAACTTCTAGATAAGGGAAATTATAATTACTCTCAGCAGTAAATGTTTCTTCCCCAGTAGATTCCCCAGTTAGTACATTGTAAATATAAATACCTGACTCGTCTGTTTTACTAATAGTGTTTGAATTTGAATTATATTCCGCTTTTAAAATGGTTGTTTCAACAAAAATATTTCCAACACCTTTGAGAATTTGCATATTACTTACACCATGCATAATTCCGTTACTATCTGTTTCCCACAAACTACCATCCGAAACTCGTCGCCCATTTGATACTGACGTTGTTCCGTACAAATAAGGGCTTGATGTATAAACATCGTTTATATAAGTGGTTGAACCCGCAGTAGCATTTCCAACAAATCCTCTGTAAGAATCCGAGCCTCCACTAAGCCCAACCTCACTATAGTAAAAACATTGCTTTATTGAAGAATAGGCATATTGTATTGGTCTGATGATTCCACCACCAACAGGCGTTCCTCTATATGACACTCTATTGGCAAAATTACCAACAAGCCCTCCAACATAAGTAGATGATGAAGTTGCATCTATTGAAACTGTTGAAAAACTTTTAAAAATATCCGAATAATTTACATTACCAACGAGACCACCAACATATCCAGTGGATGGATATTGGCTTTTTATATAACCGCTTACACCACAGTTTATAACTTGTGCATAAATAGAAGGCTTGTATGTAGTAATTATACGAGAAGGAGAGGCTATTCTACCCGCAAGTCCACCTATGTATTGCGCATCGGATTGGATGTTTACCCCTTCTAAGTACAAGTTTCGTATTGTTGCTCCTATGCCAACATAACCAAACAAACCTTGATATGTATAATTAGTGCTATCATTGATAGTAAGCCCAGTTATTTTGTAACCACGGCCGTCAAATATTCCATTAAAGTAATTTGAAGTGCTAATTCCAATAGGTATCCAAATCTTACCAGAAAGGTCTATATCTTTGTTTAGGTATACAGGGAAATCGATACTATCTGCATTCCCACCATTTATTATCTCAGCAAAATATACTAATTCTTCAGCACTATCTATTCCATCCTTGATGTCGTTTAATGTAAAATTAGCCAGTGTTTGTGATGTAATATCCCACCTATCGGTAATTTCAGAAATATCTGTTGTTTCAGATGTGACAGTATCGCCAGTTTCAGCGATTGCAGTTTGTGTTGTGTTTGTAGTTGGCATCAAATACACACAAAAAGCGGATATTGCCATCAAAAGCGACAACATCACAGAAAAGATTAAACCTTTTTTAGATTTCAATGTTCTTAGTTCTTCCATACTTCAAACACTTCCTTTACTTAGTTTTAATTATATTATAATTATTATACTAATTGTTGGCAAATGTTTAACGCCATTTTGACAAAATATGCTATAAGATTTATGTATTGCTACTGCCCATAAGATTCTTCGCCTTCGGCTCAGAATGACACAAGCAGTGGGTGTCTTATCGAGCGTAGCGAGACACCCTTTTGTCATGCTGACCTTTGCTTACCTGACGGAGAGGAAGCATCTCTTCCTAGTGTGTTATAAGGAATGAGATTCTCACGTCGCTACGCTCCTCAGAATGACATGGGCATAGTGACATCTCACACAAAAAAAATAATATTTACAAAAATGTTTTTAATTTTGTGTTTTTTGTGGTAAATTAAATATACATGGAGATTTTTATGAAAAAAACATTATATTTCGCATTTTTTGCATTAATGCTTTTTGTCACATTGGGTTTTGCTACCACAAACTCGGTTGCTTTTGCAGATTTGCCTAGTGATGTCACAGCATCAAGTATTGATATCGCTTTGTATGATGCTATGGGGAACTCTAACCCACTGCCAAATGAAAACAATGTGTATTCCATCGATTTTCACGCTTTTGACGAAAATAGTGCTATAAATGCCACCTCAAATAATCCTTATGGAACATTTTACATTGGAATAACCGTCAACACTCAACCACTTTATGAGGCACTTAATCCCGATGAAAAATTGCAAATTTTTAGAGATGTAAGAAATGGTAGAGATGAGAAAGAGGGTATTTTCATCAATGGTTCACGTGTAACATTTGGTAATAGTGAAATCACAAATAATGGAAATTACATAGTTTATAGCCCAGAACTTTCAGAATTTTACGAAGGTGCAAGAATTTTCATAAGAATTACTCCAATAAAATCAGCAATTACATCAATTTCATGTGAAGTTTATAATCTTTCAGCACAACTAACATTAAATTGTGAATATGCCACACCAAATATACTAACAATAAACCCGCCAGTTTCAAATCAATTATATGAAACGTTCCAGCCAGTCACCTTTACAGCAACTCCAAATTATCAAGATTGGCTAGATCAAGACAATCCACTTACATATGAATGGACATTAAATTCCCAGTTGCAAACTGGCAATACAAACACCTTTACAGTCACAAATGATATGATTGCCGTAGGAGATTATACTATTGCGGTTACAATTCCAGGGACAATATTGCAGGCATCTGCAGTGCTCCATATAGGCACCGAGCAAAGTTACACAGTTACAGTTACTCATAATGGTGAACTTGAATTTGTGCATGGTGAATATCGTCAGCCAATCCGATTTACCGCAAGTATCCCTGTACAAGAAACTTATACAGTTGATTGGTTTTTAAAATCTCCTGATAGCAGTATATATGATTTTCAACTAACCGCTCCTGCCTACGATTTTCTTTCAGCCGAATATTCTATTGGTGAATATAAAGTTTTCGCCGTTGTAAGATATAACTCAGAAAATTATTATTCCGAAATATTTACAATAACAATTAACCCTGCACAAGTTGAAGAAAGCCATACATTTACAATAAATATAGAGCAATATGAAAATGACTATACTGGACTAACAGGTTATGAATTTTCAATTGATGCAAAAAATTATTTTAAAAACAAAGATATAATTTGGGTTGTAAGTATCCAAGACAATTCAATCATTGGAGTTGTGAGAAGACAAGTTGGATATACATTCAACTTCCAACCAACTAGAGCAGAAAGCTATTTAGTCTCAGTTTACAGTCTGGAAGGAAATCAGCTAAATCCTCTTGCAAGTCAAGAAGTTACACCAAGGCGAATTGGACAGAATTATGTCTTTTGGATATATTTATTAAGTATTACTGGTGCTATTATAATTTTAGGTGTTGTGTCAATAATAATCTCAAACAAAGCCAGAGAAAAAATTTGGTGATATTGTCACCCTGACCACTACCCGCCTTGACGGAGAGGAAGAGTCTCAAAAATGAAAAAATGCCATAAAAAATGGCATTTTTTATAATTTTTCACTATTTTTTATGCATTTTTTTGTTTTTTTTAAATTTATTACCTTATTACAAAAATGAAAAAATAATATTTAAAACTTAAAATTGTGCGGCGTAGACTAGGCTTACAGTGTCAAGGTTTTAAAACGCAAAAATAACCGCGAGGGCTAGGCTCGGCTTGAGGCATATAAATAAAATACTCTGCAAATTAAAAACGCAAAATTGTGCAGCGTAGACGAGATAAAAATCATAATATACTTAACAAAATGCATTCAAAACACAAAAATAGCCCCAATAACGAGGCTCGCCAAGTGCGTCCGCGCAGGAGTTTAGTTTACCTAAATGACTGTGCGGACACGCTTGGCAGTAACAAAGTTAGTGGGTGCTATTTTTGTGTTTTTAGTATTGACAGTTGAGAGGAGTCCTAGCAAAAGGTATAACATCTCTTATATTGTCCACACCAGTTAGATACATAACCAAACGCTCAAAACCCATACCAAAACCAGAGTGTACACAAGAACCAAATTTCCTAAGATTTAAGTACCAATCAATACTTGAAACATCAACTCCGAGTTGCTTGCAACGCCCAAGCAAAACATCGTAATCATCTTCCCTTTGGCTTCCGCCCATAAGTTCACCTGCAAGCGGAACTACAAGGTCAACTGCAGCAACTGTGCGATTGTCGGAATTAACTTTCATATAATATGCTTTTATATCTTTAGGCCAATTTTTTATAAAAACGGGACCATTAAAATACTCTGTAATATACTTTTCGTGTTCTTTTGCAATGTCAGATTCGTAGGTTGGTTCAAATTCCCATTTTTTACCAGATTTTTTGAGTAAATCAATTACATCTTTATGGTCAATACGAGTAAAATGACTAGAAACCAATGCATTTAACTTATCTAAAAGCCCATTTGCCACAAATTTATCCAAAAATTCAAGTTCGTCAGGACATTTTGACATAACATATTGCACAACACTTTTTAGCATATCCTCTTCAATGTCCATAAGTTCATCAAGGTCACAAAATGCAATTTCTGGTTCAATCATCCAAAATTCATTAGCGTGCGTTTTGGTGTTGCTATTTTCAGTCCTAAAAGTAGGTCCAAATGTATATATCTTGTTAAAGGCAAGTGCAAACGCTTCACCATGAAGTTGTCCACTTCCAGTTATAAAAGCAGTTTTCCCGAAAAGGTCTTTTGTCATATCCACTTTGCCATCGGCGGTTTTAGGCAAATTATTTAAATCTAGTGTGGTAACTTTAAACATTTGGTCACTACCTTCACAATCGGCAGTAGTTAAAAGTGGAGTGTTTACATAAACATAGCCGTGTTCTTGAAAATATGTGTGCACAGCCATTGCAGCCACACTTCTAATTCTAAAAACAGCACCAAATAGATTTGTTCTTGGTCTAAGATATGCAATCTCTCTCAAAAATTCAACGCTATGGCGCTTTTTCTGTAATGGATAAGTACTATCAGTTGCACAAAATACATCAACTTTGGTTGCAACAATCTCAAAAGGTTGTTTGTTCTCTGGAGTTAAATGCACTTCACCTTCGACAATAACAGTTGAACCAGTATTCAACTTTGAAACCACATCATAATTTTCAAGGGTGTTTTTAAGTATAACTTGTGCTGACTTAAAACAAGTGCCGTCACTAAAATCTAAAAAAGCAAAATCTTTGCTTGCTCTTACACTTTTTACCCATCCACCTATTTTTACAACCTTGTGGTCATATTGTTCAATGTCTTTATATATAGATTTTATTTCATCTTTCATAATATTCTCCTTTAATAAATGTTGTTACATTTGAATTTGTTGTAATCACAAGTTCATGAAGAGCACGCGTGCATGATGTGTAAAGAAAATTTCTATCTAAAAATGTTTTATAGTTTTCCTTTGTGGCATTTGGAACTATGACCATATCAAACTCAAGCCCTTTACACATAGAAACTGGCATAATCATAAGTTTGGTTAGTGGCATATTTTGGTTCATTAGGCATAAATCGGCTAAATCTCCTAGATATTCATAATAACGCTGTGCTTCCTGTGTTGTTTTACAAATTATTGCTATTGTATCATAATTTTTAGCACTTTTCACTATTTTTTCAATGATTTTTGCTTCATTTTCAATATTTTCGCTCAATTTTATAGCAACCTTTTTACCATGCCTATGAACTGGGTCACTATGTACATCTTTAATGCTATTACAAAAATTTGTAATTTCATATGTACTTCTATATGTCTTTTCAAGACCAAAAATTTGTTTTGCTCCAATTATTTTTGCATACTGATTTTCATCATCAGTCGTCATTATCTTTTCAATACATTGATTTATATCTCCCAAAATACATTTTGGGCAATCAAATATTTCATTAAAAATTTCAAATAACAATATGGAATAATCTTGATATTCATCAATAGCTAAATATTTTACATTACGCTTTTTTAAACCAAGCATATAGTGCTTGATAAATAAAATTGGTGCAATATCTTCAAATTTTAATAAATTTTTGCAAGAATATTCGAATTTTAAGCCTATTTTATCCAAAAAATCACTATAAATATCAATAAGAGAAATTTTATCAAACATTGTGTAAAGTAATCGTTTGACTCTTTCCGCAACCTCATCAATATTTTGTTCAATGTTTAATTTGTCAATTATATAATCTGCTATCCAATTTATTCTAACTGCGGGAGTTTTTTGAATATACTTTTTATTGTATAGTTCTTCTAGTTCCTCCGCTTTTATTTTTATATCACCAAAAGTCAGATCTTTTGGTTTAAAATTTAAATTCATATAAGTTTTTAAGTATTTTTTTAAACTTTCGGCAAATTCTATACAATTTTTGTATGCCACTTCATTCAAACGATCTGCATCATCTGTAATCTCATCAAGCATATTTTCTCTTGAATCAAACTGATTGGTTAAGCCTGATAGTTCTTCTTTTGCAAGTTCAACAAAAGTCAGATTTTGTATATTTTCTTCCCCAAGCGATGGTAAAACTTGTGAAATATAGTCGCTAAAAACATAATTTGGTGACAAGATAAGTATATCACTAGATGCGATTTTATCTCTTAAACTATATAGAAGATAAGCAACTTTATGAAGTGCTATTGATGTTTTTCCGCTTCCCGCAACACCTTGCACAAATAGAACATTTTCATCATCCCGTATCAGTTTATTTTGTTCACGCTGAATGGTAGTAATGATATTTTTCATTTTGTCAGATGCATTTTTTGAAAGTTCGTTTTGCAAAATATCATCATTTATAGTTAAACTACTATCAAAACAATACTGTAGGTTAGCATCTTTGATTTTAAACTGTCGTTTATTGGTTATCTCTCCTTCTATCACGCCTTTTGGAGCGATGTAACTAGCCTTGCCTATTTCATAATCATAATACATTGATGAAACTGGTGCACGCCAGTCACACACTAGCGGAATTTGTCCGCCATCTACCAAATTAAAAATTCCAATATAATAACTATTTTTTTTACCACTAGATAAAAAGTCTATCTTACCAAAATATGGCGATAGACGCTGTCTTTTAAACTTATAAAGTTGTCGAGTTTCTTCATTTATCAGTGACTCTTCTTTATCCATTTCGTCACCGCCAGAAACTATTTCTTCATCATCAAGAAAATAATATTGATCGGAGTAATAACTTTTTAATTTTTCAAACTCCGCACTTAAGTCACTTATTTTTTTTTGCGTCTCTACTACTTTTTTATCTAAAATTGATGTTATTTTATTTAAATATTCAAATTCCTTATCATATTCAATTTTGTCCATATTACCACTCGCTTAAATTACCAAAATAACTGTATGTGTTTTGTGGCGTATCGGAAACATCAGCCCCATCAAATGGTTCACCACTGATGACATATCCACAAGTGTCATTTCCTGTCCTGCAAAAGTCATCTATTGTAAGTTCATCAATGGTTATGTTTTGACCCATACTTGTTTTCCTTGAAAGTTTAAGTTTGCAATCTTGTGCTGTTCTATAGTATCTTGCACCATAATTAAAGCCATTTATAGACATTTCAACTTGCAAAGCCTTTTGACTATTTACAAGCGAATAAAAAGTTTTCGTTATCTGGACATTTTGATCCAAATCTGACCTAGAGCTTATATCAAGTCTAAGGTAACTTGTTGACCTATCATATGTTACAATTGCAACACAAGGTTGAGATTGCCCATTTACCATTTTGGTATAATTAAGAGTATAAGTATTATTATTTTTAGAGATAGTCAATGTGTACGTAGCCAAAGTTGTAGCATTTTCATCAATAAGTGTACAAGTAAATGAATTACCAATACCACTTATACCACTTACGTGCAAAGCACCCTCTATGGTATCAACAATAATTTCTTTATTGTTTTCTGACACCAAATCAAAACATTGAATGCTTGCTAATACCACACATTCTTCTCGACTTAAAACATCTATATTATTTACAATTGTATTTATTCTACCTTGGTCACTCGCATCTGAGAAAGATGTTTGTGAAATCTCGGTCAAGGTTTCATCCTGCACCGTTAAAAGTTCATCTGTATAAAATTGATAAACTGCACTTGTTGTTGATTGAGTCACAGGTAATTGCGTATCTCCACAGCCAGTCATAAACACCACAGCAAAAACAAACAATACCATAAAAAGATATGACTTTTTCATTACTCCTCCATATGTTAATATTTTACTAGATATTTTAAATTATTACAAACAAATATTACATCTTAATTTTTTTAAATATTGTTTTTTATCCGACGATATCCTAAAACTTTCACAAGCCTTTTGAATTGCTTTGTTATGAACAAAGTTATTTTTTATCAATTTATTTTCAAAAAGTGGCAATGTGACATCGTATTGTTTTACTAGTGCAACAGAAAAATACCAACTTTGAGCCATTTTAACATAATAATTTTCGCTACAAAAATTCACTAAATTAAAATGGTTAATATTAAAATTATCATCCAAAAAATAATCAAGTAATATTACTATTGCAAAACGTTTGGTAAAGGAATTTTCACTTTTTAACCATTTTTTTACGCATTTTTCAAATAAATTAGGGTATTTTTTAACAATTTTTAAATTTGCGCAAGTAACATCACAAGTGACCCAATTATCAATAAATGGCAAAAATTCTTCAATTAAATCAATTACTTTGTCCACATCTTTTAAATACCCGATCATAAGTCCATGCACTATATTTTCATCTGTGTTTTTATGCGGAATATTATATAAAAACTGCGCCCCATAACTTGTGAGCGCATATTTTTTTGCTATTTTTTTTGCAACTGGAACACGCAAAAATATATCAGTTTTACCTGGTACAATACTTGATGAAAATTTGGCATAATGCTCATCTTTAAAATTTTGTATCTCAGTTTGAATAATATTCATATATTTATGATACAAAATATAAATAAAAAAAGCAAGTAATTATTACTTGCTTAATTCATTTTGACTAGTTTGTTCAGCAAAATCTTTTAATGACAAAAGTCTAGATTTTTCATCATCAGTGAGTTCCATATTTTTAAGAAACTTGTAATAAACATCAAGATCTCTCCTATGAGCATGGTCATCACCTTTAATGAAATAATAATGAATAAATTTTGCTAATTTTCTTAATTCATCTGGCGTTACATAACCGATTTCTGCGGTTGGTGCATAGTATGCAAATGGTTTAAAACGTCTTTCTGAATCTGGTTGTACCAAAAGTTCATGTGGTTTTTTAACATCATTGATGTCAGCAACCTCTATTGCTTTTTCATTTTCATTTACAGGTACAACATAATACTTGTCATGAAATTTAATCAATAAAACATAGTGATTAGATGTCAAATTTGCTTGCATAGGTGTATCATAATCATAATCACCGCCAAAATGTGTAGCACTATAAAGTTTTGCTATGTAAAGTTTACTAGTCAAATGTGCCTCACTTGTTGGGTCTTTTGGTAACCTAAACAAATCTAATATACTCATATTTCCTCCTTGTACGATTAATCATAACATATTGTATAAATTTTGTCAATACACATATTTATCAAAAAATAATTTTGCATTTAAATTAAAAATTTTATCTATATCATCGTTTTTATATCCATTTTGAACAAGAATCTTATATAGAATATGAATATTATTATAAGATTTTAGATTTTGTGGCAAATCATCAGTACCAAAGAAATCACTTCCTATGCATAGATTATCAACACCAAAATTTTGCACAAAGTAATCAATATTTTTAACTATATCATAAATTTCCACATTTTTGAGTGAAATATATTTACCCACAAAATATAACCCTATAATGCCCCCACTCTCAATCATATCTTTGATTTGATTTTTTGTTAAATTACGCCTATCACAAACGATATCACAAAAACCTGTGTGTGAACATATAATTGGACGATCTATTACATTTAAAACATCGCAAAAAGAACGATAATTTAGATGTGCACAATCAATTAAAATATTACTTTTTTCACATTTTTTTATTAAATATTTACCAGCATTTGTTAAACTACTGTTACTATATGCACCACCTGCGAATCTGTTTGCATAGTTCCATGTAAGTCCTATATATGTAGGTTTAATTTTCAATATTTCATCAAAATCATTATTGCTTAAAAAACCAATATCTTCAATAGCAATTTTGCAAAAATTATATTTTTTAATAATTTTTTTTGATTTTTTTATAAAATTTAATGGATTTTTTAATTCTGTTGTAAAAACTGGACACAAAAGCATATCTAGATAGTTTTTATTATTTTCTAAATAATCTATTATTTTGTCATCTTTAAGTTTAGTTAAAAAATCATTGTGAAGGTCAATCATAATTCCTCACAAAATCAAAAATATTTTTTACTGAAACATATTGATTTTTATATATATTTTCTAAATTTGTAATTCCAACTGGATGAGATAAATTGTCGTGGCCAAGTTCCACCGTTAAACTAGGAACATTTTTTAAACATAGATAATCACTAAGTCCTCCTACTGAATTTTTTGAAATTATACTTTTATAACCTAAATTTTTAGCAAATTTTTTCGCTAAAATTTTTGTTTTATGCCTTATCTTCTTGCTACCGCCTTCAAAACCATGATAAATAACTTGACCTTTTGAATGATATGTAAGTGAAAGCGCAATCTCATATCGAGATATAAATTTAATTAAATTAAGATTTTCAACTTCACTACAAGGCTCTTCACCAATAAAATTCTCTGATCCTGGTAAAAGTTTGTTGTACTTTCCATTTCCCCAATTGGCGTCAAAATTTACATTAAGGTCAACCCCACGCCCATTTGCTTTCCATTTTGAAAAATCGATTGAATAATTATTCAACCGTATTATCATATCCTTATATTCAAAAGGAATTGTTTCTATTCCACCAAGGCACAATTCTATACCATCTGGATTTAATAGTGGAATGAAAAAACAACCGTATGGCAAATCATAGTCTTTTAATAATTCCATTACGACAAATGACGAAATATACTCTCTTGCGTGAATGCCACCAGTGATTAAAAATTGTTTGCCCAAAAATTCACCTTTATGAAATGCAATAAGGTCACGACCAAAAAACGACTTTCCATAACAAAAGTGTTCAATTTTTTCATCATTTATGAAACTTTTAAAAGTTTTATGCAAAATTTTATAATCATCATCAAGACAAGCATTCATTCTCACTCCAAATAAAATTTAACAACTTTTTATATGAAAAAAATTATTGTCTTGTTACTACAAGACAACAATAGTAATTCCAGGGTTTTTATGATTTAAATCTTTGTCCAAATAATGTGCGGAAAGGTTTGTTAAAATTTGAAAGCATTTTTCATTTGAAATATCCCATTCATCGCCATAAAGATAGTCTTTTATTTTATTTTGATTTTTGAGTTGTCTAAGGTATCTTCTAAGTTCCAAACAAATTGCTCCACCCACTCCATGCGAACCATAGCCATGAATAATCTTTACAACTTTTACACCAGAATTTTTATATATTTCAAAATTTATATCTAGTATTGCAAGTGCTTCAGAAACTGAGGGTGAATTTTCTTTTAAGTTTAACTCTGCATAGTCCATCTATTGCTCCGCATGTTTTCTTTTTCTTAAATAATCTACCAAAAACAAAACACCAAGCAAAACAAATCCACTACATAAAATCACAACATACCAGACATTTGTATTAACCTGTATTGTCCAAGTAGAAATCTGACGGTCACTATTCTCCGTAGTTATATCCCATTCGTGATAATAGACCCCGTTGGCATAATGATAAACTCTATCCGCATCGCTATGAAGTTTTGAGGATGTTGTGCCATAACTATAAACAAAATTTGTTGGAACAACTGATGCAATTTGCTCGTCGGTTAAATCTGTATTTTGTTGTAAAAGTTCTGTTGAATAAGCAGTTATATATTCAGCAAGTGTCTGATTTTCTGCATATTGAGTGTTTAGCCCGTATACCGTAGTTCCTGTACTTATAACACGATTGGTAAAAAAGCCCTCTTCAACTACGCTCGTATCCTCATTTAAAGCCGCTATTAACTCCGTATATTGCATATCAGAATTAAAATAATAATAATGCAGAGCAGAAGAAAAATTCAGTGTGTATATAATGCCAATTTCTGATAGCGCAGGTAAAATTGTTCCAGTTGGACAACCGGCAATAAGTAAAAGTTTGTCTTGCTGAGTAAGTGCTTCATCAGAATTTACTCTAGTCACGAAATTTTGCTGTAAATTCATAAAGTATGTGTTAAACCTTTGCATAACACTATTTTTTAAGTCTGTAACCGTATCTGCTTCTACACCAAGTTCAGTCAACTCACTGTCTACAAAAGGGATGTAAAACATTTGAGTTACAGTTCCATCGGTATTTTGTGATAAAGAATATGTTGGTGCGTTCGCACAGCCACATAAAAAAATTGACAAAATACAAACAAATATTGCTAAAATACTTTTTTTCATACTCACTATAATATCATATTTATTACAAAAACAAAAATAATATTCAACTTTATATAACCAAAACTTGAAAAACTCACTAATTTTGTGTATACTGAAAAATATGCTGATGTGGTGAAACGGCAGACACGCTAGATTCAGGGTCTAGTGCTCGAGAGGGCGTAGGAGTTCAAATCTCCTCATCAGCACCAAAAAACCATCAAATAGCGGCGAAATACTTCGTTTCTGGTGTACCAAACCATACAGTCATTTAGAAAACTAAACTCCTGCGTGGCTTGATACACCGAGCCTTGTCTTTCTTGCTATTTGGTGGTTTTTTATAATATAATGTGAAATACAGTATTTTATGCGATGCTATCTATACTCCTGCCTAGACTAACATCGCGAGTTTTGTCTTAGCCACAATTTTGTGTTTTTTACTTCATCAGACTTATAATTTAAAACAACATATTCTCTTTTATATAAAAAAAAGATAATGTCAATTAATACATTACCTTTTTTTGTTTATCTTTTTACGCGCCCTCGCCTTCTATTATCATCTTATCGGCAACAAGTGCTATAAATTCTCCATTGGTTGGTTTATCATTTGAAGTATAAACTTTAAGTCCAAAAATTGAGTTTATATTTTCTATTTTCCCCCTATTCCATGCAACTTCAATGGCGTGTCGTATTGCACGTTCAACTTTGCTGGCACTTGTGCCAAACTTTTGTGCTATTGCCGGATATAGTTTTTTGGTGATCGAGTTTATTATTTCCGGTTGGTCTATAGCCATTTTTATTGCTTCACGCAAAAACTGATAACCTTTTATATGTGCAGGTATTCCAACGGTAATAAATATATTGGAAATTTTTTCTTCAAGTGCACGGTTGCGTGGTTTTGCTTTTGTAACTTGGGATGGATTTTCAAGACCAAAAACATCATTTATCCTACTTTCAACTATATCAAGTCCTATTGGTTTGCATAAAAAGTATGATGCTCCTTGGCTCATTGCTTTTGCTATAAATCCCTCATGAGATAGTGATGAAATTACGATTATTTTTGGTTTGTTGATTCCCATTTTTTCGGTGAGTTTGTCCATTATCACAAAGCCGTCAAGGTTTGGCAATACGCATTCCATAAGTACAACATCTGGTTTAAGTGCGCATATGTCAAGCAATGCTTTTTGTCCATCATCGGTGCTTCCTACAATTTCAAAATCTTCTTTTGTGTCAAAATATGAAATAACTTTTTCTCTAAAATCGGTGTTATCAGCAACATAGATTTTGATTTTTCTTTTGCCTTGACTATTTGATGTTTCCATTTGTGCTCCTTTTATTATCACCACCTTAATGATAGCACACGATATATAATGAAAAAAGAAAAATTTAATAAGAATTCAAACTAATTTTATACTAAAAATTAGATAATTAACTCATTTTGTCGATTTTTAGCAAAACATTTTATTTACTCCTAAAATTGCAAATATTTTGAATTATTTTGGCGCCAATAGAATATATATTTTATAGGTGAATTATGGTTTATGATGATGAAAAATTGTCGCCCGAATCTTTTGAGCAAATGGCGAAAGAATATGCAAAAAATAGAAAAAAATCTATAGACAATTTATTGCCTATTTTTGAAACGATTATATGTTTAAAAAATAATTTAAAAAAATTCAAATTAAATAAAGTATATTCAAAAAAATTAGACAAAATTTCCGAAAATACAAACATATTAAATAACTACATACAAGAAAACAACTATAATATTAAGGAAAGAAACTTTAATACTAATTATTGTGCACTTTTGGTAATGCTAATTTCATCTTGCACTGACGCAAGAAGCATGCTTGATAAAAAAGACAAATTTAACTATGAAATAAAAGATGCTCTTGATAATATAACAAGGACATCTGCTACAATGTTTGGCGTTTGTAAATATAGAAAACTTGAATAATTAAATAAGATTTCTTTTTATTGCTTCTAAAGCGTTTTTTTCTAAGCGTGAAACTTGTGCTTGACTTATACCAACTTCTTCACTTACTTCCATTTGTGTTTTGCCAATAAAATAACGCATAAGAAGTATTTCTTTTTCTTTTGGATTAAGTTTACTTACGGCATCACGAATGGCTATTTTTTCTGTCATTGCTTCGTCACTATTTTTGACATCACTGACTTGGTCCATAACTCTTACCGCCTCATTCCCATCATTGTATACCGGCTCATTTAAGGACACAGTTTCACTTATCGCATCCAACGCAAAATTTACTTGTCTGACATCTTCACCAATAGCCTTTGCTATTTCATCATTAGTTGGCTCTCGGTCAAATTTTTTTGCCAAGACTTCACGTGCTCCAAGTGCTCTGTATGCAATATCTCTTAAACTGCGTGAAACACGAATGGAGTTATTGTCACGAAGAAAACGCCTTATCTCGCCAATAATCATAGGAACAGCATATGTTGAAAATCTCACATTGAGTGAAAGGTCAAAATTATCAATTGCTTTCATAAGGCCTACGCAACCGACTTGAAACATATCGTCAGATTTTTCTTTTTTATTTGAAAACCTTTGTACAACACTTAAAACAAGTCTTAAGTTTGCAACAACGAATTCATCACGGGCAAGTTCATCACCCTGTTTTACTCTTTTCATAAGGTCAGTTAATTGTTCATTGGTAAGTTTTGGAAGCGTGGAAGTATCCACACCGCATACTTTGACTTTGTTTGCCATTTTGACTCCTTTGGCTTTTTAATATGCTTTCCATGTTGAACAAAAAATATACAAAAAAAATAACCAAAAATAAATGCAATAAAGTTTATTTTTGGTATATATTTTTTAATTATTTATTTATATATTTGAATTTAATTATGATTTATTTTTATCTTATGAAAATAATTATTTCATATTTATTTTTTTTATTTCAAATGTTTTAAGATTCTCACAGTCGCCTTACTTCTTTGAAATGACAATATATTGTATTTTATTTTAAATTACTTTTTCCAAATCTTTTTTCATTTTGCCAAGTATTTTTTTCTCAATACGAGATATGTAACTTTGTGATATCCCCATTATATCTGCAACTTCTTTTTGTGTTTTTTCTTCTTCTCCACCTAGTCCAAAGCGTAACATCATAATTTGTTTTTCTCTTCCATTTAGTTTATCTATTATATTCCACACAATTTGTTTTTCTGCGGACTTGTCCATATCTTTTGAAACACTTTCATCACTGTAAAGAACATCTTGGAGCAAAAGTTCATTTCCATCACTATCCAAATTTAACGGCTCATCTAAACTTATCTCATTTTTTAGTTTATTTGTTTTTCTAAGTTGCATAAGTATTTCATTTTCAATACACCTGGATGCATATGTAGCAAGTTTAATCTTTTTATCAAAATTATATGTTTGTACCGCTTTTATAAGACCTATTGCACCTATTGAAAAAAGGTCTTCAATGTTAAGTCCAGTGTTTTCAAACTTTTTTGCAATATAGACAACAAGCCTTAAATTATGTTCAATAAGTTTTTCTTTAGCATTTTTATTACCAAGGGCGAGTTCTTCCAAAAGAACATTTTCCTCTTCTGGCTCAAGAGGACTTGGCAAAGTTTCATTGCCACAAATGTACATAACAATATTTTCCACTTCGTCAAAAAGTGAAATATTAAGATATTTTTTTATAAGTAACAATAATTTTTTAAACATTATTCACCCCGTTAATATAATTTGCATTTAATATAACATCACAGTCAAAGCCAGTTATTTTAACTTTTGAAAGTGCAAAAACTGGATTACTTATACACACCTTTTCTTTTGAATTTTTGATTTCAAGAAAATCTACATCAAATACCAGTATGCTATTTTCTCCGGTTGCAGTCTTAACGTTTATGTAATGACCATTTTTAAGTCCATTTGTACTTTTGGTTAAAAAGTTTGATACACTGAAATCTTTGCATAACTTTTCAAAAATTTTAAAACCCATAAGCGCAACAGGTCGATTATCTTTTGGGTCAACAAGAACGTTCCCAGTATCAAGATAACCCTGTGTTTTTACAATTTTTCCGTCATTTTTAATTACAACATCATATACAAAGTTTTGTACATTTTTCTTTTTGTATAGTGTTTTTTTACATTGGTTTAAAAGATATGTTACAATTGCTAAAATTGATATTATTGCAAGTGTTGGAAGTTTACCAGTATCAAAATTGCCATAAATGGAGTAACTTATCATAAGGTTTATTCCGCCATAAACTGCCGTAATAAATAAAAATAGCACATAAAACAAAAGTTGCTTTTTAAGTGACCCCTTGTAAGCAACCAAACATATCACGTATCCAATGCCGCATTTAAGAAGTGTTAAAAGTAAACTTGATATGTTGATGAGCGGATACAAAAGTGCAATCCCCGCCCCAATAACACTTGAAAAAATATGCCTTATTTTTTGAGGTTTATTGCCTAGTATTGCATAGACCATACATAAAACAAGGTATGTCACAAGAAAGTTTTCAAAGAGTACATCTTCTATGTATACTGTCATATTTTTCCAAAGACTATTATACAAAATCCTGTGCTAAAATAGTTTGGAGATATGCACGAAATTGCACCTATTTTGGCGTAAAAAAATATAAGAAAATCCAGTGCTTTACAAAAAAAAAGAGTGTCAAAGACACTCAAATTTTTTTATTTATGCCGGTATAAAGATTGCATAGCCATCAACAGTTTCTGTTGGTTGAGTAAATGCTGAAGATTTTAACCATTCATTTGTTATTTCATCAAGACTATTACATTTAACTTTAAAAGTTGGCAATGATTGATCAGTATCAAGTGTAATATCCGAACTTTGAATATTATTTGCAAAATTTACATCGCGAATTTCTAAATATGTAATATAAACATACAATGATAATTCAGAATATTCAATGCCATCTTCCAAGATTAGTGTGTCAACACTCATATAGCCTTTTCTTGTAAATGATTCTATTGAAATATTACTTATTGTATTTGGAATAACTAAAGTGCCATATGAACCAACTCTTAAATCAATCGCATTGATTTCTTTACCATAGTAAGTGCTTGGAATTGTGTAACTCCCCTCTGTATCTTCAATAAATCTAACAGTGTAACCATCATTTTCATTAAGTTCAGCGGCAATAGGCTCATCACTTATGCAAAGATGTAAAAGTGAAGTATTTGGCGAAGTTGCATAATGTGTCTGTAAAGAGAATAAACAAAATTCAATGGTTCCGTTATTGGTATCTGAACTATTTAAATACATCGGCTCATATGCTTCTAGTGCATCAAGCATATCATAATAAGGTGGAACATCTTCTGGCCTAGATGGTTGAGTTCCGTTTATAAAGGAATCTATTATATCTTCTGATGAATAATATCCTGGATAGATAAAAGTAAGAGCCGTACTATCATCAAGTCGATAATCTAAATACATAGTAAGGTTATAATTAGATGTCAAATTTTCTATTTTGAAATTTTGGATAAAAAACATTGGAGTTCCTTGATATTCATATGTAAAATCATTATTCTCGGCATTCCCATTTGTGATCATGTAATGATCCAATGAGAAATCGTCTACCCTAGACCAAGCTGGAGTGTCCTCAAAATCTGGACAAGTATAAAGTATTGGTTCTTCAAGTTCTCCTGTTGTAATGGTTATTATATATTTAAATGTTTCATTCACTGATATTGTTGCATCGTCTAAAGCCATACCAATTATAAAATATACTGTTTCTTTGCCAGCAATATTGCTACTACCTTGATTTCTATCTACTATACTGTTTAGATTGCTTGTATCACCCAAGTCCAACACCGCATTGATTGTATTCTCTGCTAAATTTGTTATTGAAACAATTATGTAATATGCATATGCTGTTGTATCTTGCTGATAGGCACCATAATTAATTGGTATATTATTTGATACAGGTTTATTATCTACATTTAATCCAGTTTCATCTGAATATGAAGAATATGTATCAGTAAAAGTACTATGTTCTACTGTTTCACTTGCTCCATTTGTAGGAAGAGTTGTTTCAAACTCACTTATCTTACTTGTTAAAGTTGTCTCATTTGTTAGTCCATTAGATGTTGATAAATATAAAGATGTTTCTATATCTACAAATACATCATTTAATTCATAACTTATGCTTCCGCTTATGGAATAGCTCACTTGCATGGCACTATATACGCCAAAACATAAAATTGCTACACTGAAACATAGTGATACTAAACTAAAAAATAACTTAGATTTTCTGTTCATAATAACCCCTTTTCAAAAACAAAATTATATTTTTTAAAATCAAAATACAATTTAATAATAGTATACGAATATTTTTCGTAAATACCAAATGTTTTTATGCAAAATTTCAAAGTTTTTATTAGTTTACCCCCCCCCCCCTCCCCAATATTGTCAAGTGTTTTTGCAAAATTTTTTAAAAATTTTAAAATTTTTTTTGTTTATACTATAAGAATATCAAAAAATACTCGTAAAATAAATTTACGAGTACTTTACATTCTAACCTAAAACTTATTTATTCTTTCCGCAACAGTTTTTGTATTTCTTGCCACTTCCACAAGGGCAAGGGTCGTTTCTACCCACTTCTTTTGGCTTGGTTTGTGGATTTTTAGATTTATTTGTTACCTCTTGCACTGGAGTGAAAACACGCTGTTTTGGCATTTCACGTTTTATTTCTATCTTGGTATTTAAAAGGAATGCTGTTACATCTTCGTGTATTCTATCTACCATATGGTCAAACATTTCATAACCTTGTCGCTTATATTCTACAACTGGGTCACGTTGACCATATGCTTGAAGTCCAATTTCATTTCTGAGTATTTGCATTTGGTCGATGTGGTCCATCCAAAGTGAGTCAACAACACGAAGAAGTATCAATCTTTCAAACATCGAAAAGTCAACATTAACTTCTTTAGTTTTATCAACATTTTCCTGATATTTTTTGTAGATGATATCTAAAATCTTATCTACAACATCGCTAATTTCACAATTTTCAACAAACTCAGCAGTAACTAGGTTTGTGTTTTTAGGAAATAGTTTATCTTCAAGTCCACGATTGAGTGATTCAAGGTCCCATTCAAAATATGGCTTATCTGCGTCAAGATATGTGTTACAAATTTTGGAAACCACTTCTGGATACATTTCCATAATTTGCTCGTGAACATCTATGCCGTCAAGAACTTTATTTCTTTCACCATATATTATTTGTCTTTGTTGACTCATAACATCGTCAAACTTAAGTACGGCTTTACGTGAAGCATAATTTTGTGCTTCAATGCGTTTTTGAGCCATTTCAATTTGACGCGTAAGCATACGCATTTGAAGTGGTGTTTGGTCATCTATCTTCAAAAAGTCAGCAATTTTTTGTAGTCTTTCACCGCCGAACCTTACCAAAAGGTCATCTTCAAGTGACAGGAAGAACACTGAAGAACCCCTATCGCCTTGACGACCAGCACGACCACGGAGCTGGTTGTCTATACGCCTTGATTCATGCCTTTCGGTACCAATGATATGAAGTCCGCCCGCTTTAATTACCTCTTCTTTTTCTTTATCTGTGATTTCTTTATATTGTTTATAATAGCCATTATACACTTCACGTGCATGGTTTAGTCTTTCGTCATCACTTGGTGCAAAAGATGTTGCAAAAGATATTTCATCTTCTTTAAACTTTTCGTCACGCATCTTTTTGACAGCCATGTACTCTGCATTACCACCAAGCAAAATATCTGTTCCACGACCAGCCATATTTGTTGCAATAGTTACCGCACCAAGTCTACCAGCCTGAGCGACAATTTCACTTTCCATTTGGTGATTTTTTGCATTCAAAACAACATGCTTTATCTTGGCACGAGTAAGTGCTTCACTTAAAAGTTCTGACTTATCTATAGTTACTGTACCAATAAGTATAGGTTGACCGTGACTATGTCTTTCTTTGACTTCATCAACTATCGCCATAATCTTGCCTTTTTCAGTACGATAAATTATGTCATTATAGTCAATACGATTATTTGGCTTATTAGACGGAATTACAATTACGTCAACGTTATAAATTCCATTAAATTCATCTTCCTCTGTCTTTGCAGTACCCGTCATACCACTTAGTTTATGATAAAGTCTAAAATAATTTTGGAAGGTAACAGTCGCAAGCGTCTTATTTTCATCTTTGATTTTCACGCCTTCTTTTGCTTCTATTGCCTGATGAAGCCCATCGCTATAACGCCTGCCCTGCATAAGTCGCCCTGTAAACTCATCTACAATTAAAATTTCATCATCGCGAACAATATAGTTTTCATCACGTTTCATAATATAGTTTGCTTTTAATGCGTTCATAATGTGATGGTCAAGTTCAAGGTTGTCAACATCGCTAAGATTATCTACCTTAAAATACCTTTCTGCTTTTTCAATACCTTGTTCGGTTAAGTGAATTGCCTTGATTTTTGCATCAATTTCAAAATCTTCTTCTGCTTTTAGTGTCTTTGCAAATTTGTCGGCAGAAACATATGTTTCACTTGATTTCATACCACGTCCAGAGATGATAAGTGGTGTACGTGCCTCATCAATCAAGATACTATCCACCTCATCGACTATGGCAAAATTTTGACCGCGCTGAACACGTTGTTTTTTATCCACAACCATGTTATCACGAAGATAGTCAAAACCAAGTTCGTTGTTTGTGCAATATGTTATATCACAATCATACGCCTCTTTTTTTGCCTTTGGCTCCATTCCACTTATTGCAACACCAACCGTAAGCCCTAAAAACTTGTAGACTTTGCCCATCCACTGTGCGTCACGCTGAGCAAGATACTCATTGACCGTTACAACATGCACACCTTTGCCCGAAAGTGCATTTAAATATGCAGGAAGTGTTGCCACAAGCGTTTTTCCTTCACCTGTCTTCATCTCGGCAATTCTACCTTGATGAAGTGCCACACCACCCATAATTTGCACTTTGAAATGGCGCATACCAAGCACTCTTGCCGATGCTTCACGCACAACTGCAAAAGCATCAACCAAGATGTCATTTAATGTTTCACCATTTTCTAAACGTTTTTTAAGCACATTTGTTTGGTCAACAAGCGTGCTATTGTCAAGTGTCTTATAATAATCTTCTTTTGCAAGAACCTCATCTGCAATTTTCTCAAGAACTTTTAATCTTTTCTTTTCACTTGAAAACAAGCCCATAATTTACTCCTTAATCTTATATACTCTACTACAAAAAGGTATATTTTCAAAACAATTTTCAATTTTTTTGGTGCGCATGTGCAATTGTTAAGCAGTAAACCGCTTTTGCACCTGCTTTTTTAAGTGCCACAGTGCAATTATTCAAAGTTGAACCTGTGGTGTAGACATCATCAATTAGCAAAATATTTTTATTTTTAAATTCGTTATTATTTAAAACTTCAAAGGCATCTTTTAGATTTTCTTTTCTTTGTTTAAAATTTAAATCAACTTGATTTTTTGTGTCCTTTGCCTTAACTAAGTTTTCATAACTAACTGGAATATTTAAAAGTTGACCAAGTCTTGTTGCCAAAAGTTCACTTTGATTATATCCACGCATTTGTTGACGCTTTTTGTGCATTGGTACATAACAAATGACATCGCAGTTGTAACCATAAAATTTGTAAGCATCAAAAAGATATCCAGCAAAACATTTGTGCCAATATTTTGCGTTATCAAATTTGAAGTCCCTAATTGCATTTGCAATCTTGTCGTCGTATAGAAAAACTGACCTATTAAACTTAAACAACTTTTCTTCCGCTTTGCACATCTCACAAAATGTTGCTTCATTGTTTATTATGTCACCACACTTTTTACAAATTTTCCCTGTACAAAATGGCAAATTACTTTTACAATTTTCACAAGTTGCTTTGTCGTCGCCGTCAAAAATCTCATCACCACAAAAGTTGCAAGTGAAATTATCTGGATACAATGTATTTATTGCCTTTTCGCAAAACTCTTTAAACATAATCACCCAAAAAGTTCAACCGCTTTATCATGTGCGGTGATTAAAAAGTCAGAAAGCATAGTAAAACGCTTTGCAGTGTAGACATTTGACACCATACGCCTTAGGTTTTTCTTCTCGCCAACAAGCACAACCATTTTCTTGGCACGTGTCACTGCTGTATAGATTAAATTACGTGTAAGAATAAGCCCAGTGCCAGCAATAAGCGGAATAATAACTACATCAAACTCACTACCTTGACTTTTGTGAATGGTTATGGCATAGGCAAGTGAAAGTTCGGACACTTCTGTTCTAGGATATACACACTCACGCCCATCTTCAAACCAAACTATTATTTCACCTGTTTGACGGTTAATTTTGTGAATATAGCCAATATCTCCGTTAAATACCCCCGCACCTTCTTCACTATGATAAGCATCACGCTTTACCCAAACTAAATCATAGTTGTTTGACATCTGCATAACCTTGTCACCTTCACGGAAAATTGTCGCGCCAACAACTTCTTCCAGTTTTGTTACCGATGAAGGATTGATAACATCTTGCAAACACCTATTTAGGTTTTCAATTCCAAGTATTCCGCTCTTAAGTGGTGCAAGTACTTGAATTTTTGTTGTGTCAATCTTCATATAGTTTGGTATACGTCTAGTCACCATTTCAACAATGGTATCTTTAATAACCGTTGTATCTGACTTTTCATCAAAGAAAAAGTCACGGCTAGAGTTGTCAAGCACTGGCATTTCTCCGCTATTTATCAAATGTGCATTTGAAATTATTAAACTTCCACTATCTTGACGGAATATCTTTGTCAAATAGTCAACATTTATCACTCTGCTTGAAAGTATATCGGCAAGAACATTTCCCGCACCAACTGACGGTAACTGGTCCTTATCTCCAACAAGAATAAGTTTGCAATCTCGTGGAAGTGCTTTCAAAAGTGCACTAAACAGCATAACATCAACCATAGAAACTTCATCCACAATAACAGCATTTACATCAAGTGGATTGGTATCATTGTGCACAAACCTACCATTTTCGCCCTTAAAATCAACTTCAAGCCCACGATGAATAGTCTTTGCGTCCTCACCTGTACTTTCACTAAGCCTTTTTGCCGCACGCCCAGTTGGTGCAAGAAGCATAACTTTTAATTTCTGCTGACGAAGTATATTCATTATGCACTTGACAATGGTAGTTTTACCAGTTCCAGGCCCACCAGTTATGACATTTACACCTTTTTGAACACTATCAATAATCGCCTGCTTTTGACAAGGGTCAAAAGTTATTTTGTTAAGCCTTTCAAACTGCGTTATTTCATTTGTGACATCAATACTATTTTGCTGAGCCGAAACGCAAAGTAGTGCCAACTTTTGTGCCACCTGCGTTTCAGTAAAATAATATTTTGTGAGCATTACAACATCGTGTGGATGTTTGAAAAAGGTAGTAACAATTTTGTCAAATGCCAAATTTTCAAGCACTTTTTCAAAATGTTCTTTAAATTCGTCTTCATCAAGCCCTAAAAGCGTACTAAGATTTTTAAAAAGCACAGATTTTGGCATATATGTATTGCCATTTTTATCACTGTTTTCATTAAGAATGTGTAGCATCCCTGCCCGCATACGAAACTCACTGTCAAGACTTATACCCATGCTTCTTGCAATTTTGTCAGCGGTCATAAAACCTATTCCGTCAATCTCCTCCACCATACGATATGGATTTTCCTTGACATATTCTATGGTGTTGTCCTGATACCTTTCGTAAATTTTTAGTGCCATATTGGTAGTTATGTTGTAACTTTGCAAAAACATAACACTGTTCTGCATTTTTTTAATCTCATTAAAACCTTCACCAATGGCAAGCGCTTTTTTCTCACTTATTCCCCTAACTTCTGCAAGACGCAGTGGTGTAAATTCAATAATTTGCAAGGTGTTTTCTTTAAATTTATCTACTATTGCCTCACTTGTCACAGGCCCAACGCCTTTGATAAGCCCACTTGCCAAATATTTTTTTATTCCAGCAATAGTACTTGGATAAATAACTTCGCTTGTATCAACGCTAAACTGTTCACCATATTTTGCATTGGTTATAAACTTACCATTCAGCCTTACATTTTCACCAATGTGGATAGACAAAAATTTGCCAACGAATGTAGAATATTCATTGCCATGAGAAAGCACCGCAACGGTGTAGCCATTTGAATCATTTCTAAAAATTATTTCCTCAACCGTGCCTTCAAGTATCATACAGACATTTTAAGTTAATTCAAAAAAAAGTGCAACCTTTTTTATTGACAATATTTTTTTAAAATCTTATCATAATTATATGAACGCGAGAAAATTATTAGAGACAAAGGCACTTTGCCAAACTATTTGTAATTTTTCAAAAAATGAAGCAACTAACAACACACTCAAGGTGCTTTATTTTATAGACGAATATAAAGCAGTGAGCCCATCACTTCTCATATCCAAACTTGGCATAGTCAAGTCCAATTTGGCACTGCTTACCAAAAATATGATAAAAGATAGACTTATTGAAGCATATCACACCAATATAGACCGCCGAACCATCACCTACCGCATAACACAAAAAGGCAGGAATATGTTAAATGAATATCTTGAAAAAATAGAAAAAATCTTCAGAAATTCCGACCCATCTTTAGAACAAGCCTTTGACACCATCCTAGAATTTCTAAACAAGAAGGTGTAATCATACTGTCGAAAATACCCTCACTCTTTTGGCATTTTGAGGAAACTTTTGTCATTCTTCGCTCCGCTCAGAATGACATTGGTATGGTATCATATCAAACACCCTACAGTGTCACCCTGAGCAAAGCGAAGGGTCTAATGAGATTTTTCGCCTTCGGCTCAGAACGACTAGAAGTGTGATGTCATCCTGAGAACTGCTTCCTTGACGGCTGACGAAGGATCTCTTGAGACCCTTCCTCTCCGTCAAGGCGGAGAGCGGTCAGGGTGACATAGGTTGAGATTCTTCGCGGGTCGACGCGTTGGAGTTAGGCTCAGAATGACATTGGGCAAAAACTGCGCTTTCGGCACAATTTTGCAAAGCATTGCAAAATGTAGTGCTTGTTGCTTGTTTTATGCCCTTTACCTGTGGCCAAACGAAAACCGCACTGCGTTGGCGGTTTTGCCACAACTCTAAGGAAGAAATCCGCTGGATTTCTTGAATTAAAGAGATTCTTCGCCTTCGGCTCAGAATGACAAAGCGAAAATTGTGTGGCGTAAAAATTAAAGATTTAAAAAGAATGATATGAAATTTAATACATTATAAAATAGCGAAAATTAGACGGAAAAGGCAAAAAAGAACGGTGCGAACCAACTTGAGTGTACTCTGTACTCGATAGTTGGTGAGCACCGCTATTTGAAGCGTTTTCCTCTAATTTTCGCTATTTTATTTTTTGTCGAGAAAATCACTAAGAAGCAAAGCCTTAATCTCCGGTGGTAAATTTTTAATCTGCTCAGCAACTGTATTTTTGCTTGTGGTGGTAGTTTGAATTTGCTCACCATCATCAAGTTCTTCAACTTGAACATCTATGTTTGAAATGGTTTTTATATCACCACTACGCCTGCCACCACTGTGACTACTTTTTGCTTCAAGTTCTTTAAGTTCACTTTCATCCGCCATAATAAATGGTTCAATAGTTACTTCTTCAACTGGCTTATGTTTAAGTTCATCAACTTTTTTCTGCACCAAATCTTCACCTAAATTTATTTGGTCATTTTTGGAAGATTTGGTAGGCTTTTCTTCTTTTGGTTTTTTTGAATTTCTTTTGTTTTTTATTTTGTCAACTATCTTTTGATAATTAAACAGCAAAACAACTAATATAAAGACAACTATACATATTACAATTATCCAAACCATAGTCACCTCCTATTAAATTTTTGGAGGTTTTTTACTATTATTTGGGTCAACACCTGCAATTGCATTTCTCATTGCCGTATCAGATGTAAGGTTTTGAATTTTGTAATAGTCCATTACACCCATTTTGCCATTTTTGATAGCCTCTGCCATTGCTTTTGGAACCTCTGCTTGTGCAGCGAGCACCATAGCCTGCATTTCTTGAGTTTTGGCTTTCATTTCTTGTTCATGAGCGGCAGCCATAGCACGACGCTCCTCAGCCTCTGCCTGAGCGATGACTTTTTTAGCCTCGGCGGAGTCTTTCATAAGGTCGGCACCAACGTTTTTACCAACATCAATGTCCGCTATATCTATAGACAAAATTTCATATGCAGTACCAGTATCTAGACCTTTATCCAAAACTTTTTGAGAGATAAAGTCTGGATTTTCAAGAACTTCGGTGTGAGTTTCAGCAGAACCAACAGTTGTGACAATACCTTCGCCGACACGTGCCAAGATTGTATCATCTCCTGCACCACCAACAAGTCTTGCAATGTTTACCCTAACTGTTATACGCACTTTAACTTTAAGTTCAATACCGTCTTTTGCGACAGCACCTATCCAATCCGTTTCCATAACCTTTGGTGTAACGCTGTTTCTAACAGCCAAGTTGACATCACGACCAGCAAGGTCAATTGCTTTTGCAAGGTCAACAGGCAAATCTATCTTCGCACTATGCGCAGATATAAGGGCGTTTATAACCTTTTGAATATCTCCACCGGCAAGTTGGTGTGTTTCAAGTTCACTTATATCAACATTTATACCCGCCTTTCTAGCCATAATGTATGCATCCACAATAGGTGCAACTTTAATACGGCGCATTTTCATACCAATAAGTCTTGCCATTGAAACATGCGCACCAGAAACAAGTGCAACAAACCAAGTTTTTATTGGAACTATGGCAAACATAAGAACAATAAGTATCACAAACAAACCAAGCAAAACATAAAGCGTGATACTAAGCCACAAATCAATAAGCATTAAATTTAACATAAATTTCTCCTTTTCTTTTAATATGTTATTTTACTAACGTAAATTATATTGTTTTCAACAGCGACAACTTTAACAACATCACCTTTTGGTATTATTCCGCCCTTTGAACTAACTTCAAACACGTCATCACCAATTCGTACATTTCCAACCGGATGACATTCTGTTACCAAAATGCCTTCCTTACCGATAAGTTCTTTAAGTTTTTGTGTATCTTCCTTACCATAATCACTTGGAATGGATGATTTGTTTTCAACAATTGAGGTCTTGCCGAGTAGTCCAAAACGTGCCGAACGCACAAAAAGCAAAAATATTAAAAGTGTGACAAGTGTGATGATAAGTATCAAAATTAGCACCTGGAGTGGCGAGCCATTACAAAGAGTGGCATTGACTACAACGGCACCAACTTCACAAAGTATACCGCTTATACCAAATATACCAAAACCAGGAACAATGGCTTCAATTATGCATAAAACCATACCAACCACCATTAAAAGAATGGTAAGCCAAGCAAATTCGCCAGTGAATATGGAAACAAATTCATTCCATGCACTGCCTGCAAGTAGTATTGATGTATTCATATTGCCTCCTTTTGAACCAAATTTTGTACACATTATACCATATACGATAACAAAATGCAATACCTGTTATTTATTGTCAAATGACCGTTTGTAAAAGAAAAGATATTGCTGAGCATAACCTGCATTTTTGCCAAAATACTTTACAAGGTCATCTGACATTTTTATTCTATTTTCTTTTTTCTTAAAAATGTCTATGTAAACTTTTTCTATCCATGTATCCACAGGAAAACAGTCACAACGGCCATAGCCAAAAAGTAAAATACAATCAGCTACCTTTGGCCCCACTCCGCAAAGTGACAAAAGCCACTTTTTGAGTTTTGGAGTATCATAATTTTTTGTTTCTTCCAAATTTACATTATCAAGCATACGAATTGTTTTATACAAATATTCCGCCCTATAACCTGCGCCCATTTTTTTAAAATCGTCCACAGAAATTTCGTGTAACTTTTTAAGGGTTGGAAAACTATAATAGTTCCCCATATTGTCGCCATATTCACGCAAACTTTGCATAGTTTTCATTATTCGTTTTATATTGTTGTTTGCTGAGATTATAAAGCCAATTATAACTTCCAATAAACTTTGTTTTAATATTCTTATGCCATAACCGTATTTTACCGCCTGTGTTATATATTCATTTCTTGCGATGTCCGCCTTAATAGTTGCATAATCGGTATCAAGGTCAAAATAATTTACAAAATACTTCGGATCATTTGTGGTAATTATGTATTTATTTTTATCAAATTTTACATTTGCAAACTTATCTAGCGAATACACGTCATAGCCCATATCTTTATTTTTTTTGTATGTAAAAACCTGACCGCACTCTAATATGTGCGAAATATCAAAATCTTTTATATCTTCAATAATGATTTTATCTTTTTGTACTTCGTATTTCATATATTTTCCTTTGATTTAAAATAATCTACACTAACAGTGCCATAGTCTTTAGTGTCAAAAAGTTCAAAATACTGAGTCGAAAATGGCAATGTTCTATCACGCTCACACACAATAATTCCTTGCGATGACAAAAGGTGGTTTTTGTAAATAAGTTCAAGACACTTTTCATAATAACCAGACTTATACGGCGGGTCAATAAGTATAAGGTCAAACTTTTCTGTCAATTTTTCAAGTGCAACATCAAAAGAACTAAAAATCACCCTGCAATTTTCTCCAACACTTTTTAGGTTGGATTTTGTTAAATTATAACCTTCTTTACCACTGTCAACAAAAACCACGTCGCTCGCCCCACGACTTAACGCCTCAATGCCAAGTGCACCACTACCAGAAAAAAGGTCAAGCACCTTTTTATCTGCTACAAAAAATTGTAGTTTGGTAAATATTGCCTGTTTGACCTTATCCCCAGTTGGACGAATAGATGTAGTTTTAGGTGACTCTAATTTTTTGCCCCTGTATTTTCCTGCTATAACTCTCATATCTTTCCTTTCTTATGTCAATTCTGAGCGTCAAATATTGTATTGTCATTCTGTGTATTGTGTCATTCTGTGTATTTTGTCATTCTGAGCCATATTTTGTCATTCTGAGCCTAGCGAAGAATCTCTATTCTTCTGTCATTCTGAGCGAAGCGAAGAATCTCTGGATGTCTCACTGTAGTTCAACATGACACAAGCGTTGTTCAACATGACACAAGTATGTGTCATTCTGAGCGAAGCGAAAAATCTTGAGACCCTTCGCTTTGCTCAGGGTGACACAGTGAATCTTAATATCTAGTATAGCAAACAAACTCTCAATTTTCAACTAAAACAATATTTGTCCTTGCATTATTTAATCTTGTAAGAACATCATACTCCGTGTCAAAAGTTCCTTTTGCCCACAAACTAGCATCATAAAATACGGTAACCATATCACCCACACCAACCTTTGTGTGAGTGACATCCACCATAAACATATCCATACAAATTTTGCCTATTACATTTAGTTTTTGTTTGCCAAAAAGCACATAAAGTTTTTCAAAATTTCTAGGCAGTCCATCAGCATAGCCAAGTGGAATTACAGCAATTTTTTTATTTGACCTTATTTTAGTTTCGCCATAACCTACGAACTCACCTTTTTTAACGCCCGTTATTTTTATTACCTGACTTTTTATTTTTTGTACTTTTTTTACACCATTTTCAAGGTAACCATAAAGTGCGATGCCACACCTAACAAAATCTACAAAATCAAGGTTATAATCAATAAGTCCACTGCCACCAATATGAACAATATAATTTTTAAAGTTAAATTTTTTTAATAATTTTAAATATTTTTTAAATATTTCTATTTGAATATTTGTTATTTCTTTATTTGAACTTTCAAAACAATGAGTAAAAATGCCATCTAAAATTATTTTTGGATTTTTTTTAATAAATTTTAAAATTTTAATAAATTGGTGTTTTGTCTTTATTCCAAGTCTATTCATCCCTGTATTTATTTTTAGATGTATTTTTATTTTACCATTTATTTTCGCAATTTCTTTTAACTGCGAAAGACTGTCACATGTTACACAAATATTTTCATCTTTTGCTTTTTGAAAATCAATGCAATAACCAAGAACAATTAGTTTTATTTTTTTATTTATTTTTCGCAAATCAACTGCTTCTTGCAAATTTTCAGTTGCAAAAAAATTGCAATATGGAGATAAAATATTCACTATATTTTCCGCACCATGTCCATATGCATTTGCTTTGACAACGGCAATAACATTGTGCCCAGACTTTTGACACAATAGTTTGTAATTGTATATTAAATTTTTTGCATCAATATATTTTGTAGAAAAATATTTCATCGCTTTATATATATGAAAAAAAATTGAATATTGACTATATGCCTATTTTAACATATAATATCATTATGAAATATTCAAATAAATTGATACATGCACGTCAGATAAAAAGATTTGAACCAATACAAACTTTTGGTGCAAGAATTTTGGATGTGATTTTAAAAAACACACCACCATTTCTTCACGAAAGAATTTTAAACAAACTAAACGATATAACACTTGATGTCAAATATGACTTATCAAGTTCTGAATTTTTGGAACAGACAAATACTATTATGATTAAAATAGATTGCATAAATAGTATGGATGTGTACCTGCATGAAATCATGCACGCAATCGGTTTAGAAAAAACAGATGATGGCTACAACATTGGTCTTAACAAACGATGCGATTTTAAACTTGATAATAAAAAAATATTAAGAAGTAATTTGGGATATGGTGCAAATGAAGGACTAAACCAGCACTATACAGAAAGTTTTTTGCCACTCGGCACAGCTTTTTCTGATGTTGTGTCTTGTTATAGTTTTTGTGCAAATATTATGGCCACTCTTGAAAAATTGGTTGGTAGTGACAAATGCAAAGATGCACACTTCTCTGGAAAAGGCTTAGACGCACTTTTAAATTATATGAAAGAAGCATTTTATTTAGATAATGAGAACAAGGCTATTAAATTTATACTTGCTCTTGACGCATATATGCATGTTTCAAAAAGTCATTTAATTTTTGGCGTAACACATACCCCCGACACAAGATTGCTTTTAACTGAATGTTATAAATCACTTATTGCTTTGGCACTAAGAAAGGCAAAGCATGAAAATAAAGAAATATTATTTTCAGATATAATCACTCCTGACCATTTAAGAACAGATAATTTTACATATTTTGTAAAATACCTTCAAAGTGATTTAATTAAGTTCTTTTACACAGAAAAAGAATATATAAACAGCCACACACCTTCGGGATTTTTAGGTTTACGCGTAAAATCTATGCTTGAATATTGCCATTTAATGTATAAACACTTTTGTAAATATAAGAACTTTGATAATATCACCCTGCCCGAAGAAGTAAAATGCGGAGAATTTTATAACCATATGCTACTTAGTTGCTACATATATGATGAAAACGACAATGTTTGCCCATTGGATATGAGTGATTTTTCAAGAGAACTTACAATAAACATATTTAGCAAAAACGCAAGGTTTGTACCAAATAAACAAAGCGAACTTGTGCAAATGGTAAAAGATATACTAGCATCAAGGAACGTTGTAAGGTGTGGCGCGGAAATAGATGATGACCATATTATTGAAAGCACCAAAGATGTTGAGTTTAATTTGTTTTTAATAGATAGTAGTCCAGAGACATATAAAGAAATATTACCTTTTGTTGATAAAAATGTGCTATCAAACAAAGAAATTTTAACAAAAATATTTAATGAAGTATTATCTTCAAATCTAGAAAAAATAAAATTTATCAAAAGTTTACCAGATGATTTAAAACAAAGTGACGTGGTTCTAGAGGAAACAAATAAAATAAAAAATAGACTAGAAAAAGAATACAACCCAAATATTTGACAATTAAGATAATATTATGTTAATATCAAAGTGTTTATTTTTTAAATATAGTAGATTTCTAACCGCTAAAGCAGTTCGAAATGACGCAACATATGTGTCATTCTGAGCAACAGCGAAGAATCTCCCTTTGCGGAAGTGGCTCAATGGTAGAGCATTGCCTTCCCAAGGCAACGGTTGCGAGTTCGAGTCTCGTCTTTCGCTCCAAGAAATGTGCTTTTTAAAGCACTTTTTTTATTTACAAATATTAGCAAAACTTTTTGGATTTAAACATGCACCACCAACCAAAAGTCCACTTATACCTTTTATTTTTGCAAACTGTGCAAAGTTATTTTCGTTTATGCTACCACCATAAAGTATATTTATTTTATCTGCTGAACGTTGTGTAAAATTGTCAGCGATTATTGCCCTTATATCATTTACCGTACTTTCAATATCTTTTACATTTGGCGTTTTTCCAGTACCAATTGCCCAAATAGGCTCATACGCTATGATAATGTTTTTAAGTTCATTTTCATAAAGCCCTTTAAGCGCCGTATCAAGTTGGCGCTTTAGTGAAATCTTGGTCTTTTTTGTTGCACGTTCATACTTTGTTTCGCCTATGCACAAAATAACTTTTAAATTTACGGCAAGTGCCCTTATTATCTTTTGGTTTATTACTTCTAAAGTTTCCTTAAAATGTCTGCGTGCTTCACTATGCCCAACAAGAGTGTAGTTTGCACCACAATCTTTGACCATTGCACTTGAAATTTCGCCAGTGTACGCACCGCTTTCTTCACAAGATATATTTTGTGCACCAAACTTTATATTAGTGGCATCAAGTCTTGATTTGGCAACATGAAAGTGAGTTGCAGGAAGACAAAAAATTACATTTGTTTTACATTCCTTTATCCTTGGTAAAAATTCATCTAAATATGAACTAAACTCGGTTGGAGTTGTGTTCATTTTAAAATTACCAACAACAAATTTTTTCATAAACACTCCTTAAATGTCGCTTATAACATCCACACCTGGTAGACTTTCGCCTGCAATCAATTTTAAACTTGCACCGCCGCCAGTGGAAATATGGTATATATCTTTATCTAGTTTAAGCGCATGTAATGCCGCTATACTATCTCCACCACCAACGATAGTTTTTCCTTTGTTTTTAGCAACGGCTTTGGCAATCTTTTTTGTACCGTTTTCAAATGCTTCATACTCAAACACGCCCATTGGTCCGTTCCAAATAACTGTTTTGGCTTGTTTGATTTTTTTGACAAAAACTTTAATTGTTTTTTTGCCAATGTCAAGCCCCACAAGTGAATCTGGAATATCTTTTGTTGCAATTTTTATTACAGTTGCATTTGGACTAAGTATTGTAGAAGCGACATGGTCAATAGGGAGTATAATCTCCTTTCCATTTTCTTGCGCTTCTTTGAGTATTGCCTTCGCATCTTCTAAGCACTGCTCTTCATAAAGCGATTTTCCAATATTGGCGCCTTGTGCCTTTAAAAAAGTATAAGCCATTCCACCACCAATTAAGACAGTATCACAAAGTTTGATTAAGTTGTGAACAACTCCCAATTTATCGCTAACTTTTGCACCGCCAAGAATTGCAACAAAAGGATGTTCTGGATTTTCCAAAACTTCAGAAATAGTATTTATTTCATTGCCCATTAAAAAACCAACAGCGTTTGGAAGAAGTTTTGCAACACCGTAAATAGATGCGTGTTTTCGGTGTGCAGTACCAAAAGCATCATTGACATAAATGTCGGCAAGTTGTGCAAGTTTGTTCGCAAAGATTGGTGAATTTTCTTCTTCCTCTTTATAAAACCTAATATTTTCCAAAACCAAAACTTCGCCGTCTTGCAATTCGTCAGCCATCTTTTTTACTTCATCGCCAATAGCAGTTGGTGAAAATTTGATTTTGCAATGCAACACCCCAACCAAATACTTTGCAATAACAATAGTTGAAAGCCTTGGGTTTGGCTCTCCTTTTGGTCTGCCAAGGTGCGTGCAGATAATTACCCTTGCACCATGAGATATTAAGTATTTAATGGTTGGCAATTCTTTTACAATACGACTGGCATCGGTTATGTTACCGCTATCATCAAGCGGAACATTAAAATCAACTCTTAAAAAAACTCTTTTGCCCTGTACATCAATATCTTTAATTGTTCTTTTCATTTCATCCCTCGCTTTATTATATTGTATAAAATTTAAAAAAAATCACCAAACAATTTTTAATAAAAGTCTGGTGAGCAAAAACTTAATGTTTGCTTAAATATACTTCTTTTAATATATTTAAACTTTCGTCAAGATTTTTTGTGGTCGCAAGCATAAGCCTATATTTCGCTGCCCCAGGGATATCTCTAATATACCACAAAAAATGTTTTCGAAGTGTTATACATAGTTCTTCATCAGTATAATATTTTCTTAAAGTGTCGACATGGCATTTAATTGCTTCAAATTTATCTTCCACATTTTTACCTTTAAGTTCAGCAAATATCCACGGTCTGCCAAGTGCACCGCGACCAATCATTACGCCATCCACGCCTGTATCAAGCATTTTTTTGTATGACTCAGCGTCCACGACATCGCCGTTTCCAATAACTGGAATTGACACACTTTGTTTGACCTTTTTTATAGTTTCATAGTCAACTGTTCCGCTATACATCTGTGCTCTTGTTCTACCATGAACGGTTATTGCAGATATACCATTCTCCTCACAAATTTTTGCAACCTCAGCAGCGATATTTTCATCAGCATCAAAACCTATTCTTATTTTTGCAGTCACTGGTTTTTTAGTTGCACTTGTGCAACTTTTGCAAATGCTAGCAATAGTATCAAGATGCTTGAGTAGTGCACTGCCATCACCGTTTTTAACAATTTTAGGTGCTGGACAACCGAAGTTTATGTCTATTATATCAAACTTTTCAAGAAGTGGACTTTGCACAGCCTTTGCCAAAATAAGTGGGTCATGACCAAAAATCTGCACCACTTTTATGTTTTCATTATCTGCCGTTTCAAGCAATTTTTTTGTATGCCTATTTTCATGCAAAAGCGCATTGGCATTTATCATTTCAACATATGTAAGGTCAGCGCCGAACATTTTACAAACCTTTCTAAAGCCGACATCACTTACACCTGCCATTGGTGCCAAAAACAAATTACCAACTTCTATATCTTTTATTTTCATAAAGTTAGTTTACTATTATTTTTTAATTAAATCAATCTTTTACTGCACTTAAATACTATTACTTTTTTAGGTGGAAGATATGTTTTTGAATTTGTGTGCGGATTAAAAAACAGACGCTCTTTATATTGTTTAAAATAAAAACTACCAAAATTTTTTAATTTCACTTTTTCGCCCTTAAATAAAATTTCTTTTAAAAGTTCAATTGTAATATCTAAATTATTTTCAACAACATTTCTTGGCATATTTATTCTATTTTTTAATTCATCAATAAATTGTTTTTTATTCATATTTAATTTTATTTACATTTTTATTTTTATTAAACATATCTTTTATATCTTTTAATGATATTATACGGAAAACAAAACATATTGAAAAGTATACAAATATTGCAATAAATACCATTATAATAATTTTTATGTACTCATTTAATAATAAATATTTATTAGCCAAAATTACGCATATAAACATTAAAATAGATGCAAAAACTGGAACTAAAACATTTTTTATTTTTAATTGTATTTGTATTTTTTTTCTTGTTAAAAGTAAAGCGATTATACATGACAAAGCATCACCGCAAGTGACCGCAATTGCAAGTGACAAAATACCTAAATTTGTAAATAATATTATTAAAACAAACATTATTGTCTTGATTAAAAAACCAACACCTTGAGATATAAGTGGCAAATAAAATTTTCCAAGACTATTTAATATGCTATACGAAATGTTGGCAATAGAAAGGTATATAATATTGAATGCAGATATTTGCAGATAAACTACGGCTAATCTTATGTAAGCACTTTCAATTGCTGGGAAAAACAAGGTAATGATATTAGGTGCTATACCTATAAAACCAAGAGCGCATGGAACACAAAAAAGCCAAACAAAAAAATAAGTTCCACCTACAACATCTTTGGTATCTTCACCTTTTTCAAGCATACTTACTAAGGTAGGCAAAAATGCAGTACAAATAGTTCCAAACAAAAGTACTGGAAAATTAACAAAAGGGCTCACCATACCAGTGGCGATGCCAAAAAGAGAAGTCGACTCAAAAACTTCGTAGCCAATATATGTTAGTAAATTTATGACTAAAAAACTATCAATACATGAAGATAATGGTAAAATAATAGATGACAAACCAAGTGGAACAAATTGTTTAAAAATGTTTTTTAAATATATACCCTTTATGTAAACTTTTGATGCGTGTTGTTTATTTTTTTGATACAGAATAAACATAAACACAAATGTAACAAGTTCGCTTAACAGCACTCCTAAAAAAGCACCCGCAACGGAATATATTACACCATATTTCCCAAGCAAAATTGCACCCAAAAGTCCAAAACTAAGTTTGCATAGTTGTTCTATTATTGTTGCACTTGCATTGTATGCCATAGTTTCCATACCTTGAAAATAACCTTTATACACACAAGTGATACTAGAAAATATGATACTTATTGCAACGGTTATATAACCAAGGTATGCAGATGAATTGCCTTGAAGAGTTGATAAGGGCTTTGCAAATATTATAAGTATAAGGCAAAATACAATAGCAATGAGTACACTTAAGAAGATACAATTTTTAACAAGCACTCGCATTTTCTCGTTTTCTCTCCTTGCACGAAAAGAAGAAATGCGTTGTGCTACGTATGTTGGCATACCACCCGTTATTGCCACCAAAAACAATGAATAAACTGGAAATACCATTTGATAAAGTCCAATACCCTCTGTACCAAGTATATTGGAGAGTGGTATCCTATAAAGTGCACCTAGCATTTTTGATACAAGCATGCATATACTTAAAATTAGAGTGTTTTTAACATAGGCTTTCATAACATTATTTTTTGAAGAATAGTCATCTTTATGCAAAAATTTTTCATTTGACTATTTACAAAAATAAAATTATGTGATATATTTTTAGTAATAAAGTATAAGGAGAGATGATATGGCAGAACAGAACAAAAATAGAAAACCAACACCTATATATGTTCCACTATCAGTTATCAACGCAAAAATGACTGGAGAAGAGTATATTGATTTCAATCAAATGGTTATTACAATCATAACCGAAATGTGCACTCGTGGAAAAGTTACAGCAAAAACTAGAACAGAAATTGAAATTATGGAAGATTCTGATCCACAGAAAAAATATTTACAAACACTTGTAGATACAATAAAAGACAGAATTACCATTCCTCAGGTTAAAGCCAATTTGGTTAGTTTTGGTAAACTTATATTAGATCATAGAATTGTCGTTGAGCAAGCTTATGTTGACAATAAAATGATTAACTGGACAGAACTTTTTAAATTCCTTGCTAATGAAAATTTTATATTCGACGAGTCATCTTTATCTGTTTTATTACTTCAAGAGTCAAAACGTATAAGAGATATGGACAAACAAAAAGAATTGTCAAAATAATTTAAAACTATTAAACTATTAAAAAAACTTTATACTTCCTTAGTATAAAGTTTTTTTTTAAAAAGATAATTCAAAACTTTCTTCAACATGAATGCTTTTTTCGATATGAATTTTTTGGCTACCCTTTTCGTCTATCTCGTCATCTGCCATCTCTGCAACTTCTTTTTGCATCGATCTTGTCTGTGATTTTGACGAAACATTTTCCATGGTATCAGTATTTAATTCTGAAGATTCCTTTGTTAATGACACTTTTGTATCTTGTAAAAACTCTTTGTCAAATGCTGGACGCATCTTTTGTTCTGCCGATTGAATGTGTGGATGCGATGGACCAATGTCTTTTGTTTTTTCTTGACTTTGCGATAAACCCTCGTCAAATTTATAATCAAACGAATACTTCCCTAAACCAAAATCAAAAGGTTTGTATGAGGAACTTTTGCCCTTACTTTTGCCTTTATCCTTGCCCTTTCCACCTTTCTTTTTTGACTCAGCCACAGGTACATCTTGTGATGTGGATTTTTCTTTCATCATTTTATACTTTTGCATGTAGTCTTTATTTATTTGGTCAAGATAAATTCTTGTGGACTCACTAAATTCAGAATAATGTTTGATAACTAAAGCATCAAGCACTTTTTTTACTTCATTAAAATACTTGGCTGTATTTTTATCGATTTTTATAAGTGAAATTTGTTCTTTAAAAATTTTATATAAAACATCAAACTGAGATGTATTTTTAAGCACTTTGAGCACACTGTTTACATACTTTCGGTTTTCATTGCCCATACTTAAAATCATTATTTGCGATGTCTTTTTACTACCATTTAAAATGCTTGCAAGTACTTCATTTTCATCTTTTATGGACTTACCTTCACCTAGGTCCTCAATAGTATAAAGATTAAATGTAGTTTTCAAAGCATCAAAATATGCAACATCATTTAAATGTGAAAAACTTGCTACAAACGATGAAAGTTCAATTTTTTTGCCCATACTTTCATAATTTTCTATTAAATAAAGTGAGGCATATCTTTTGTTGTCAAGGTTATCATCTACATATTTTATTAAAAAGTTTATTTTATAATCAGAAATTTCTGCATGACAAACTATGTATTCTAATGTATATTTTGTAATCAATTTTTTTATTTTTAAAAGTTCAGATATCACACTGGAAGGCACAACATATTTATCGTCTTCATTAAATCCACCAAGGAGCGCTCCGCTCATGGCATCATTATCTCTTATAAACTTTTGATAACTTGACATTTTCCCTCCTTTCTATTTTAATGACAAATTTTCCAATTTCTTTTGTTGGTCATATTTTTGTAATTGTTCTATCATCTCTTCAATATCGCCGTCTAAAAAGGTTGTCATATTAAACATTGAGTAATTTATTCTATGGTCTGTAATTCTTCCTTGTGGGAAGTTGTATGTGCGTATGCGTTCACTCCTATCACCAGTACCAACCTGATTTTTTCTATCTTGGCTATACTTTGTGTCGATTTGAGTTTTGTAGTAATCGTAAAGTTTTGACTTTAAAATGTTCATTGCTTTTTCACGATTCTTTATTTGTGAACGCTCATCTTGACAAGCGACAACAATGCCTGTTGGCAAGTGTGTTATTCTTATGGCACTCTCAGTTTTATTTACATGCTGTCCACCAGCACCGCTTGACCTATAGGTGTCTATTCTTAAATCTTTATCCAAGATTTCAAAATCAACTTCTTCCATTTCAGGAAGCACCGCAACAGTTACAGTTGATGTATGTACACGGCCTTGACTTTCTGTTTCTGGAACACGTTGCACACGATGAACACCACTTTCATATTTAAGTTTACTATAAACATCTGTACCTTTTATGGTGATGCTACATTGCTTTAGTCCACCTAGTTCAGTTTCTTCAAGTTCATTTACTTCAACTTGCCAGTTATTGCGCTCGGCATACCTTATGTACATATTCATAAGTTCGCTGGCAAAAAGTGATGATTCCTCACCGCCAGCGGCAGGACGAATTTCAAGAATGACGTTTTTATCATCATTTTCATCTTTTGGAAGCAAAAGTATTTGAAGTTTATCGTTAAGGTCATGAATTTGTTTTTCGGTGTTTAAAACATCTTCTTTGAATACTTCAATCATTTCTGGGTCAGTTTCAACTTTCAAAATATTTTTACTATCTTCTAAGTTTTTTTGAAGTTTAATGAGCGCATCATGACAATTTGCAATTTCTTCAATACTACTACGTTCTTTTACTAATTTTTGCCAACGTTTGTTATCTGCAATGACTTCTGGGTCAATTACAAGTTTTGTCAATTCGTCATATCTTTGTTTAATCTTTGTTGTCTGCTCTAACATAATTTCTATCCTTTCTTTATTTTCTTTGTGGCATAAACCACTCTATTTATCTTATTATAGTCTTTTATTATATTTATCTTTTCAAAATCTTTTTCTAAAAGTTTAGCAACATCTAAACTTTGACCTTTGCCTACTTCAAAAAAGATTTTCCCACCCTTTGTCAAAAAAGATGGCGCCTGTGAAATGATATTACTATAAAATAAAAGTCCATCTTGCCCTCCATCAAGTGAAATATGTGGGTCATAATTTTTGACCTCAACATCTAAATTCTCAATTTCCTCTGTTGGTATATATGGTGGATTACTAACTATTATATCAAACTTCTTTATGCTTTTCAAGTTTAAAAACAAATCGGATTTTTTAAAAGTAACTTTTACATTATTTTTTTCAGCATTTTTTTGTGCAATATCCAGTGCTCGTGATGAAATATCTGTTGCAACAACAGTAGCATTGGATTTTTTTGCAATACAAATAGCAATAATTCCACTTCCTGTACACAAATCTAAAACTCGCACTTTCCCTTTTATTTGTTTAAGTACAGTTTCAACCAAAATCTCTGTTTCTTGCCTAGGCGATAACACATCCTTTGTTACAATAAAATCATAGCCATAAAAATTTGTATGACCAAATATTTTTGTAATTGGCTCACCTGCTATTCTTCGTTTTACTGCATCTTCTATTTGTTTTTTCTGAGTCTGCTTAATTTTTGTTATAAGCCTAAGTTTGCCACGTTTGACGTTAAGCACTTCACATATAAGAAAATCTAGTTCACTATCGTCAGTTATTCCGGCATTTTTAAGTTTTAGTTTACTCTCAGCATAAATAGAAGAAAAACTAACTTCTCCTTCTTTAAAATCTTCTGTGCTTACAATATCTCTTTTCTTTGTATTCATAAATTTCACTTCACTGTACGCCGACAAAGCAATATAAACTTCTGTGTTCGTTGGTTTTTCATTAACCAAAAATGATGTGATAATGCAACTCTTTTTTAGCCAAGAAAGTTTACTATTGTCAAGCAGTAGCAGTATTTCATAAGCAATTGTAAAACAAAATATAGAAATTAGCAAGTTTAAAATAGGCTTTAAAAAATTGTTTGCTGTAAGTCCAACAAAAGATACCACTATAAAACTAAAGCAAAAACCAAACACAATATAATTTAAAAAATTGGTTGGTTTATGAACTACATCGTCTGTTATAAAGTTTCCGCATGAGTTAAACCTGTAAAACTGCCTAAAAGGAATAAGATATTTTACCGAAAGTAACACAGCATACACAAGTGTAACTTTTATAAGCGCCACAATAAATTTAGTTAAAAAAGCGCTTTGATTATAACCAGTTATAAGTACAGATAACCTAACAGGAACATAACCAAATAAAAGCAGTGAAACAGCAAGTGCCAATAAAATAAAAAGCGACATTAGAATATATCTGACCGAAATATTTAAAGATTTGGAAGCACTTTTTATGGCACCATTTTCTTTAAAATCAAAAGGCATTTTTATTATATTTTTAATAAAATAATACAAGCCGAAAATAAGATATTCAAGCCCTCTTAAAAAAACAAAATTGTGATATATAATTTTTGCTTTGTTTTTCTCTGAAACAATATGAGATTTGCCATTTTGGTCAACATAACTTATGGCGCAATTTTTGTTATAATAAAATCCAACACCATAAAGGCAAGGGAGTGTAAATATTTTTTTCATAAAAATATTATGGACTTATTATTATTATTTTAAAACAAATAAAAAAACACAACCTTTAAGGTTGTGACAAAAACTAAATATTGTGTGTTTTTTTGAATTTTTCCACTCTTCCGCCAACATCGACGATTTTTTGTTTTCCAGAAAAGAATGGATGACATTTGTTACAAATATCAACCTTTATTGTGTCACCTTTGACACAAGAACCAGTTTTGAATGTGTTGCCACAAGCACAAGTAACTGTGACTTCATGATAATTTGGATGTATGTCTTGTTTCATAATGTTTCACCTTCTTAAATAATTTCGCTGATATATCTTAGCATATAAAAATATAGTTGTCAACCAAATTTTTTTAAAAAGTGTACGCTAATTCATCTATGTCACCAGCGCCTAAAAAGATTACATTAAAACCTTTATCAATCTCACTTTGCACCGCCTTTTGGGCTCTTTTAAAGTCAGCAAAATATCTGCACTTTTTCTTATTTTTTAAGTGCTTGTATAACATAAATGCACTGGCGTTTTTGTCATATTTTTCTCTTGCCGCATAAGTTTTTAAAATAAAAATTTCATCAGCACAATTAAAGCAATCTAAAAACTGATTAAAAAATGCTTTTGTGCGCGAATAAGTATGAGGTTGAAATATTACCAAAATTTTACCACTGCAACATTCACGAAATGTCGCAATCGTCTTTTCTACTTGTGTTGGATGATGTGCATAGTCATGAACCAATAAGACAGGCTTAGTTTTTATTACCTCAAAACGTCGTTTTATGTTAGCCGCATTTTTAAGACCGAGATATATATACTGTTTGTCTATTCCAAGTTTTTTGCATGCAGCAATAACACATAGTGCATTTTGTATGTTGTACTTGCCAAGAATATTTAAGTCTATATGCATGAAATATTCACTGTCTATGTACACATCAAAATGGTATCTATGATTTACAAGTTCAATGTTTTTTGCACAAATATTAGTAGTTATATTCTCAAAACCACTTAAATCTTGCGTAACTATAACATCTTTGCAATTATTTGCAAATTTGATGTATGAATTTACTTCATTATCAAAAGTTTTAAAATAGTCTAAATGTTCAGGCTCAATATTGAGTATTATGCCAATATTTGGTTTGAGTGCTAAAAAACTATCATGAAATTCGCATGCTTCTGTTACAAAATAGTTTTTATCACCTTCAACATATCCAAACTTTTGCGCTTCTATTATGCCACCAATGTGAAGTGTTGGATTTAACTTCGCACACTTTAAACAAGAATACATCATTGCCGCAGTAGTAGTCTTCCCGTGAGAACCAGCAATTGCTATCACATTTTTATATTCTTTACTAATCTCTTCCAAAAGGTCAGCACGAGAAATTATTTTTATATTGTTTTGTTTCGCATAAACTATCTCTTCGTTATTTTCATCAATAGCAAAATTATATACTAAAACATCGCAATCTTTAATGTTATTCTTATTATGATGGGCGAACACCTTAATACCTTCTGCTTCAAGATTTTTTGCCATATCTCCATGATTTATATCTGACCCTTGAACTATGTGCCCGCTATTTCGTAAATGCACAGCAAGTGCGGACATACTTATTCCACATATGCCAACAAAATGGTATTTCATATAGTTTTATATGAAAAAAATTAACATATTGACACCCTACATATAGCAAAGATAAAAATTTTGTTAAAATATTTGCCAATTGTATTATTTTGTGATATAAAGGACATAGCAAATATAAAGGAGATGCAAAAATGAACATTACAGAAGTTAGAGTAAGACTAGTAAAAAAGGAAGACTCAAAACTCAAAGCAGCAGCAAGCATAACAATTGATGATTGCTTCGTAATTCATGACATCAAGGTTATCAGTGGAACTGACGGATTGTTTATTGCAATGCCATCAAGAAAAACTCCTGAAGGCGAATTCAAAGACATAGTCCACCCAATCAACACTGAAACACGTGAAATGATTAGCAAAAAAGTTATTGAGGCTTATGAAAAAGAACTTGCTAATGCACCAGCAGAAGAATAGTAAGTATTAAAAAAATACACCAACGTTTTTATTCGTTGGTGTTTTTTTGTCTTATTTCAAACTTTCATATAATCTCTCTAGTTCAAACAGTGGCAAATCAAAAACCATGGCTTCACCATAATGTTTGATAGGCAGTTTGTTAAATTCTTCTCTGGCTTGATTTTTTGTTATAGCATTGTTTTGCGTTACACAACTTACATAAGCATTTTTTAAGTTAGAATTTTTGTATAACATAACTTTTTTATTAGATAAAAGAACTTCGTTCTTTAGTTCAAATGAATTTATTGAATAAGTGTCATTTTTATATATTTCATTCACATTGTATAGAGATAATATAGCCTTGTATTTATCATTTTTTAAAACTTTTGTTTGATTGTTTAAAAAAATACCAAATTGCAATTTTTTGTCAGACATTATAAAATTTCTTAAATCAATTACATCCACATTTTGATAAGTAAAATCAAATACAAAAACACTTTCTTTGGGATAATTTGTGTTTTTATTACGCTTTTGCTTATAAAAAACGTCAATTAGTATTGAATTGTCACTATTAAATTTTTTATCAGACACAATTTTAATTAAACTTGATTTAGTCTTTAACATATTGCTTAGCAAGTTTACAATTTCTTGATAATCAATTTTAACTGGTCTTTTCGCTTCAATGGAGTTATTTCCATGTGTATAGATGTCATAAGAATTTATACAATTTTTATTATCAAAACATTTTGACGTCAAACTACATACATACAAATCACTTCTATATCCAAGCGCTTCAGCAGCAGTATAAACATTAAAATTTGGCAAAATTGCCCTAAAATAAATATGACTTTTCAAAAGTTCTTTTTGTACTTTTAAACCAATAGCGGGTGATAGTTCTGCTGTTTTGTAACATAAATAAATAGAAGAAAACTTATTTTTAGCGCATTTAATTGCTCTTTGTAAAAACAATGACATACCTTCTGGAGTATATGGCGGATCTGAAAATATCAAATCAAACGCTCCAAAAAAGTTAGTAGGAATACCAAATCTAAAATCACTATGCAAAACTGTCAACTTTAAATTGTATTTTTGTGCAGTATCGCAAATAAAATTAAGTACATTATCATCAATATCAACAACACAAATTGAATAATCTAAATTTAATTTATTCAAAACATATGCAAGTACTATACTCGTAAAATCGTGGTCACCCAGAAACAATATTTTTGAATATTTAATATCAATATTATTAAATATAAACTCCACACGTTTTAATAAGGTGTTTGCAGTTGCTGAAACATGGTCCAAACTTTTGTTATGATGTTTGAACTGACTAATTAAATTTTCTATTTCATTTTCATATTGTTGAATTTGAGAAAATGTAATTGTGTTATAAATTTTAGCAAAATCATAACTTTCATTTATAATATAATCATCACCATTGCAAATTGCAAACTCATACAAAACATCTTTAACAAATTTATAACTTACTCCAGTATTAAAACATAATTGGTGAACATTAGAAAAATTATGTGCTTCATATAAAATTTTTAAAGCCAATTTACTATAACTACCAAATTTTTCATAACATATTTGTCTTATATCGTCTTGAATCATAAATTTCCTGATAGATTAAATTTTATCATTATTATTATAAAAATGCAATCACATAAAAAAGACCTGTTCAAGTGAACAAGTCTTATATATTTTTTTAACGATTATTTACAACAACGTAGGCAAGTGTTGGGTATGCACCCTGTCCTTGATTGTTATCAAATACCCAAAGACCTTGGTCAAACCCTGCTGTATTTTTGAATACTGAATAGTCGCCTTCAAGTCCAAGTGCTTGGTTCTCTGAACAATCAATCCAACCAGGTTTGCTCCAACCAAAGAAAGTACCTTTTACATAAGCATCACCATAGTTGATTATAATACAATTCTCAAATGTACCAGTATCTGGATAATATCCAAATATCTGTCCAACTTTTTCAATTGTTGCTCTAAACTCTGCTTCGGTTTCTGCATGTTTCTCTCCAGAACCATTGAATGTTGCTGATGAGAAGCAGTGATTTACAGAACTTCCAACTGGAAGAGTTGAGCAAATTCCACTTATCTTTGAACTTGATGTCATACCTTCAAGTGTTCCTGTTACATAGCAGTTTGTAATACTATTGTTGTTTGCCATAGCAATACCACCTGCACGAACCGCTTTGATTTCACCTTGGAAATAACATTGGTCAATGCTTGCATTGCTTGTTGCAACTATACCACCTACATTTGCACCTTGAAGTGTCTGACTAGCATAATAACTTTGTCTTATAATGGCATTTTCACTATGACCTGCAATTCCACCTACATAAGATTTTGTATTTGTGTATGGAACTGAAACAAGTGCTTCACTGAAACATTTTTCAATAAGCCCATCTTCAAGTCTTCCAACAACACCACCTGCATAGACATTACCATTAAATGTAACATCAAGTGACGCATCATAATTGTAGCAATTACGGAGTGTTCCACTGTTTTTACCAGCAATACCGCCATATTCAAGTGATGCATCTACGATTGGTGTTGTTATATCAAAATCATACATTTCTATTGTACAATTTTCCACAAGACGTGCGTTATCAGAAACAATTCCACCTACTACCAAACTTGTGCTTGGAGATGTAACTGTATTTTGATTAAGCACACCACTATTTACATTACAATTTGTAATTGTACCATTGTTAGTTCCAGCAATAACAGCAAGATTTCTTGTAGCATCTCCTGTTTGAATATTACAGTTTACTACATCAATATTATCAAGAACTGCGTTGTCTAGCACTCCTGTTGCAACAAGTGCAACTGTTTGTGCATTAGAATTAACTGTTATATTTTCAAATATTATATTTTCTATTCTTGTATTTACACCAGAAACATATCCAAAGAAACTTGAATTGTTGCCAGAAATTGTAGCATTTCTAATTGTGATTGTAACGCCTTCCCCGCAAAGTATTGATGATGTCATAGGTTGATTTTGGTTTGGTGCCAATGTAGTCCACTCTTCACCATTCAAATCGAGTACTATACTTTCTGTAATTTCATATATTGCACCACTGCTTGGGTTGTTTCTTATTCCATCCAAAACCGCCTCTAAACTTTCTGCACTATTTACTTCATCACCTGGAATATATTCATTAAGTGCTTGTGGCATTGCTTCATTAAATGGTTTTATATCTGCAACACTTGAACCTTCTACAATTGTCCAAACATTATCAAAATCCCAGTTGATTTCATTTGCTTCATCTTGATAAGTTGCTTGTGTGTACAACTGATTCATTGTTCTTTCATGTCCATATGATTGACCAAGTGTGGTGTTTACTGTGTTGTAAAGTAAACCTTTATAAATATTTGCATAACTTTCATTGCTTTCGTCAACATTTTGACCAACTATTGCACCTTTTTCAAGGTTAGAGTTATCCAAAAGGTTTACGCTATTTACAAGTGCCAATGAGTTTTTAAGCACTGAGAACATATATTCATTTGTGCCAGTAGCATTTTCAACAACACCAGCGAGTCCACCAAAAGTTGTGCTACCGTCTTGTTGTGTATAACTTGTTATCTCTACTTTGCTATTGTAGATAACACTGCCGATTAAATTACCAGCAAGACCACCAAAATCACCAGCGGTTTCAGCAGAAACAGTTACATTACACATATCAATGTAACCAGCGGAAGTAAATACGCCGTCTGTTGAATTATTTACAACATATCCAACAAGACCACCGTTCGATGAGTTTTGTTTTATATTTGTCAATTGGAAATTGTCAACATTGCAAAGTCTAACAGTTCCACTTGAATATCCAGCAACTGAACCTGCGTAATCAAAATTGCCCGATACTGTTACATTTGTAAGTGTTAAATTTTGGACAACACCAGATGCACTGATATAACCAAAAAGTCCAGCACTATTTCCACTCTTTACTGAAAGATTGGAAATTGTATGTCCATTACCGTCAAACACACCACTAAAAGGTGTAGTAACTGAACCTATTGGTGTAAAGCCATTATCACTGTAAAGCCTTAAATCAATATCATTAACCAAAATGTAAGAATCAGTCAAATCCCAATCTACTGTACCAGTTGGAGTACCAATACTTGTAAGTTCCAAATCAGTTCTTACATAATAAGGATAAAGGACACTACCATCACCAACTGCTATTGTGAAAGTAAATGGACCAAAATCGTCATTGCTTGGTGTGACAGTAACGGTAGTTGTTCCACCTGCTTTTGCTGTGAACATTTTGTTTTCGACATCAAAGTCAACAATATCTTGATTGCTGATATCCACATTTTCATAAACTGTTGTGGTACTATATGGTTTTTCCCATACAATAGGAAGTTCCTGAGATTCCCCAACGTTCATATAAATGGTTCTGTCATTTTCTGCCAATGAAAGATAGATATTTTCATTGTTACGAATAAAATAGTATGCTGTGTAGCCCACAAACAACACAGTAACCAAAACTATTACATACATCAAAAATTTTTTCATACTCTTGACTCCTAAGTTTGCTTTAATTATATTACATTTGTCTACATATGTCAATACACAATTTGCAAAGTATAAGCACTTTCTTACTACATTAGTATTGTCGATTTTTTTGCAAAAAAATTGCATATTTTGGCAAACTTAAATAAATTTAATTATAATAGCAAACAATTTAATTGATTATTTTTGTATATTACATTATAATTCAAATATAAAAGATTATGAAAAGATTAGTGTTTTTTCTTGCTATGATAGTATGCTGCATGTCCGTTATGACAGGATGTGATTTTTTTGGTACCAGCAATGACCCCCTTATTATTTCTGGATACGTGTATTTAGATTCAACAGAACCACTTAGCGATGTTTCAATAAAATCAGAAACAATTATATATGACAAAACCGATGAAAATGGTTACTTTAGCATTTCAGTAAATAAAAGTAGCGTGGAAATATTCGCAGAAAAATCTGGCTATGCATTTTCTCCACACTCTGTAACCATATCGGAAAATACAAATAACCTAATCTTTAACGCAACCAAAACACAAGATCTTAATGGACTATTAACATTAAATCATATTGTTATAACCCCAACAAGTATGGTTTCGTTTGGAGATGATTACTCATATGAACATGAAAATGAAACTTGTCTTAAAATTGACAATTTAAAGATAGATATTGATAATAAAACATTTGATATACTTCAAAATGACCTATATGCCGTAAAAAACAAATCAAATATAATTTCTTTTGACCAAGATGTAACCGTAAATACAGACTATGATTTTAACATTTGGTTTAGCCTTGATGCATATTTTACATCTTTAAATCAAGAATTTGTGTATCATGAAGAAAGACAATCAGTAATAAGAGTACAAGAAAAACAAACAACAGCGGACCTAAATGACAACAATCAAATAGTTTATACCGCTGTTGGAGTTAATTCTTCTAACAATATGTTTACGTATAATATTTCATTCGTGTTTGATTACTATGAAAATGTTTAGCTAAAAAGTTTTGTCTTTGTCAATTTCCCAAAGTGTATATTGATTATCAAAAGAATCTCCTTGATAATTCCTATCAAATTTTAAAGAAAATTGTGAATAATCAATTGGTTCAAGTAAAAACTTGGCTTTTTTATCTGTATGTGTAATTTTATCATGCAAATCATTAAAGTTCATGCCGACATTGATAATCTTTAGTTTTACATCATTTTCTTGATTATATTTTTCTGCAAAAGTATTTATTGCTTGTTTAAAAGCGTAATAGATTGCATCTTTTTGTGAAACTTTAATTTTTTCGTTTAGTTCAATTGTATTGCAAATCGCATATCCTTCTTTTCTATTAACATACATGGTAGTTTTGGCAATAATCTCGCCTTTGTTGTTTTTTATGACAATATTTTGAATATCTGGATGTAATATAGCCGAAAACGCAATACCAGCACCAATTCCTTCCAAATGTGCACAACAACCGCATAATTTACCAAGTACTAAATTTAATGCACTGTCTTTTCTGAGTAACTCAAAACTAAATTTATCGTTTGCAACATCAACTAGATTTAATAATGTATCATTAGAAAGTTGTGTAATACGCTTAATCCTTTCATTGATTTTATTAAAACGTTTGTTGCTTTCATTATCTTCTTTATCAAAGGGGGTGCTCAAAATAATATCATCTTTTAAATCTTCTTTCAAAATATTGGCAGGAATATGTTTTTTGGCACCTATTTTCATAACCCTAACCGCAGTATCAAAAGTTTCTTGCTTGGCATAATATTTCCCCACAACATTGGCAATTTCTTGATTTTCCTTTGTCACACCAATAAATTTATTACTATTAAAATATTGTATAAAGAATTCCACAGTTGGTGCAAGTTGCCTACAACCACCTTTATTTGTTGTGTGTGCTTTTTGAACTTCATCAAATCTATTATAACATTCAGCAAAAAAGATAGGACCTTCTTTTAAAATTTCATCAAGATTTTTAAAAACAAAATCTGCAAACTCTGGATGAAATTTAAACGATTTAACTTTTTTTGAAATTTTCTCAGCATCAACCACATCAAGTTTGTTACATTTAATTGCTTGATACAAAAACTCTGTTGCTTTTTGGGCATAATCTATGGTTTCCGTAATCTGTTTATTGGATTTGCTTATTCTTTGTGTTGTACGAGGAGTCTTTTCAAAAACACCAAGAATTTCACAAATACCAACGAAATAGTCCATAACTCCTGCATAATGTATAGACTTTCTTCTAAGCCAAACATACTTTTTAATGTTAGAATTTAAAATGTCATCTACAAAATTTAAAGCCTTGTCACCCTGTGCTTGTTTATAGAAATATGAAAAAAGTTCTGGTGGCAATTTGTTTAAATATTCCATAGTCTTTTTGAAATTATCATTATCCCAATTTGTGATTCCATATTTAACAAGAGAAATGTCGGCTATAAAAATACTATTTTTAGATGGTTTAGATTTTAAATAAAAATCATTGCCCACCTTGGATAAGTAGAAAAGATTTACAGGAAATGCCATATAATTATCAGCAAATTTAGGAAGTTTTACACTTTGAACACTGTTGCAATTATAAAAGCAGTCATTACCTATGTGTGTAATTGAATTTGGTAATATGATTTCTTTCAAATTATTACAATAAGCAAATGCCGAATTACCAATAGATTGGACTTTTTTAGGTAATTTTATTTTGTCTAAAGATTTACAATTAAAAAATGCTTTTTCGTCAATCTCTTTTAGATTCTTAGGGAAAAACACATTTTTTAAAGAAATAAAATCTGCAAAGTCATACCTTTTTATTTTTTCAATGTCATTAGGTAAACGCACCGCATCTGCATTTTTTTTATCTATAAATTTACTTACAGGCGCAATTTTATTCCCACCCATAGCAAAAGTGCTATTATTTAATGAAGCCAGATAAAATAATTTTAATTTTTTAAAAAATCTCATATTTATATTCTACAATCAACATTACAATTTGTCAATATCAACTATTTCATAGATTTCAATTTTTTAGCTCTATCTCGATTTTCCATCGAGCGTTTTTCTAATACTTGAAGTTCAGCATCCAACTTTTCAAGTTTTTGCATAATTTCTTGTTTTCTTTCATCATCACAAGTATTGTATTCTTTTTGTAGAATATCTACTTCTTCTTTTATTTTGGAAGTTTTTTGCATAATATCCTGTTGTTCATCCACAACTTTTTCATAAATTTTTATAAACTCTTTTTCTTCCATAAAAATCTCCTACTGATTTTGTCGCTTTTTAAGTAAGTTTCTAAAATATTCATGTACTTTAACCATTGCGCGATTTAGTGATGCGGTGAAACGTTGCATAGAAAGTTGATTAAATTTAAGTTCAACAGTTTTCTCTTTTGCAAGGTCAAGTGCGTTGATATTTAAATCTTCAACAATGTATTGACAAATAACTTGTCCCAAAAGCGACTGGTAATTATCTTGATTTAGACCAATCACATCCACAAGTTCTTTAAAATAGTCTTGCATAGAAATTGTATCATAAGAATAATTTAAAAATAATGCAAGTTTATTTATGGTGTGTTTGTTGCCACCAGCAGCAGCCAAAAACTGCCATTTATATGACAACTCTACATTCTCAGGTACGGCGGGATTGCCATGCTTAAACCAATACGAAATTAAATCTTGTGCTACAACATCTCCACCCGCAGCAAGAGCACATTGGTCAATATATGCTTCGGCATAAATATCTTCAATTTCAATTGAACCTTTGCCATAGGTCTTTCTGCTAATGCTTGCACGGCGGAGTAAAAAAGCGTTTTTGTAGTCTTCCTCCGTCATTTCATAGTTATCATCCATTTTTTTAATAAGTTTTGCCATATACCTATCCTTTATAGATATTATAACAAAAATTATCTTTTTGTACTAACACTTTTACTAGTTTTTTTGACCGTGGTTTTTTCTTGCACACTTTGCTTGAGCAAATTAACATAATAATTTCCAATAAGCATTTCAAAGTATGGTAGTATAACAACAAAAAAGCAAAATAGTGTTATAATAATTGGAACAACCACATTAAACCAAAGCGGCATCACAGCAATAAAGTTGAAAATTATTACAAAACAACTTGCAAGAGTTGCCACAAGTATTGTAATCAATGCTTCCATTAAAAAGATTATCAAAAGTTCTGCCCTGTGCCCATAAACTAATTTTTTGCTTTTTTCAAGACAGGCAATTGTGCCAATATCGGGCTCATCTGCAAAGATGTATGGAGCAAGTGAATAATTGAGTCCACAAATAACCCCTGGGATAATGAGTAATAATGACCAAAGCAAAATTAAAACCATACTGCAAACCCTAAGACAAAAAGCAGATAGAGAGTGTGCATAATAGTCAAACACATTTTCCACTTTGTACTCATTGCCTCTTATTATATCAAGCACAATTTTTTTAAAACCTATGCAAAGCGTACACATCAAAAAGAAGGCAAGACCAAACCCAAAAAGCGGGAAAAGCATAGCAATAAAAATACATGCCCAAACAACAAAACTTGAAATAAGTACACTTGTGCGATTGTCTGTATATAGCCTATTGGTGTCAAGCCAAACCCTGTATTCTTCTTTTTTCATATTTCACCTACATAAAAATTGTTTGCAAAATATGATAAAAAATACAAAAAATAGTATTGATGACTAAAAATTGTTGTCATTCTTAGAAGTGTGGCGATATGGTTCCATTTTGCGAAGTGAGACCCCTCAACTCTATGTCACTCTGAGTGTAACCTACTTGACGGCTGACGAAAAGTCTATCCCTTATGAGATGTTTCGTAAGTCGACACATTGGGTTAGGCTCAGAATGACAGGGAAAAATCAAAAAGGCACACCCAAAAATGTGTGTGCCGAAAATGTAATTGTAATTATTTCTTTTGATAACAAACATATCCAGAAACATCACTTGTAACAATTTCAAAATTTGATTCCATATATGTTTTCGCACCGCCAGTTAGTGTCAGTGTGTTATTTATATACACTTTTTCGCTAGTATCGATGTTACCAAGTAATCCACCAGGGTCATTTGTCCCAGTCAACATATTTGCCACTGCTTGACCATCAATGTACACACTGCTTAGGTTGGAGCAATTAGAGAAGGCAGAAGATCCTATAAATATCACACTGCTTGGAATCTTTATACTAGTTAAGTTGGAGCAATTATAGAAGGCTTCATTTCCTATAATCACTAGTTTTGAGTTATCTCCAAATGTTACTGTTTCTAATGCAGAGCAATTATAGAAGGCACCATCTCCTATACTTGTCACACTGCTTGGAATGGTATATTGTGTTCTTGTATTACCTACTGGATATTGAATAAGTTCTGTTTTATCTTTATTAAACAATACTCCATATTCATCACTACTATAATTAGAATTGTTTTGATCAACTGCTATACTCTCGAGTTTTGTGCAATTATAGAAGGCAGAATCTCCTATACTTTTCACACTGCTTGGTATGGTTATACTGGTGAGTAAGTCGTAATCATAGAAGGCATAATCTCCTATCTTTGTTGCTGTGGTTAATGTTACTTCTGTTACTAATTCTCCATTTAAATATAAATCTCCATAATATAATGGATTGATCTTAATACCCCTCCAACCAAAATCTATCATAGCCCATGCATCTATGTCTGTTATATTTACTTTCTTTAATGCATCGCAAAAAGTGAAGGCATCTCCTCCTATACTTGCCACACTGCTTGGGATCTCTATACTCTCGAGTTTTGTGCAATTATAGAAGGCAGAATCTCCTATACTTGTCACACCGCTTGGGATGGTTATACTGGTTAAGTTGGAGCAAATATAGAAGGCAGAAGAGCCTATACTCTCTAGTTTTGAGCCCTCTCCAAATGTTACTGTTCCTAAGGCAGAGCAATTATTGAAGGCATCAGATCCTATACTTATAACACTGCTTGGTATGGTTATACTGGTGAGTGAATCGTAATAATTGAAGGCATAATCTCCTATCTTTGTTGCTGTGGTTAGTGTTACTTCTGTTACCAATCCTCCATTTAAATATAAACCTGCTCCATAATTTAATGGATTGGAAGAGAAAGCAAAGTCTATCATAGCCCATGCATCTATGTCTGTTATATTTACTTTCTTTAATGCAGAGCAACCCTCGAAGGCCCGTTCTCCTATACTTGTCACACGGCTTGGGATCTCTATACTATTTAAGTTGGAGCAATTAGAGAAGGCATTATTTCCTATACTTTCTAGTTTTGAGTCCTCTCCAAATTTTACTGTTCCTAGTGAAGAGCAATTAGAGAAGGCAGAAGAGCCTATACTTGTAACACTGCTTGGAATCTTTATACTAGTTAAGTTGGAGCAATTAGAGAAGGCATTATTTCCTATACTCTCTAGTTTTGAGCCCTCTCCAAATGTTACTGTTCCTAGTAAAGAGCAATCACTGAAGGCAGAATATCCTATACTTGTAACACGGCTTGGGATCTCTATACTGGTTAATGCATCGCAATCAGCGAAGGCAGAAGAGCCTATACTCTCTAGTTTTGAGTCCTCTCCAAATGTTACTGTTCCTAGTAAAGAGCAATCACTGAAGACAGAAGAGCCTATACTTGTCACACCGCTTGGGATCTCTATACTGGTTAAGTTGGAGCAATTATAGAAGGCAGAATATTCTATACTTGTAACACTGCTTGGGATCTCTATACTGGTTAAGGCATCGCAATTATTGAAGGCATTATTTCCTATAATCTCTAGTTTTGAGTCCTTTCCAAATGTTACTGTTCCTAGTAAAGAGCAATCACTGAAGACAGAAGAGCCTATACTTGTCACACCGCTTGGGATCT
>CALWDZ010000007.1 GCA_944376845.1 uncultured Clostridia bacterium | reverse complement strand
ATAGTTTATATTTTACACTTTTAGGAGTAGGCGTAGCTGTTAAGATTTTTTTTTAAATTATGTGAAAAATAATTTTGATATTTTAATCTATAGATGTAATATTCAATTTTTTAATTAAATAAAAGAAACTTGCGGTACAAATACAATCTACAATTTCCTCGTGAGAACCTTTAAATATATTTTTATATACATGTACTTCGTTTCTGTCACCAACCGCAATAAAACATAAGCCTGCCAATTGATTATTTGATAATGTTGTTGTTCCAACTGTAGCAATAACCAAATCTGCTTGATTTTGTTTAAGATATGTGGCTGCCATATTATATACAACATTTGCATCAATATCAGTATCAAAGTTTAAATCGTCATTTTTTAAAAGTTTGGCTTTTTTATATTCGCTATTTGTCAATACTAAACTTGGAGCGATATATGATTTGGCATCGGGTGCTTGTCTGTTTAATCTAGACATAAGTTCACCACATGTCACATCTTCTACAAAACCAATTTTAATATCATTCAGTTTTAGCAGTTCATAAAGTACTTTTTCAATAGGTACATCTTCAACGGCATATATAAATCTATCTAACTTCAATAGCACATTTTTTGCAAGTTCTTCTAAATGCTCATTGTCAGCATTAGATTTTAATACTATATCCACTTCAAAAGGTTTTGAAAAAAGATTTATAGAAATCTTGAATTTATTTTTTATTTCATCAGAGATTATTTGAGTTATCCCACTTTCTGAAAGTCCAAAAGTTTTAAAAGTATAACTTTTGTATTTCTTCTTTTGATTATTCAATATAAATTCTAATACGACATCATCAAACATTGTGCGTGCATCATTGTAATTATTTGGGAGCACACAAAACATATCACCTTTATACGATACAATATATCCTTGTACAGTTCCATTAGGATTTACAATAGCACGAGCGAGTGATGGAATTTTCCATTCATTTTCCTCATCTTTTGTTGGAACAAGGTTATGCTTTTTATAATAATCAAATAATGCGTTTTTTAAATATGGGTTATCTAGGATATTACAATTAGTAAGTTTTGCAATATAAGCATTAAGATTTTCATATGCTTTATCAACTAAAAAAATGTAAATATTATTACCTTTTAAGGATATGTTTAATTGTCTTTCAAAATCTGAACTAGTTGAAATTATAGTTTGTTGTTCTATTCTTAAATTATTTTTAAATAAACATTCACTTAAATAGGACGGCAAAATGTTTACTTGTTTACCCATCAATGCTTTATCTGAAATAGTATAAATATAAACCATAGTTTATTCCTTGGATAATACCTTTCTGTTTTTAATAATGTAATTTAGCATCGACCAAATTGTAAGTACTACAGCAATTCCTAAAATAACATATGAACATATTGTATAAACATAAACAAATGTTTCATTTATTGTAATGAGATTAAAATAACTTAAAAGCATAAACATTATCATCGCAATATCAGTGAAAATGGCTTTAATTTTGCCAAGTTTATCGGCAGCCATAACAAAATTTTTTGAAGCAGCGATTTGTCTAAATGCACTTATAATCATATCTCTACCTATAATTATTGTCGCTACAATAACACCGTATGGTGCCATAATGGTATTATCACATATTACCATTAAAAGTGCCGATAAAACTAAAATCTTATCCGCATTGGTATCTAACAGTTTCCCAAGGTCTGTCACCATATTATATTTTCTAGCAATATATCCATCAAGTGTGTCAGTAAGCACTGCTAAAACAAAAAGTACTACAGCGACGATTTTTCCCCATGTCCAAAATGGCTGTAGATAAAAGAACATTACAAATGGAATAAAACATATCCTAAGAATACTTAACTTATTTGGTAAATTCATACAATTTCTCCTTTAAATTTATCTTGATTATAATCTGTTAATTTTATATTATAAAATTTTCCAAGTTCCAAATTATCACGATACACTTCAATTATAAAATCAACTTGTGCCGATGAATATTCATCACGTAGTATGAAGCATTTGTTATTTTCATCATAATAATCTACAACTGCCTCTACTACTTCACCAATTCGATTTTTGTTTAAATTATCACTGACATTTTTTTGAATAGCATAAATCTTTTTGAGTCTTATTTTTTTCTTAAAATTTGGTACTTGCTTCATATAGTATGCCTTGGTTTTGTCTTCTCTATAATACGGGAAGAAACCAACATTAGGCATTGGAAATTTCTGGATAAAATCTTCAAGTTTTTCAAATTGCCTTTTAGTTTCACCAGGAAAGCCGATTATATATGTAGTTCTAAGTGCAAATTTAGGATATTTTTCCTTTATTTTCTGTATAAGTTCTCTAGTTTGAGTTTCCCCCGTTCGCCTATTCATTTCCCGCAAAATATCGTCATCTATATGTTGAAGTGGAATATCTAGATACTTACATATTTTATCATTTTCATAAAGAAAATCAAGTAATTCATCAGTAATCATTTCAGGATATAAATAATGTAATCTTATCCACTTAATTTCACGAATTTTGCTTAGTTTTTCAAGAAGCGGAATAAGCATAACTTGTCCATACAAATCTTCACCATATCTTGAAACATCTTGTGCAACTATAATCAATTCTTTGACACCTTTTGATGCCAACGTTTTTGCTTCTTTTACGAGATCATCAATAGGAATAGACTTATATCTACCTCTTATTCTTGGAATTGTGCAATAAGCACACCCATTATTACAGCCATCTGCGATTTTAAGATAGGCATAATTAAATGGAGTCGTAAGCGTCCTTCCCTGGTTTTTAAATCTTTCTTTATGTGGGATAGAATATAGGTCAAACAATACTTTTAAAATTTGGTCGTTATCTTTCACTCTCACAAAGGCATCAACTTCGGGAAATTCTTTTTTTACATCGTCTAAATATCTTTCATTTAAACAACCAGTTACAATAACTTTTTCACATTTATCTTTTTTTAATTTAGTTGCAAGTAAAATATTTTGTATTGCTTCTTCAACTGCACTTGATATAAACGCACATGTGTTGACGATTATTATTTCTGCACTATAAATATCGGCCACTATCTGAAAACCAAAATCAGATAATGCACCTAGCATATGTTCAAGGTCTACGCGATTTTTATCACAGCCAAGACTTATAGCCGAAATCTTTTTTGTCTTTAGTTCATATATTGTCATTCCTCATCTCCAAAAAGTTCTTGATATTGTTCCATAGTTATTAAAACTGTTCTTGGTTTACTGCCATCTTGAGCAGAAATAAAATTGTGATCTTGCATTTGATCTATAATTCTTGCCGCACGAGGATATCCAATTACAAGTCTTCTTTGAAGCATTGAAATTGACGCTTGACCATTTTCTATAACACATTTAAGTGCTTGTGGCATAAGAGGGTCAAAACCATCTGAAACATTATCCCCATTCGCACTTGCCATAATATCTTGTGGAGGGTTTGTAATTTGTGTTTCAACTTTGTCATCGTAATCATAATCTTTATTGTTTTCCTTAACAAAGTCAACGATATTAGCAACTTCTGAAGAAGTAACAAAACACCCTTGAATACGTCTTGGTTCAGGTGCATCATTTGGTTTGTAGAGCATATCACCCCTACCAAGAAGTTTTTCTGCACCACCTTGGTCAAGTATGGTACGGCTGTCAGCAAAACTCATAAGTTTAAATGAAATTCTTGATGGGAAATTATTTTTCATTGTACCAGTAATTACGTCTACAGATGGTCTTTGTGTCGCAAGAATAAGGTGTATACCTGCCGCTCTTGATTTCGCAGCAAGACGTGTTAATTTCTCTTCAACATCTTTTTTAGCACTCATTAAAAGGTCGGCAAGTTCATCTACGATAACAACAATATATGGTATTTTTTCACTTGTGCCTTCCATAACAGCACTTGAAGAATTGTATTCGGTTATATCTTTTGTTCTAGTTTCTTTAAATAAAGAATATCTTCTTTCCATTTCACTAACTGCCCAAGAAAGAGCATTTAACGCTTTATCAGGGTCAGTTATAACATTTGGTATCAAAAGATGTGGCAAACCATTATATATTGAAAATTCAACTTGTTTTGGGTCAATTAAAATAAGTCTAACATCATCAGGACTTGTTTTATAAATTAAACTAAGTATTATTGCGTTAAGACAAACTGATTTACCACTACCCGTTGAACCTGCAACTAACAAATGAGGCATTTTTGCCAAATTACATAGTCTAACAGTTCCAGCAATATCCTTACCTAAAACAAATGTGAGTGGTGCTTTAGCATTTTGAAATTCTTGTGATGCCATTATATCTCTAAGTCCGACAGTTGCAATCTTTTCATTAGGTACTTCTATACCGACAGCACTTTTGCCAGGTATAGGTGCTTCTATACGTATATCACCATTAGCCGCAAGATTCAATGCTATATCATCGGAGTGTGCCAAAATTTTCTTAACAGAAATACCTGCAGGCATTTCAAGTTCGTATCTAGTTACCGCAGGGCCAACAACAACTTCAATAACTTTTGCAGGTATGCCAAAAGTATCAAGCGCATTCTCAAGTTGTTGCCTTTTAAGCATTACATCCTCATTAAGTTCGCTTAAATCCATTGACCTTGTGGTCAAAAGGTCAAGTGATGGATGAACATAACGAGGAGATTTTTTAGGTTTAAGTGGCTCTGTGTCAAGTTTTTGCTGCTCCATTTTTGGTTTTTGAAACTCATTATCAATATTTAAATTTCTAAGCCCTCTACGATTATTTTCAGGTTTTAGTGGTTTTACATCTGTATCTATTTTGCTATCCCCTATAAGTGATGCTAAAACATTTTCAGCAAAATCTTCGGTACTTTGTATTTCTTTGTGTTTTGAAGAATTTGATTCTACATTAGATATAGGTGGTGCGATATATGGTTTTTCCTCTTCCTTTTGCATTCTTGGCTCATTTAAAGAAACAGAAAAATCATGCACAATTTTTGAAGGTGCATTTGTTGTAGTTGTGTCCTGTTTCTTTAAAATATTTATATTATCTTGAATTTTAGTTGGAGAAACATTAAGTCGACCATTTTTATATTTTGCCATGTCGACTTTTACAGAGTCATCCTTATTAAATAAAAATTTCTTTAGTGCTTCTTTGTCACTTAAAACTGGCTCGGTATTATCTTGTGGTACTGGTTCAATATTTGTAGAAATTGTACCAACTTTACGCTTAGAAGCATCGTCTAGCGGTTCATTTTCAAGTTTAGCGTCTAGTACTATATTAGGAGCAGGAACTTTTATCTCTTTTTTATCTTTAGATTTCGTTAAATTATCAATAGTTGGTATTTGTGAAATTTGAACTGGTTTTTTAAGAGTTTGTGATTTATTTAAGTAAAATATATAATCTGCAAGCAATGCACCAAATATAATCAGTGCCAAACTAAATATAATATAGGCTCCAGCATCGCTTAATAGAAAAATAAATGGTGCTGTTAAAATTCCACACAAAATTCCGCCTACTGACATTTTTTGTGTATAGCAACGTCCAAGATATTCAAAAAATGTACCGGATTTATCAATAAAAAGCATATGCAAAATGCATAATAACGAAAACAATGTACACAAAAGGTAAACAATATACTTTGGTGTCATTACATATTTTTTATTGTTTACAAGCGCTAAACCAATAACAAATATAGTTATAAAAAGAGGATATGAAAAAAGGCCAAATACCCCTAACAAAAATAATTTTAAAAATTGAATAAAACTAGTTAATAAAGAAACAAATGCAATAGAAGAAACAACCAGCAAAACAATACCGATTATTTTATTTCTATCTTTTACTGATTTTTCCTTTCTTGGTTGCTTAGATAAGTTATAGACAGTCACTCTTTAAACTCCAAGAAAGAGTATACCACCAAGTAGCAGTGGTGTGCAAGTTTAAATTACAAAATATTTTCAGAAACAGTTGTCAATTTATATCCGCTTTGTGTATAAAAAGTAATAATTTCGGGAAGGGCCTCCAGTGTAGAAGCCGTTGGATGCATAAGTATCAAGTCACCATTTTGTGGATTTTTGGTTGCACGAGTAGTTATCAGTCCAGCATCATGGTCACGCCAATCAATCGTATCTTTGCTCCACATAATTGTCTTATACCCCATATCTTGTGCTACCTTTAAAGTATTTTGACCATATGAGCCACTAGGAGGTGCAAATAATGTCATTTCATAATTTAATGTTTGCTTAATAACTTCGTGTGTAAGACCAATTTCACTCATATTTTTTTCTACACTAAGTGTTTTATGGTCTTTATGCCAATATCCATGATTTCCTATTTCGTGCCCTTGATTTAAAATTTCTTGAAGAAGTTCTGTATGTTTTATTGCCCAACTCCCTCCCACAAAAAATGTTACTTTAACAGAATTGGATAACAAAACATCTAATATTTCTGGAATGACTTCTTCTCCCATATATACATTAAACATGAGTGAAACATTGTTATTTTTTTCATTTCCACGATAGTATGCAGAATAACCATTACTGCCAAAAACCTGAGTTGTTGTTCCTAGAATTGTAAGTGAAGCGACTATAACAAGCATTAAACATAATGAAATATTTACTATATACTTACGGAAAAATTTTTCAGATATTTTTTTCATATCATATTCTATGCATAACATTTTAAGCATATTAAAAAAACCACACAAATTGTGCAGTTCTTTTTATTATTCTTTAGCGACAAGCCTAAAATCAACTCGACCTTTGTCATCAATTTTTATAACTTCAACTTGTACGCTATCTCCAACATTTACAACATCTTCAACTTTCTTTACTTTTTTGTCGCTCAACTTACTGATATGAATCATACCTTCTTTATTTTGTGCGACTTCAACAAAAGCACCAAATGTTGTGGTCTTGATAACCTTTCCAGAATAAATTTTACCAACCTCAAAATCTTCGGCGATATTTAAAATAATTTCTTTAGCCCTTTGTGCCATATCTGTATCTGGCGTTGAAACATAAACTCTACCATCGTCATCAATGTCTATTTTAACATTTGTTTCAGCAATAATTTTATTTATAACTTTACCACCACTACCTATGACATCCTTAATTTTGTCTGGGTTGATATTGAAAGTAATAATTTTTGGTGCATATTTTGATAATTCTTTTCTAGGTTTTGAGATGACCTGTAGCATTTTATCCATAATGTAAAGTCTTCCCTCTCGTGCCTGGTTTAATGCTGTTGTAAGAATTTGTTTATCAATTCCTTTAATCTTTATATCCATTTGGATAGCAGTTATCCCTTTGGTTGTGCCTGTAACTTTAAAGTCCATATCACCAAAGAAATCTTCAAGACCTTGAATATCGCTAAGAACAGCCACTTTATTTTGTTCGGTATCCTTAATTAAACCCATAGCAATACCTGCAACAGGAGCACTGATAGGAACGCCAGCATCCATAAGCGCAAGAGTTGAACCACAAGTTGATGCCATGGACGATGAACCATTTGATGATAATACTTCACTTACAAGTCTTATTGCATAAGGGAATTCTTCCTCACTAGGAATTACAGGAACTAAAGCCCTTTCTGCTAATGCCCCATGACCTATTTCCCTTCTACCTGGTGAACGTAATGGCTTTGCTTCTCCAGTTGCGTATGGTGGCATATTGTAATGGTGAATATAACGTTTAACTTCTTCATCCTCATCCAGTATTTCAATTTCTTGTGCCTCAGATATTGGCCCTAGTGTACAAGTAGTTAAAACTTGAGTTTGTCCTCTAGTAAATACACCAGTGCCGTGTACTCTTGGTAAAACACCTACTTCACACCAAATAGGACGAATTTCTGTAAGTTTTCTTCCGTCTGGTCTTATTCCATCATTAATTATTTTCTTTCTGACTATTTCTTTTGTAAGAGCATACAATACACTACCAATTTCTTGTTCTCTATCTGGATAAATCTCTGCAAAATGTTGTTTAACATCTGCATCTACTTCATCTTGATTTTGTTGTCTTGTGTGTCTATCAAAGGTATCAAGTGCTTTAACCAGTTTGTCGTATGCATATTCTTTAACCGCATTTTTAAGATCTTCTTGTGGAAGGAATGAAACATATTCACTTACTGGTTTGCCAATCTCTTCTTTCATTTTAAGTTGAAATTCAACTTGTTTTTTAATTTCTTCATGAGCAAACATTATAGCGTCAATCATCACGTCTTCAGGAACCTCGTTTGCTCCAGCTTCAACCATTAATATAGCATCATGTGTTCCACTAACAGTTAAGTGCATATTGCTTTTTGCACGCTCTTCTTCTGTTCCATTAACTATAAACTTGCCATCTACACAAGAAACAAGTACAGAGCCTGTTGGTCCTTGGAATGGTATATCTGAAATTGTTAAAGCGATTGATGAACCAAGCATTGCGAGTGGTTCAATTGCGACATCTGGGTCAACTGAAAGTGCAGTTGCTACCACAGAAACATCATTGTAAAATCCTTTTGGAAACAATGGTCTTAGTGGTCTATCAATAAGTCTTGATACAAGTATTGCTTTATCTGCTGGTCGCCCTTCTCTTCTTTTATATCCACCAGGAATTTTCCCGACAGAGTACATTTTTTCTTCAAAATCTACTCCAAGTGGGAAAAAGTCAATACCATCACGGGGTTGTTTTGCCATTGTTACATTAACCATGACAACAGTTTCACCACATCTTACAATACATGAACCATTGGATTGTTCACAATACTTTCCTGTTTCTACAACAACTTTTTTACCGCCAATTTCGGTTTCATAAACTTTTGCTATATTGCTCATAAAATACCTCTTTTAATAAAAAATAAAAGGGGGCAATTTCCCCCTTGCTAATAACTATCTTATGTTTAGTTGTTTTTTAAGTTCACGATAAGCATCTATGTCTTTCTTTTCAAGATAAGACAAAAAGCCTTTTCTTTTACCAACAAGTTTTAATAATCCACGTCTTGAATGATTGTCTTTTTTATTAACTTTCAAATGTTCAGTAAGTTCATTTATTCTCTCTGTTAAAAGAGCGATTTGAACTTGAGCAGAACCAGTATCATTTTTAGACTGTGCAAATTGTGCAATTATTTCTTGTTTTCTTGCTTTTTCCATATTTCCTCCTTACTTAAGTTACGCCATAGACAAAGAATACCGATAGAGGAAGTCGTGTACCTGTGCCTTAGGACTAATAAATAATATCATAGGTTATAAAATATGTCTAGCATTTTTAAGAAAAAAGTTTTGCTTTTTTCTCTATCATTTCGTCAACTCTGTCTATATATTGTTTTATATCTTTGACATTTGCCTCGCGTTCTATTCTATTTTCTAAATTAAATACACGCTTAGAAATTCCACCAGCACCACACGCAATAACGGACAAACATTCTTCCATTGTATCAACGTTGAAAAGACAAATATGTTCTTTATAGTAACCTACATTTTCCTGCCCGTCCAATTGATTTTTTTGTCTGTAAAGATAATATGGTTTATAGCCATTGTCGTGCAATGTACTTTCAGCATAACTTACCATTTTATCAACCAATTTATTAGTAACTTCTGGCTTATCTTCACTTATTAGTGAGCCTCTTTTTATTGCCAATGTATGCACTGTAATATTATCAGGAGCAAGTTCCATTAACGTATCAACACTTTTCTTAAAAGTTGAAAATGACTCTTTAGGTAGCCCAGCAATGATGTCCATATTGACAACAAAATCATATTTAAGTGATAATTTATAAGCCATTATGGTATCTTTTACGGTATGTTTTCTTCCTATACATTTTAGTGTTGCGTCATTAAACGTTTGTGGGTTTATACTAATACGTGTTACATTATGCTTTTTTAATACATCAAGTTTTTCTTTAGTAATAGTGTCCGGTCTACCACATTCAACCGTAAATTCACTTACTGGATAATTTAGGTTGTCTAGAAGATAATCTAATTGTTTGTCCGTAAGCACAGTTGGAGTTCCTCCACCAATGTATATTGTCCTTAATATATAAGAATTTTCTTGAATAAGTTTTTTTGTTGCATTTATTTCTTTAATAAGTGCTTCGAGGTATTTGTCCATCATGTCCTTAACGTCATCATATTGTGATGAAATAAAAGAACAGTATGTGCATCTTGTTGGGCAAATAGGAATGTTTATATATAAATCAACCAGTTTATCGTTTCTTATTATACATCTTTGATTTTGTATAACCATTTCAACCAGTCTGGCTTTATCAGATGATAATAAAAAATTTTCCATAAGTGCTTGTTGCAAAAGATATGGCGGTACTCCTTGATTTATCAAATCATAACCAATTTTAGTGGGTCTTACTCCCGTAAGTGAACCCCAAGGCATATTTTTATCAAAATGTTTTGAGAGCATTTTGTATAAACTGAGTTTTGCAAATCTCTTTAATTGACGTTTTTCATCTAGTAAGTCACCACTTTTTTGGTCTATTACACGTTTTTCTGAAAAGTCAAAAGTGCCATCATCAGCCTCTATGGTATATATATTTTCAACATTATTTTTATCACGTAGCATCTTGTGTGTTAAAATCGGTTTATTATCATCAATTTCATTATCTGGATAATAAAGATGCATTACATCATATAAATCATTTTTTATTGTGTCATAGTTTGTAATAATTTTCATTTAATTACCTGCCCTAAATACTTCTTCAACTCCACCAATTAATTTTAAAATATTTATTAGTTTTGTAATATCTTCAAGTTTTTTAACCTCAGTTTTAAGTGTAGTATTTGTTTTATCTCCTAAGACCTTACTCTCCAAGCCCAAAATTTTATAACCAGCACTTAAGATTTCTTGTGTAAGTTTGGCCAAAAATCCATCTGATGTAGATGAAATTATTTTAATTACGACTGATGTAGATTTTGACGTTACACTATCGTCCCAAACCGCATCTATCAATCTCTCTTGCTCCAAATATCTAAGATTTGGACAATCTTTTCGATGAATAGTCACTCCTCTACCACGCGAAACATATCCTATAATTTCTTCGCCAAAAACTGGCGTACAGCATCCAGCATATCTTATTAGCATACCGCTGTCTCCGTCAACCAATATGCCGTCCTTATTCTTTTTTATCAATAGAGAAGGAGATGTGTTTGAATTGTTTGTTGAAACAAAAGTTTCTTGTGGATGGTCGTTTTCATACATTTGACATAGTTTGTTACTAATATTATTTGCAGATACTGTACCATAACCTATTGCAGCAAATAATTCTTCTTTTGTTTTAAACGCAAATTTGAAATGACTCATATCAAGATATTTATCAGTAAGAATTTTTGCAGGAGAATATCCTCGATTTTTAATGCCTTGTTCAAGCATATTTAAACCAAGTTTAATATTCTCTTCTTTAAGTTCATGCTTAAAATAGCTATTTATCTTTGATTTGGCATTAGAAGTAACGACAATCTTTAGCCAATCTTTTGAAGGACCCTTTGAATTTTGCGAAGTAATTATTTCAACAATATCACCATTTTGTAATTTTGTACCGAGGGGTTTGATCTTTCCATTTACCTTAGCGCCTACACAAAAGTTCCCAACATCAGAATGAATTGCATACGCAAAGTCCAGCACCGTTGCTCCTTCAACAAATTCTAGCACTTTTCCTTTTGGTGTTTGAACATATATTTGCCCTTCACAAAGGTTGGTTTTTAAAGTGTCAATAAATTCTTCGCTTGAAAGATCTTTGGAACTTTCCATAATCTCTCGAAGCCAAGATATTTTTTTATCAAGTTCGCTTTCAAGTCCATTTTTCTTTTCTTTGTAAAGCCAATGTGCAAATACTCCATACTCTGCCAATTTATGCATTTCAAAAGTTCTAATTTGAATTTCAAGCGGTCTTTTATTTTCAGCAATTATAGTTGTATGAAGTGATTGATAACCATTTGGTTTTGGCGACGCAATATAGTCTTTTATTCTACCTTCCATTGGCTTATATATAGCATGAATTTTACCAAGAACAGCATAACATTCTTCAACTTTTTCTACCAAAACACGAAGTGCAATAAGGTCATATATATTTGCCAAACTTTCACCTTTTGTTTTGATTTTCTTATAAATGCTAGAGAAATGTTTTTGCCTAGCCATGATAACAGCATCTTTTAAACCTAGTTCATCAAGAATTTGTTGTAATTTTTGTTTGGTTACATTTATTTGCTCTTCATTTGCATCTCGTTGGAGCATTACGCTTTTAGATAAATTTTCATATGTTTTAGGACTCAAAAGTTTTAAGCAATAATCTTCTAAGTTTGATTTTAAAGAATTTAGCCCTAATCTTTCAGCCAGTGGTGCATAAATATCTCTAATGTTTATAAGCATCTGCTTTTGTTCTTTTGTTATAGGTAAAGTAAAATTTGAAATATCATAAAGCATCATATACAATCTTATAACTATAACTCGTACATCATTGCTCATAGCAATAAACATTTTACGTATAACATCTGCTTGCTCTTGCTTTGACATTCCTTCTGTTATTACAAAAGCACTTTTTAGTGTATTATAAATTTTTGAAATATCACTATCTACATTCTCATTAAAATTATAATTGCTCTCATAAGCAAGATATGCAATTATAGAATGAAAATCTAAACGAAAATCAATCAAGGCTTTTACAATTTCGCTTGTTCTATTTGTATCTTTTATGTTAAAGCAAACAGATGAAAATAATTGTTTATCAGAATCACTTAATTCAAAATTTTTAATTATTAAATTTTCAATTTCTTGCATATACCCTCCTTATGAAATTAATTGTATTATATATTTTTGAAGCATTTAAATTGGTTTTTATATTTTTATTTATTTCAAAGTAAAAAAGTCCATCTGCTAACTTTGAAGAAAGAATATTTAATTCAGATAAAATATAATAATAAGCAAGAAAATTATTAAAATTTAAATTATATTTTAAATCACGAACCATAGATGAATAAATTGCAAAAATGCCAGTAAATTTCATATTTTCTAATTTTAAAATATTTTTATAAAATTTACTTAGTTCTCCACGATTTAAATTTAAATTTACAAGTAGTTTATTATCGCTTTTTATATTTTTTGGAATAAATATTTGAGCATCTGAAATTTCATTGATTTTCGCTAAAAAGGTGGTATCATAAATCTCATCTAAAAAAACTATTTTTTGGCAATTTTTAGCAAATTCTAAATCTGTTGGACACAATATCAATGAATTAAATCCAGTAGCCACTTTATTTAAAATATCTACATCAAAAATATTTGAAATATCATAGTTGTTGATGAATTTTCTATAATTTTCACAATTATATGAAACAAATGTTGTGCCGAAAGTATTGGTTGAACAATCTACTATGAAATCCAACAACTCACCTATTTCATATGTGTTATATTTAGGCTCTTTTTTCAAAAACGAAAATCTAAATTGTGATAATTTGAATGGATCAAGATATTTATCAGCACTTTTCCTGACATCATTATTGGTATTAAAAGTTTTTACAATTCCCTTATATGTTCCTTTTCGCTTTTCTTGGAATTCAAAAACAAACTCATACTCTGTTGCAAAATTTAATTTGCCTATATGTTTTAAATAATTAAAAAATAATAAACTCAACTTGTTATTTATACCGATATACGCATGCAAAGAATTTGGTTTAAGTGGACGAAGTCTTAATCTATTTGTTTTGACTAAAAATTTAGGTTTTGGATTATCGCAACCACATGGTTCAATTAAAGACAAATCATCATAGAATTTTTCAGTTAAATCATTTTCTTTTAATTGTAAATCATAATACTCAATTGGAACAAACGCTCTTCCACTTATATTTTGAATCATATATGAATATATTCTATTGCAAAATTCATCATAATTTTTTACATTGAGGGTTAAACCTGCTGCAACCTTGTGTCCACCAAAGACATCCAATATATCATGAACAGAACTAAGTACTTGATGAATATTGACATCATCTATACTTCTAGCGGATCCCTTTAAAATATCTCCATTTTGCGAAAGCAAAATAACGGGTCTGTTATAAATATCAAGTAGTCTTGAGCATACGATTCCAAGGATACCACTATCCCACTCGTCAGATTTTAAAATAATAGCCGGTAATTTGGACATATTTTTATCTTTTAGCATTTCTTCACAATCATCAAAGACTTTGGAACATAGATCCTGCCTTTTGGTGTTGCACTCTGTGATTTTTCCCAAGAGTTCTTTTATTTTTACAATATCAGTTTCAAGCATAAGTTTAAGTGATATTGATGCATCTCCCATTCTTCCAGTTGCATTGAGTTTTGGTGCAATTTTAAATGCAATATCACTTGAATCAACGCGGTCTAAATTAAGTTTATTTTGCTTGAATAGTAGTTTTAAGCCATATGGCAAATAATTATTTAAGCACTTCAATCCTTTTGCTACAATAACTCGATTTTCATCTTTTAGAGGCACTATATCTGCAATTGTTGCTATGGCAGCAATTGGCAAAAATTCCTCACAATCATCTTGCATAATTGCCTGTGCTATTTTGAACGCCACTCCTGTACCGCATAGACCATTAAATGTGTATTCTTGATTTAAAATTTTGGGATTAACTATTATTGTGTCTGGTAAAATTTCAGGTAACTCATGATGATCTGTGATTATGATATCTATCCCCAATTTTTTGCAATACTCAACTTGCTCATAACAAGTAATACCACAGTCAACAGTTATTATCAATTGTGGAGAAAGTTCGGCATTCAATTTATCAATTACATCATTTGTAAGACCATATCCATCAACAAAACGATTAGGCAAATAATAATCTGCTTTTACACCTTTTTTAGATAACATCTTCAACATAATGGCAGTTGCAGACATACCATCAACATCATAATCTCCAAAAACCAAAATACGTTTTTTTTCATAAATTGCTTCTTGTATTTTATCCACACATTGTTTCATCCCGGATAATTTAAAAGGATCAACAAATTTTTGGTCAGTAGGCGTCAAAAAAACACTTATCTCTTCTGGCGTTGTATATCCTTTTGAAAAGATAATTTCCATAACTTTAGGATCAACATTAAATTGTTTGGAATATTCCAAAATACGAGTGCTATCAGCACTTTCGTTATAATATTTAATCAAATTCATAAATCTACCCTTCTGCTAAACGCAGAAAACACCTTATGGATTGATTATACTACATAACTTACTATTCTACAAAATAATATTCTTAAAAATTTTAATAAAAAATTCCGTATTATTTTACGGAATCTTTTATGTTTTCTTTTTCTTCAGTTTCGACTATTACCTCTGGTTCTTTAGTAATATCTTCTTCAGCGAGTTTTGGTTCCTCTACAACTTGCTTAGTTTGCTTTTGAGATTTTGTAGATGCCCTTCTCTTTATATACGTCAAAGACCAAAAACCTGGGGTTATAAATAATGATGTCAAGAATACAACAATTACACCAATCAAGCATGGTACAGTTAAACTTCTTACTTGATATGTTGGTACAACACCAAGTAAAAGTACGAATATAAGCAGTATTAGTGAAATGGATAGTTTTTGTATTATTCCACGTTTTGTTGTTATATTTGCTATCTCGTTTTTGTCTAGTTTTGAATATTTTTCTTGTTTTATGTTTGAGTTCACATCATTAACAAACAAATATGTGGTTATCACTGAATACATAGATACAAAAGCCAAAGCGATAATTGTTGACATCTCAACCGGAATTCTAACAATCGCTACCAACGATGTTGAAATTACTAAATCGAATATTGCAACAAACAAAGATAAAAACGCTGCGGTTGTTCCATGTCTTATCCATAAGTATACCATTGTACATATTATTGCAACCAAAACCGCTAAAATTGTTGATGTAAGAACTGCACTATCAACATTACCTTCAAAGTTGTCAACTTTAACAAATCGTTCTAAATCATCTTGAGATGCTTCACTATGAAATTCTTGAATTAAATCTTGCCTAAGTTCTTCTCTTGCTGTATCATCAATTCTATTAAATCTCACGATAATTGCATCACCATAATAGTTAGTGGTTTCTTTTTGATATACTAATCCGTTTATTCCATTTTGAGATAAAATTTCATCTATTGTAGTTTTGACATTAGAATAATTTTCAGAAACAAATAAATCTTCTTCCACAACTACAGTTGCAACTGTTCCTCCCTTAAAATCTAATCCTAAATTAAAATTAAAACAAAGTGCTAAAATTAGCGCCAAAACTATTATACAAAGTGGAGCAATCAAATGATACCAAAAGTTTTGAGCAAATTTATATTTACTATTTTCCATTTTTGACCTAATACTAGTTTTCATCTGTCACCTCTCTTTTAAAAGCCAAGTGACTTTCTTTGGTATTGTTTAATGGTAAATACCATTTAGTGAAAAGCCTTGTGACACAATATATTGAAAATATTGATAATACTCCTCCAATAAATATTCCAATTGCGAATGATTTTAACAAATCAAATCCTACAAAATACAATGCCAAACTGCCTATTAATGCTATTGCCATTATGTCCAAAATCGTAAACAAACTATCTTTATATGCAAGTTTAAATGACAATGATATTTTCCTTCCCATTGCATATTCTTTTTTCATTTTTTCAAACAAAACAATATGACAAAGAACAGTTAAACAATATCCAAGAACACAACCAACTATGCCACTAAGTGACAATGTCACAATTGGTAATGCTTGCAATAGAAATAGGTAAAGCACAATATTTATAAGACTAGTTAAAAGTGATATTAACCCCAAATCTCTATATCTAACAATCATAATAATTGATAGACAAACAAAAGCAACTAAAAGTGCAATACCCACATAGTTAACCGTGTTATATCCAAGATAAGCGGTTGTAACTCCATTTTCGGTCATTGTAAGTTCAACATCCAAAGAGCCCATAAGAATATTTATAGCATTCATATTAGCGTCATCTTGAGATGTTACTGACGAAAGCGGTAAAAATGTTGCACCAGTTGTAACTTCTCTTGTAATTCCAGAGAAAGATCCTAATTGTGTGCCATCTATAGTATAGAAATAGACTGTATTGCCATTATCTGCTACATAGTTAGTAAGCTCTCTGTATTGCTCAGTTCCCTGTGTGTCAAATTCAATATATACTCCATAAGAATATGAAGATGAAGTGGACGAAGCGCTTGTAGTTTGATAAGTTCCAAGACACCTTTTTATTGTATTTGCAGAAATATCATACTGAGTTGTTTCTTCAGTCGCTTCGCCTCTTATAACTATTTGAGTGCGAGTGCCGAGTGCTTCCATTAACTGCGAACTTATATCTGACTGTAAAGTTTGAACTCTTATGCTACTTTGGTTTTGCACACCAACCTGGTTATATGCGCCACCAAACGAAGCCAAAATATCCCTTACAAACTCAACTGTATCATCCATCTGTTTTTCAGTAACAGAATCAGCGTCTGTTGAAACAGGTTCGACATCAAATACCGCAGTTTGTCCTGAGCCCAAATCGTAAGAAAGCGAGATTGCTCCAGCAAAACCCGCATAATCATTTACATAAAAAGGAATTTTAAAAGATGCAAAGGAAAAAAATAAACCTATTGCTACAAGTATTGAAACAAGAACGTAGTTTATGATAGAAAATCTTTTAGCCATTATATCTCCAATTATTACTAAGTAATTATAAGAAAATACTTTATATTAGTCAAACATTTTTTTTACTTTATAATAATTTTAGACATATTTTATTTAAATAACACACAAAAAGGCAACTTTGGCTGTTGCCTTTTTAATATTGATTATTTTTTTCTAAGATTAACTGCAATAATTCCGCAAATTCCACCTACAATTGAACCGAATAAACAATCATTTAAAAGTGAAATCCCAAATTCAAAATGACCATCTAAAATTGAAAATGCTAAGAAAGAAACAATTGTGAACAAAAGTCCTATTACAAGTCCTGATATTAGTCCCATATCTTTTGACTTTTTTAGTGCTACAAAAGTTCCAACTAAGATTGATATTGTCTTAATAACTTGATTTATCGGTTTTATCAATGAATCGCTAACTGCTACAAAACGCAATACAAACGCAAATATTAAAATACCTATTAAGCAAACTGATAGAGCATATAATGCACCCTTTAAAGTAATTAGAAAAAATGAAACCTTTTCCTCATCACTTTTTACCTGTTTATTTTTAGTTTTTACCATAAAAATATCTCCTTGTCCACACCATATAAATATGAACAAGGAGAGTATTTTATTCTTAGTTTTTCTTTTTGTTTTTCTTATGCTTTGCTGTTGGTTCTTTTGTGTCGGCTATTGGTTCTTCTTTTATAGGTTCTGTACTTTCATCGACAGAGACATTTTCAACAGGTTTTGAAATATCCTCTGGCATTTCTATAACTTCTTCTGTTTTTTGTTCAACTTTTGGAGTTTCTTCCACTTTCTTTTCAGGCGTATTTTCAATAACCGGGTTGCTAAGATTATAATAAATTGATCTTATATCAACACACAAATATCCTTTATGCTTTTCGTCACCTGTTTCAAGTGTTAATGTTTTATATCCCTGTTTGTTCGCATCAATTCCTACGACTTTTCCAATAACGCCAGCAGATGTCAAAACTGTATCACCTTTGTTAATTGCATCCATCATTTTTTGTTGCGTATCCATTTCTTTTTTACTCTTAGCACGCATAATGAATGGAGAAACAATCAAAATTAAAAGTAGAACTCCTAATAAAATCCAAGAACCCACACCTACATTTGATAAAATTAAACTCATATTAACCTCCAAATTACAGATAACATGACAATATTACAACTATCAACAAAACAATAAGTGGAATAATAATTTCCGTCATAGACGCAAGTAACAGTGCCATAATCTCTCCTTTTAAATATTATCACATAAAATGTAAAAAACAAAACATATTTTTGTCTATAATTTATAATTTTTAAGATATTCTGCCTTAAAATCTAAAAGCCTATCTTCCCAAATTGCTTGTTTAATTTGTTCAGTAAGTCTAATTAAATGTCTTAAATTGTGTATTGACAAAAGTTCAGCGCCGAGCATTTCTCCAGCATTTATTAGGTGTCTTATATATGCTCTTGTGTAATGCTTACAAGTATAGCAATCGCAATCTTCTTCTATTGGTCTGAAATCTTCTTTAAACTCAGCATTACGTATTACAAGTTTACCTGTCTTTGTAAATGCAGTGCCATTTCTAGCAATTCTTGTTGGTAAAACACAATCCATCATATCTATTCCTCTTTCATATCCTTCTAATAAGCAATCTGGACTACCAACGCCCATTAGATATCTTGGCATATCTTTTGGCATGAGTGGCATCATAAAGTCCAACATATCATACATAACTTCCTTAGGTTCACCAACACTAAGTCCACCAATTGCAATGCCACATTTAGCATATGGAACGCAATCTTCTATACATCTTTGTCTTAAATCTTTATAAAAATTTCCTTGGACAATTGGAAAAAGCATTTGATTTTCATTTTTTTGAACCTTATAACATCTTTCTAACCAATTCTTTGTTATATCGGCAGACTTCTCTGCTTCTTTATGTGACGCTCCATAATTTGAGCAAATATCAAAAGCCATGATTATATCTGCACCAAGGTCATTTTCAATTTGCATAGCCTTTTCAGGACTTATAAACAATTTTTCACCGCTAAGATGTGAATTAAATGTAACGCCTTCTTCTGTTATCTTGCGCAGTTTAGACAAGGAAAACACCTGAAATCCACCACTATCTGTTAAGATTGGTCTATCCCAATTCATAAAGTGATGTAAACCACCTGCTTTCTTTACTATATCTTCACCAGGTCTTAAAAATAGATGGTATGTGTTTGAAAGAATTATTTGCGCACCCACATCTTTTAAATCTTCTACTTTTAAACCTTTAACTGTCGCCTGCGTTCCTACTGGCATAAAGACAGGAGTTTCAATATCTCCATGAGGAGTATGGAAAACACCTATTCTTGCTCCTGACTGTTTGCAAACCTTTTTTATTTCATAACTAAAATTCATAATTCTCCTACTCAATAAACATTGCATCACCAAAACTAAAAAAGCGATATTTCTCTTTAACTGCCAAATTATAAAGTTCAAGTGTTTTATCTACACCTAACATACTTGCAACAAGCATAATAAGTGTCGACTGCGGTAAGTGAAAGTTAGTTATAAGAGCATCAACCACTTTCATCTTATATGGTGGATATATGAAAATACTAGTTTCTTCACTTTTAGGTGAAAGAATGCCATTTTCGCCGCAAGCACTTTCTAATACTCTAACACTTGTTGTCCCAACAGCAATTATTCGCCTTCCTTGGCTTTTGGCTTTGTTAATATAATCAGCGACTTCTTTTGTAATAACATAATACTCTGAATGCATCTTATGTTCAAGTATATTGTCTTCTTTAACAGGTCTAAATGTGCCAAGTCCCACGTGTAGCATTACTTCAAGCACAACAACACCCTTTGCTTTTACTTTATCTAGAAGTTCTTTTGTCCAATGAAGTCCTGCCGTTGGAGCAGCACTTGAACCTTTTTGTTTACTATAAACCGTTTGATAACTCTCTTTATCTTTTAAATCAGTTTTAATATAATGTGGAAGTGGCATAGACCCGAGTTTGTCCAAAATTTCTTCAAATACTCCACAATAAATAAAAGATACTTCGCATAGTCCTTCATCTTTAATTTTATCAACAATACAACTAAGTTCATCGCTAAATTTTATTTCTGTGCCCACTTTTAACCTTTTTGTAGGTTTTGCAAGCACTTCCCATTTATTTAAATCTATTCTTTTATGAAGCAAAATCTCAATTTTAGCACCCGTTTCTTGTTTAATTCCAAAAAGCCTTGCCGGAATAACGCGTGAACTATTTAAGACTAGTACATCACCAGGTTTCAAATAATCTATTATATCACGAAAGATTTTGTGTTCTACTTTGTCGGTTTTTCTATCATAAACAAGCAAACGTGCACTATCTCTAGGCTCTGCTGGAGTCTGTGCAATTTGCTCTTCTGGTAAAAAATAATCATAAGTTGTTTTATTTAATAAATCATTCATTTTCTTCACTTACACTTTTATATACTTCAAGAGATTTTCTCTTTTCATCACTTAAACTTAGCCCTAAATGCTCATATGCTTTTGGTAGTGCAACTCTACCGCGTGGAGTACGAGCAATAAAACCAAGTTGCAAAAGATAAGGTTCATAGACATCTTCAATTGTTGCATTATCCTCACCAGTTGCAGCACTTAAAGTATCTAATCCAACTGGGCCACCACTAAATTTTTTTATTATATTTTCAAGTATTCTTCTGTCGACAAAATCTAATCCAAGTTCATCTATTTCCATTAGTTTTAAAGACTTTTCAGCAATATCTTTGGTAATTTTTCCCTCACCAATAACTTCCGCAAAATCTCTAACACGCTTTAAAAGTCTATTTGCAAGTCTTGGTGTCCCCCTACTTCTAGATGCCAAACATAAACTTGCTTCATCATCTATGTCAATACCAAGTATTTTACTTGACCTTTTTATTATTATCATCAGTTCTTGCGGAGTATAAAGTTCAAGTCGACATATAACTCCAAATCTATCTCTTAAAGGACCAGTAATCATACCAGCACGAGTTGTTGCGCCTATTAGAGTAAAAGGTTGTATTTTTAAACGCATATTTTTTGCCGATGGTCCCTTACCCACAACAAAGTCCAAGGCAAAATCTTCCATTGCAGGATAAAGTATTTCTTCAACAGATTTATTTAAACGGTGAATTTCATCAATAAACAAAACATCACCTTTATTCAAATTTGTCACAATTGCAGCAAGGTCAGCGGCATGCTCAATGGCCGGACCCGATGTGATTTTCAATTGTGACCCCATTTCATTTGCAATAATATGACTAAGCGTGGTTTTACCAAGCCCTGGTGGCCCATATAAAAGCACATGATCAAGTGTATCATTTCTCTTTTTTGCCGCTTCTATATATACCTTAAGTGTACTTTTAATTTTTTCTTGACCAACGTAGTCATCCATTGTCCTTGGTCTAAGAGAATTTTCAATTTCAAGTTCACTTGCATTTTTTGTACTGGTAATAAATCTGTTATCAGTTGCCATTAGTTACCCATTCCTCTTAATACTTTTGTTATAATTTCTTCTACGCTTGCACACTCTTTTGCATTTTCTCTTGCAAGCCTATATGCTTCATTTTTACCAACCCCCAAACTCACAAGTGCATCTGTTGCCTCATCCACATATGACATGTTAACATTATCATCAGATGATGCAACCGTGGTTGGCAATGTTTTGTCTTTTAATTCGACAAGTAATCTTTCAGCGGTCTTTTTGCCCAGTCCTTTAACTGTGCAAAGCATCTTTATGTCTTGTCTAAATATTGCATTTGTTAAATCTACAATAGAAATATTAGATAATATTCCCATAGCCATTTTGGGCCCGATACCACTCACAGATATAAGTTTTAAAAACATATCTTTTTCTTCTTTTGTGGCAAACCCATAAAGCGTTATTCCGTCCTCTCTAACATTCATGTATGTAAAAAGTCTTGCCATCTCATTTTGATAGATTAGCGTGTTTTGTGTGAAAGAACTAACATATATTTCATAACCAATTTGATTGTTCTCTATTACAACATAATCTTCCTGCTTATCTACTACTTTCCCTTCTATAAAATTTATCATTATTAAACTCCGTTATTATTGAGATTTGGATTTATTTGTCCATGGCATATTGCCACTGCCAATGCATCCGCAGCATCATCAGGTTTAGGAACACTTTCAAGTCCTAAAATGGTTTTAACCATAAATTGTACTTGCGCTTTTTCTGCTCTTCCGATACCCGTTAACGCCTGCTTTATTTGCAATGGCGTATATTCAAATATTGGCACATTATTATCTTTGCAGGCAAGAAGTATTACTCCTCTTGCCTCTGCAACTGGTATGATTGTTGTTTGATTTCTAAAGTAGAATAACTCCTCAATTGCCACAACATCAGGGCTATAGGACTTTATTAAAGTTTCAATTGAACTATATATTATTTCTAATCTTTCTGGTAAAGACAATTGTTTTGGTGTGGATACAACACCATAATCTATCATTTTGGGCTGATAGCCACCTTCAATTATGCCATATCCGACAATTCCATAACCTGGGTCAATTCCTAAAATTTTCATATTATTCTTCACTATTTTCTACATTATGATAAACATTTTGGACATCATCCAAATCATTTAATGCATCCATCATTTTTTCAAATTGTTCAAGTTTTGATTGTTCAAGTTCTATATAATTATCTGCAACCAATGTGACCTCAGCAGATAAAAATTGATAATTTTTATTTTCTAGATTTTGTTTTACAGTATCAAAACTATTTGGTGATGTATAAACTTCTATAACATCGTCTTCTTCAACAACATCATCTGCACCCGCGTCAAGTGCATCCATCATAAGCGTATCAACATCTGTATTTATAGTTTTTTCTATAACAATAAGCCCACGGCGATTAAAAAGATAACTTACACATCCAGTTGAACCAAGTGAGCCACCGTGTTTATCGAAAGCGTGCCTGACATCTCCAGCAGTACGGTTTTTATTATCTGTTAAGCACTCAACAATTACTGCTGAACCACCTGCTCCATAGCCTTCATATGTTATAGATTCATAATTTACACCAGAAAGTTCCCCGGCCGCTTTTTTTATCGACCTTTCTATAGAATCATTTGGCATGTTATTTTGTTTTGCCTTTTGAATTACATCTTTTAGTTTAGAATTTACATTAGGGTCGCTGCCACCTTGCTTTACTACAACAGCAATTTCTCTACCTATTTTTGTAAAAATCTTACCTCTTTGGGCATCTGATTTTTCTTTTGTTCTTTTTATATTATTCCATTTACTATGACCTGACATTTTTACCTCCATAAGTCAATTGATACATTATAATACTTCCGCTAACCCCCGCATTTAAACTTTCAAGTCCATTTTGCATAGGAATTGAAATGGTTTTACATGAAAGACTACGAAATTCTTTACTTACACCATGTCCTTCATTTCCTATTATTAAACCCAAATTTTGATTAGCATCAAATTTAAAAATATTTTCGCCATCCATATCCGCTGTTAAAATTTTTTTGTTCCATTGTTTTAGAGTTTTGATAAAAGTTTTATCAACTTCATAAAACCTACACTTAAACAATGCCCCCATTGTGCTTCTCACCGTTTTATCAAGTGACAAACTTGCACAATTGTACAAATATATGTCTAAAAAATTTGCCCCAACGGCACTGCGTATAAGTGTTCCTACATTGCCTGGGTCTTGGACATTATCCAATATCAGAAAATTGCCATCAGGAGGTCGCAGGTTATAATGTTTGAGTTTAACAAGAGCAACTACACCTTGAGTTGTTTTTACATTTGTAAACTGTTTTAAAACATTTTCTGATACTAAAATATCAGAATTTGTAAAAACATCGTCAATTGATTTAATAACCGCCAAAATTTCCCAATTATTTAACAATGCTTCTTGTATAAGTTTTGGATTATCTAAACATAAAACGTCTTTTTGTTTAGATAATTTTTTTAAACTTTTAATTTTCTCGTTGTGTACTGATGTTAACATAATATTTATTATACATACTAAAAGCCACAAAATCAAATTTATAACATAAAAAAACAAATCGCAGTGATTTGTTTTTTATTTATTAGTTTGCTTTGTTTGCTACAACTACTAGTGATGCAAAACCTTCTGCATCGTTAACAGCCATATCTGCAAGAACTTTTCTATTTAGGTCAATTCCAGAAACTTTAAGTCCATGCATAAAGCGACTATATGAAATATTATTAAGTCTGCATGCTGCATTTATTCTTGTTATCCAAAGTGAACGGAAATTTCTCTTCTTTTGTTTTCTTCCAATATAAGCATATTGTCCACTCTTCATAACTGCTTGACGAGCGACTCTATAAAGTTTAGATTTTGCTCCGCGATAACCTTTTGCTTGTTTTAATATTGATCTTCTCTTTTTCAATGCATTAACTGATCTTTTAATTCTCACTTTAAGCCTCCTTATGCGTTAATCATCTTTCTAACATTGCTTGCTTGTTTCCCTGAAAGATAACCGCCCTTTCTTAATTTTCTTTTCCTTGATTGTGCTTTTTTAGCCAAAAAGTGACCTCTATTTGGCTTAGCATACTTAACTGTGCCAGATTTATTAACTTTAAATCTTTTCTTTGCACCACTATGTGATTTTTGTTTTGGCATAATAATCTCCTTTTAGTTACTTTTTTGGTGATATAATCATTATAATATTTCTTCCAACGACTTCAGGTTCCTTGTCGTATGTGCCGTACTGCGACAACATATCATAAAATGACTTAACAACCTCAATTGCATTTTTTACATACGCTTGTTGACGACCTTTCATTCTGAGCACAACTTTAACCTTATCCCCGTCTTTTAAAAAGCGTACACCGTGTTTTGCTTTGACTTCCTTGTCATGAGTGTCAATAGTCATAGATAGTTGAATTTCTTTTAAAGTACTTACCTTTTGATTTTTTTTAAGTTCTTTTTCTTTTTTTATGGCATCAAACTTATATTTGCCATAGTCCATAATCTTACATACATAAGGTGTGGATGAAGAAGACATTAAAACAAGGTCAAGTCCTGCACTTTCAGCAATATCTTTTGCCTTTGACAAACTTACAATGCCGTGTTGTTCTCCATTTTGACCAATTAACCTAACTTCGTTGGTTGATATCTGGTCATTGATCAGAAGTTCTTTAAAAATAGTTATATCCTCCTACAATAAAAAATGAGTGAAATAGAAACATTTTCACTCACCATAAAACAATAACAATATAGATAAAATTTGTTTTATTACGCAGTCCAAGTTGCCCTGACTGGTGAGAGAAAACTCTACTTTACGAAAAGAATAATATCATATCGTTTTAACTATGTCAACAGTTTTTTAAAATTTTACTGAAAAACTTCTACATTATAATCGTCAATATCTTGTGAATCAACAACCAAAGAGAAATTATTCATAACTTTTTTAGATTGCATACGTCTAAAAACATCAACATAAAAATTCGCAGTGTCATTATCTATTCCAAATTTCCTAATAAGCGTTCCTCTAAGTGACCTTAAATCAGTTATATTGTTTGCCTGTACATAAATTCCCAAAGCCTTAACTCTGATACGATTTAATGTTTTATCAGTTGGCCAAATTGTAGGGTTCTGCATATTGTACTTAGGAAATTGTTGATATCTATCAGTAGCAGAATATCTTAAACCACCCTCAATCAAAACTATATTTGTATTTTTCCAAATGGCAAAGATACGACGAAGTTTTAACAGATTATAACTAAGTTCTTTACGAGGTTTATAAGCGTATTTTGTTTTAACTTGCATATGCACAGTTTTGTATCTTAAAGCAAAATCATTGCGAAGTTCATCATTGCTTTTCTTTAATAAAGCAGTCAATCCTTCGTTTCTAAGTATTTCATTAAGTTTTTCATCATAATTGGCAAGCAATACTTCTAACTCTTCTTTGTAAATATTTCTCATTTTCACCCACCCATAGTAGTTTATTTATTATAATAATACTAAATAGGCAAGCAAAAGTCAATATACTATTTTACAAAATTTTTAAAATGTTTTACTTTTTTTCAATTTACGGTTTCTTTAACAAATTTCACTCGTTTTTCAAACAACTTACAAATTAAAGTTTTAATTTTGTTAGATAAAATTTCACTACAATATATATTTATACTTTTAGGGCTTAATGCGATAAGATCTGTCACTAACTTTTCTTCATCCATATCTTGTGACGGCTCAATTATATCAAACTTAGAATCAAATATTCCATATGATTTATCAAGCGGCATTATATTTACAACATCGTTTTTTACTTCTATGTTATCAACTAAAAATTTAATCAATTCTAAAAACGTATCATCTTTATATAAATAAATTTCATTTTGATTGGAAATATCCACAAGTTCTTGCCACTTTTGTTTTAAGGACTGCAACCTAAAATTAAAAAAACTCTCAATATTTATTTTATTCCCTATCTCTAAGTACTTGTTAACAATATAACTATCGGTTTCGTTATCAAAATAAAGAAGTGCCGAAATAAACGCTTGTCTTGACACATTATCTACAATGTCTATGTGTAAATTTTGCATTAAAAAACTTTTTTTATAGAAATAACAAATCACCTGAGATATAATTTCTTGAAGTGTTAAAATAAGTCTATTCTTTTCAAACTTATTGCATGCCACTAATATATCAGTGCACTGCCCCTTATTTAAACAAGTAATCACACCATTACAATCTTTAATTTCACCATCCAATTTTTCTAAGACAAAATCTATAATTTGATGATGGCTTGTGTTTATGCTAATACAAAATTCCCACATAATTTATCCTTTATCGTTTGTATTTTATGCAACAATGTACTTTTTACTCATAAATAATTTCGCCAAATTTGTAATATTCTAAGTTTTTTGTGCCAACATTTATTTGACATAAATTAGTCATTTTGATAAAGTTAAAATGAGGTTTGTATGAAGTCTAAACTTAAAATTTTAACAAGTATATTACTTTGCCTTGTGATGTCCGTTTTTATGTATGGATGCAATGAAGAACCACAGTTCTTTGATGTTTCTGTGAATGTTTGGTATTCAAACTATGGCACTGCATATGGCAGCGGAACATTTGAAGAAAATACAACTTGCACTATTTATGCCACAGAAAAACAAAATTCAACTTTTTTGGCTTGGATGCATAATAATATAATTGTGTCATATGAATCAACATATTCGTTTGCTGTTACCAACCAAACCAGAGGAACTTACACCGCTATTTTTACATCACCTTCAATGGATTTAGTAACGCCTAAAACAGCCACTGTAAATAATACCATAACAAGTTCATATACAATAAACTCAATAAATATGGTTATGTCAATGGGCAGCAGTTATTCATCTTTGCATGAACTTATAAATGAAGATATAACACAAAATAATCAATTTACAATAACCGAACCAGTACTTGCACTTGATAGCAATAATACAATATATTGTGAGGTTGCATTAACATTTGTGTATGAAACAGTTATTCAAAATGAAACAACACAAGTTGAAACAAACACCACAACCGCTTTACAAATCAACCTTAATGACCTTATGACGGGAGAACTAAATTTGAATTTGCCTAATATATTACAAGGTTCACTGACATTGAATATAGAGTTTGAAACATTTACTGGCGCACCTGAAAGTGAAGACACAGAAGATACTACAAATTAAAAAAATGGGAATTAATTCCCATTTTTTAAAACAACCCTTCAATGTTATAGTTTTCGTCTATGTGCATATTGATTACATTTGGAGTTTTGTTAAGCCCAGGCATAAGTAACATATTGCCTGCAATTGCAACAATAAAACCCGCACCAGTTTTAACCTGAACTTCATTTATTGTAATGTAAAAATCTTTTGGTCTATTTAAGAGTTTTGCATTATCACTAAGACTATATTGAGTTTTTGCAATTACAATAGGCAACTTATCCAAATGCTTTTTGGTCAAAAATTCAATTTGTTTATTGGCTTCTTCAGTAAACTTGACTCCCCTTGCACCATAAACACGCGTTGCAATTTCTTTTATTTTAGATTTTATAGTTGCATTAACATCATACAAGTATTTAAATTGATTGCTGAACCTATCACAAACTTCAACAACTTTTTTCGCTAAAATATCGGTACCAATTTTTTCTTTTCCATATACATCACAAACAACAGAAATAACATCAGATTTATCTAGTTCTGATTGAATCATTTGTAATTCTTCAAAAGTGTCCGTTTTATACTTATTTACAACTACAATAAGTGGTAGTTTAAATTCATTGAAAATGGTATTTATATGAGCATATAAGTTGTCCATACCCTTTTTAACCGCTTCGGGATTTGGCTTTGATAGTTGCTTAAAAGCAATACCTCCGTGAAGTTTTAATGCACCAACAGTTACAACAAGCACGACAGCACTAGGTTTAATATCTCCTATGCGACATTTAACATCAAAAAACTTTTCAGCGCCAAGGTCTGCTCCAAAACCCGCTTCAGTAACAACATAATCTGCGTATGACTGCGCCATTTTTGTAGCAATAATACTATTACAACCATGTGCAATATTAGCAAAAGGCCCCATATGCACAATTGCTGGAGTATGGCATAATGTTTGCACAAGGTTTGGCATCAAGGCATCTTTTAAAAGTATTGCCATACCCTCTTCTGCGTGTAAATCTCTTGCATATACTGGCTCAGACTTGTAATTTAGTGCAACCATAATATTTGCCAATCTGTTTTTAAGGTCATTAAAATCAGTAGCAAGACACATAATAGCCATAATCTCACTAGCCGCAGTTATTGTAAATTGCTCTGGTCGGGCCACGCCATTTTTTATTCCCTCTGCCACGGTAACTTGGCGTAACGCTCTATCATTAAGGTCCAAACATCTATGAAAGAGTATTTTTTCAGGGTCGATACCAAGTTCGTTTCCTTGAAAAATGTGATTATCTATCATACTACACAAAAGATTATTAGCAGATGTAATTGCATGAAAGTCGCCATTAAAATGCAAATTGATATCTTCCATTGGAGCAATTTGGCTGTAACCACCGCCTGTTGCTCCACCCTTTACGCCAAAGACAGGCCCAAGCGAAGGCTCTCTAAGCGCCAAACAAACCTTTTTACCTAATTTTTTCATAGCATCCGCAAGTCCAATAGAAACCGTAGTTTTACCTATGCCAAGTTTAGTTGGATTTATAGCGGTAACTAATATAACCTTTCCATGTTTTTTACCATATCTGATTGGCAACTTGGCTTTATACATACCATAATAAATAATATCATCTTTGAACTTTAACTTTTTTGCTATTTTTTTTATCTTCTTTAACTTAGCACTTCGTGCTATTTCTATATCTGTCACAAATCACCTCAAATAACTTATATTAAATAATACAACATACAATTAAATTTGTCATTAAAAAAAATAAAAAACTTAAAAAAATGTGTTGACATACACATAATAAATTTGGTATATTTAAAAGGCTTGATGATTTTGGGAGTTTAGCTCAGTTGGCTAGAGCATCTGCCTTACAAGCAGAGGGTCATAGGTTCGAGTCCTATAACTCCCACCAAACTTGATTATTGGCACACAATATAAAAAAAATTCATATATAATGCGGGAGTGGCTCAGTGGTAGAGCGTTGCCTTGCCAAGGCAAATGTCGCGAGTTCGAATCTCGTCTTCCGCTCCATTTTTTTTAAGTGGTGCCATCGCCAAGTGGTAAGGCCAAGGTCTGCAAAACCTTTATTCCCCAGTTCAAATCTGGGTGGCACCTCCAAATGCCGAGATGGCGGAATAGGCAGACGCAAGGGACTTAAAATCCCTCGGGGGAAACTCCGTACCGGTTCAAGTCCGGTTCCCGGCACCAGCTTAATGTGGCTGAAAACCTTTATTTATAAGGCTTTCAGCCTTTTTTATGTTGATATTTTTTTATTGCCATTTTTAGAACAAATGTTCAAAAATGTGTCGCGAAATGTAAAAAAACTTATCCAAAAACTTATCCAAAAAATGATTTAAAAAAAAAGATGCTTAACTAATGTTAAACATCCTTTTTCAGCAAAACTACTTACTAACCACGAGAAGATTTATTCGCTTTACTTGACTTTGATGTCTTTGAGCTTTTTCTGCCCATTTCTGAGCCCGCTTCTACGTTTGTGTTTGTTTTACTTGAACAATCTCTAGTTCTAGATGCTCCTTGGCTAGATTTGTTTCTTCCAAACATATAGTTTTACCTCCTCCGCAAAGCATTTGTGCTTTGACAGATTTAGTATGTTTCATAAATAAAATTTAATACATAAAAAATGTGATAAGTTTGTATTATCACATTTTTTACTCTTATTGTTTGTTTTCAGCCTTATCGAGTAGTTTATAATACTCATCAAAAACCATAATTGCTGTTGGCTCATCAGTTTCAATCTCAAGTGTTGCATCACCATCACCGTCTTCATTAACATAAAAAACAATAGCCTCATCATCTGCAACACCTTCCATAGGGTCAATAGGTTTGAGTATAGCATATAGTTTATTATCCAAAGGAATGATCGCCACTTGGTCAAATCTAACTGCCTTATCATTTTCATCATATAGTGTTATTGGATCTTCATTATCCTCATCAAGTAGTATATCCATAATACCCAATTCTTTTTTTTCTTCCATCTTTCATTCTCCTTTATTATTTTTTAAATAGCTTTCAAGAATTACCGCAGCGGACAACATATCTAAATACTGCTTTCGCTTTTTTGGCGGAACTTTTCGCTCTCGAAGAAGTTGTTCTGCTTCATAAGAAGATAAACGTTCATCTTCATATACAACTTTTAGATTGGATGCTTCGCCAAGTTTTTGCCCAAAAGATTTTGTAATTGCTGTACGTTCATTCTCTGAGCCATCAAGTGAGTATGGCATACCTATAACAACTAAGTTGGCATCATTTTTTTTTGCCAATTGCGATAGGTATTCAATATCAAGTTCTGTCCCTCTCGTTTTGTAAACTTCATAAGGAGTTGCCGTTAAACCTAAAAGGTCCGAAAAAGCAATTCCAATTCTTGCATCTCCATAATCAAGGCACATTATTCTATGATATTGCATAATTAAACTCGTAGTTAGTATACTTTACTTCAAAGCATTTAGTCAAATATTTTACAAAAATAAATAACACACCGCTAAGGTGTGTTATAGGTCAGCCTTTTTTAGATGTTTTGGTTTGTTTTTGTGGCTGCTCTTTTGTCATGTTATGTACTTCTTTTTTTACTGCATCCTCAGTTTTGTTTACTAATTCTTTAGCCTGAGGATTATATTTATAAAGAAGCGCACCAGCGACCATACCAATAACAATACCGCATATTATTCCATCTTTCATAAAAAAACCTCCCGCAAGTATTATTTGCAAAAAAGGTTTTATTATACTTAGATTATCTTATGCGTTTTTCTTTTCTTCTTCTCGTTCTTTACGTTTATAATAATCACTAACAGCATCTCTAAATGCTTCAAATATTGTTGGAAGTAGTGCAATTTTTTCTTCTGGCAACTGTCCAGTTACTTCAACTACATCTTCAGCGGTTACTGTTAATGCTTCATCTAATGTTTTTCCTTTAACTAAATCACAAAGAACATTGCAAACAGCAATCGTTGCGACACAACCCATCGCTTTAAATCTAGCAACATCGATGACTTTGTCATCATTTACTTTTAAATAAATTCTTACAACATCGCCAAATTTTTCATTTGCCACTTTTGCCACACCGTTTGCACCTTGCAAACCACCAGCATTTATTGGGTTTTTAAAGATTTCTAAAACTTTTTGACTATACATTATTTTGCCCTCCCTGTTTTTGTTACAGCAGAAATGGACCTAAGTTTTGCAATTACTTTTACTAAAGTATCAACAGTGTAATCAATGTCATCTTTTGTAGTCGATTTGCTAAATGAAAATCTTATTGCACTTCTTGCTTCACTATCAGTTAACCCCATTGCCAAAAGCACATGTGAAGGTTCAACGCTACCAGTTTCACACGCCGAACCAGTAGAAACAGCAACGCCCTCCATATCTAGCATCATAAGCACTGCCTCACCTTCAACTAAATCAAATGAAAAGTTTACAATGTTATTTATTTTTTGGTAAGGATGACCATTGTATTTAACATAGTCAATTTTTTCCATAACTGACCTTACAAAATAATCTCTAATAGTCTTTAATTTTTGGTTTACAGCAACTAAATCTCTCGTTGCAATTTCAGCTGCTTTACCAAAGCCGACTATATTTGGAACATTAAGTGTTCCTCCGCGTTTCCCACTTTCTTGATTGCCACCAACGATTAAAGGTTCAATCTTTATACCTTTTTTAAGGTATAAGGCACCAATGCCTTTTGGTCCATGAATTTTGTGTGCACTTATGGTCATTGCATCAATGTCCATATCTTGAACATCAATTTTTAAATGACCAAGTGCCTGAACGGCATCAGTGTGAAATATTGCACCGTTATCATGGACTATGGAGGCTATAGCCTTTATATTTTGTATAGTACCAACTTCATTATTTGCTGCCATTACAGATACCAAAATAGTATCTTTTCTAATGTAGTGCAATAAGTCAGTAAGTTTTACCAAGCCTTCACTATCAACATTTAGATATGTTACTTCAAAACCCTCTTTTTCAAGTTCTTTACAACTTTGAAGTATTGATTCATGCTCTATTTTTGATACAATAATATGTTTGCCTTTATCCTTATTTGCATGAGCAAGACCTTTGATTGCCCAGTTGTTAGTCTCTGTTCCACCAGAAGTAAAATACAATTCAGTTAAATTTGCATTTATCGCTTTTGCTATTTTGTCACGAGCCCTATCTACCATTGCTTGTGCATCACGACCAAAAGAGTGCAAACTGCTTGCATTGCCATAAATTGTATTAAAACAAGGCATCATTTCATTTAACACCTCACTTGATATATATGTAGTTGAGGCATTATCCAAATAAACTTTTCTATCCATACAATAATCCTTTTATCGTTAAGTAGTATATCATTATTAGGTATAAAAATCAATACCCAATTTATCAATTCACATAACTATTTAACATAAGCATTGATTTTATCCAAAATTGCATTTTTTTGCATATATCCACTAAACTTTTCAGCTTGTTTACCATCTACGAAGATTATCATGGTAGGAACAACCATAATGCCATATTCACGAGCAAGGTCACTGCTTTCATCAATATCAACCTTGTAAATTTTTGCTTCCGTTTCAGTGCTTACATCTTCAAGAACTGGTGCAAGCATTTTGCATGGACCACACCATGTTGCGAAAAAGTCAACTAAGACCACTCCATTTGCTTTCAAAACTTTTTCTTCAAACTTTTCTTTGTTTATAATTTCCATTTTTTTTACTCCTTTAAATTATATATTTTTTCAAATCACTATTTTTATTATGTTTACCAAATATATTTTGTACATATGCCCTGTCTATTATAACTTTACTCAAAGGATATTCTCCACTTGCATTAAAAGATACATCTTCTAACAGTTTTTCCATTATTGTATGCAATCTTCTTGCACCTAGATTTTCCATATTTTCATTTTGATATTCGGCTATGATAGCAATTTCGTCAAGTGCATCATCTGTAAATTCAAGTTCTATGTTATCAACTTTTAATAAACTTGCGTACTGAAGTGTAATTGCATTTTTTGGTGTAGACAAAATTTTTACAAAATCATCTTTTGTTAGGCTATTTAATTCCACCCTTATTGGAAAACGACCCTGAAGTTCCGGAATCATATCTTCAATTTTTGAAACATGGAATGCTCCAGCCGCTATAAACAAAATAAAGTCTGTTTTTACATTGCCATATTTTGTACTAACAGTTGATCCCTCGACAATTGGCAAAATATCTCTTTGTACACCCTCTCTTGAAACATCTGGACCACTCTGGCTTCCTTTACCGATTATCTTATCCATTTCATCGATAAAGATTATACCTTCTTCCTCTGCCCTTCTTATGGCTTCCTGATAGACACTTTCATTATCTATAAGTTTATCTGATTCATCTTCCATTAAGCATTCTTTGGCATGTAGTACAGACATTTTACGAGTTTTTCTTCTTGGAGGAAAAATACCTCCGATCATGGTAGAGATGTTCATCCCTTCAAATTCTGGCATAAAATCAAATTGTTGTGCTTTTTCAACGATACTAACTTCAATATTCATATCGTCATATTTACCACTTCTGTAATTTTCTTCGATTTCAGCAAGTGGTACATTTAAGCCCTGTTTAACAAGTTCATCACTTATAACCTTTAACAGTTTGTCGTCAACTGCTTTTTGCGCTCTCTTTTCCACTTCATGTAGCTTTTCATCTTTTACAAGGCGTACAGCAACAGATACAAGGTCTCTAACCATACTTTCAACATCTCTTCCAACATAGCCTACTTCTGTGTATTTTGTTGCTTCAATCTTTATAAAAGGAGCACCAACAAGTTTGGCAAGTCTTCTTGCAATCTCTGTTTTTCCTACACCAGTTGGACCTTTCATAATTATGTTTTTAGGTGTTATTTCATCTCTAAGTTCTTTTGGTAATCGACTTCTTCTATATCTATTTCTAAGTGCAATTGCAACTGCCTTTTTGGCTTCGTCCTGCCCTATGATATATTTATCAAGTTCAGTCACAATTTCTCTTGGCGTCATACTCATTTTCTACCTCCTAAACTTCCTCAACAATAATATTTGAATTTGTAAATACACAAATTTCACTTGCAATTAAAAGTGATTTTGTTGCAATGGCTTTTGCTGTAAGTTTTGTATTTTGCAAAAGTGCTTTTGCTGCAGCAAAAGCATAATTACCACCACTGCCAATGGCACATACACCATCTTGTGGCTCCATAACTTCACCAGCACCTGATAGGAGTAACATTGTATCCTTATCTGCTACAATCATCATCGCATTTAACTGTTTTGCTACTTTATCATCTCTCCATAGTCCAGCAAGTTCAACTGCACTTTTTAGTAAGTTTCCAGAATATTTATTAAGCATTTCTTCAAACTTATCACAAAGACTTATAGCATCAACAACTGAACCTGCAAAGCCTACAACAACTTTTCCGTCATAAATTCTTCTGACTTTTTTTGCATTGCTTTTAAAAATTACGCTTTGCGACATAGTAACTTGACCATCACCACAAATTGCAGTTTTCCCATTTCTTTTAACTGCACATATTGTCGTCGCTCTAAATTCATTATCCATTCAATTTCTCCTTAAATTTTTTAATTTCTTTCTGTGATATTTCTAATATTTGTTTTCTTTTTTGTGTTTTATCAGCAAAATCTTGACATTCTATAATACCATAGTTTGCATTCATAGGTTGAAAATTATTTGCATCAGCATTTGCCAAATAATCCATAAGTGCACCTATAATTGTGGTTTTTGGCAAAGACTGTAAAGTTTTACCTTTAAGATATAATAACATATTTATTGCAGAATACAAACCACTTGCAATACTTTCCACATAACCTTCTACACCAGATATTTGACCTGCAATAAAAATATTTAGATATTTTCTAAGTTGAGAATAGACATTTAAACACTTTGGTGCACATATGTAACTATTTCTATGCATACTTCCATATCTTAAAAACTCTGCATTTTTTAACGCTGGAATAAGTCTAAAAACTCGTTTTTGTTCGCCGTATGTTAGGTTTGTTTGAAAACCAACCATATTCAAACAACTCCCATCTACATTTTCTTTCCTTAATTGCACAATGGCATAAGGTTTTTCACCTTGAACTTTTTTTGAAAGTCCCACGGGTTTTAATGGTCCAAAGCGAAGTGCCTTTTCTCCTCTTGATGCCAAAATTTCTATTGGCATACAACCTTCAAATACTTTAACTTTTTCAAATGTATGCAATTTGGCTCTCTCGGCATGGACAAGTTCGTCTACAAAAATATCATACTCATCTTTGTACATATAACAATTAAGGTAATCTTTTGAATCACCTTGGTCATATCTATTTGCCCAAAATGCACGAGAGTAATCAATGCTATCACTGCTGATTATTGGTGCTATTGCATCGTAAAAATAACAATTATCATCACCAATTAAAGATGATATATTTTTAAATAAATCGTCGTCGCACAATGGTCCGGTGGCAATTATTGTTGGAATATCAACATCTATCGTTTTAACTACTTCATCTATAATTTCAATATTTGGATGATTTTTTAATGTATTGGTTACCAAACTTGAAAATGCCTCTCTATCGACACTAAGTGAATTCCCTGATGGTACACGAGTCGACTCTGCACATTTTAATAAAAAACAATCGAGTTGTTTTAATTCTTGTTTTAATAGTCCACTTGCAGAAAGAGGTTGTTCATTTTTTAGACTATTTGAACAAACGAGTTCAGCAAAGTTTTCACTATTTTGTGCAGGAGTCTTTTTTATAGATTTCATTTCATATAATTTAACTTTGATGCCATGTTGCGCCAAAAAATATGCTGCTTCACTCCCAGCAAGCCCTGCACCTATTACTTTTACATAATTATTGTTTAACATACTTACAACTTTTTGATGAGCAAATTACCTTTTTGCCCTTAATTACAAGTGGAGAATTGCATTCAGGACATTTTTCTCCCGTAGGAACATCCCAACTCATAAATTTACATTCAGGATATCCTGTGCAAGCATAAAATATTTTTCCTTTTTTTGATTTACGCTGAACAACTTCTTTTCCACACTCCGGACACACACCTCTTGGTGTATTTTCGTCTTCATAAGGCATAATGTTTTTACAAGTAGGATAATTGGAACAACCTAAAAATTTACCAAACTTGCCCTCTCTGATAACCATTGGGCTTCCACATTTATCACAAATAATATCGGTTTTTATTGGTTCTTTTTTAGGTGAAACATAAGCATTAAAATTGGCATTGTCCAAAAGTTCTTTAAAACTTTTCCAAAAATTTTCTATTACTACTTGCCAAGTGCATTTATCCTCAGCAACTTCATCAAGTTTTGTTTCCATATATGCGGTAAACTTGACATTTATCATCTTATTAAAATACTTTTCCAAAAATCCAGTAACGGAACGTCCAATTTCTGTTGGAACTATATATTTCCCATCTTTTTTGGTATATTCTCTTGATGCAATAACTGTTACAGTTGGTGCATAAGTTGATGGTCTACCAATACCTTTCTCTTCCATTGCTTTAACAAGGGTTGCTTCAGTATAACGAGTTGGTGGTTTTGTAAACTTTTGTTCTGGCAAAAGTTTATCTAAATCAAGTACTTCACCCTCTTCCAATTTTGGAAGTTTACCTTCTTCGACTTGTTCTTTATTATCTTTATCTTTTGATTCAGTTTTGTAAACTGCAGTATAACCTGCGAAATCAAGTGTTTTACCAACTGCTTTAAAAACACAATCATTTGCTGTAATATTTGCGGTTACATTGTCATAAATCGCCTCAGTCATTTGACATGCAACGAACCTATCATATATGAGTTTATATAATCGATATACATCACTAGAAGCAACATCCTTAATACTTTCTGGTGTCCTTTGAAGCGAAATTGGCCTAATGGCCTCATGTGCATCTTGAGCATTGGCTTTTACAGTAAAAACATTTGGTTTACTTGGTAAATATTCATTACCATAAGTTTTTTGAATATGCTCTCGTGCCATTTTTACTGCATCTTCGCTAATTCTAACACTATCAGTTCTTATATATGTTATAAAAGCAACTTTTCCTTCTTTTGGAATATCAATTCCTTCATAAAGTTGTTGTGCCGCACTTGTTGTTCGCTTTAAAGTCATATTAAGTTTGTTTAAAGCCTCTTGTTGCATTGTAGAGGTTGTAAAGGGTGCAGGTGCTTTAGATTTTGTTTTAGATTTTTTTATTGATGTAACCTTATAAGTTGCATTGTTTAAATTTTCTAATACTTCATCAACTTCTTCTTTTTTTGAAAGTTTTTCTTTTTTGCCTTTATATTCTAAAAGTGCTGCTTTAAATATTGTACTTTGATTTTGTTTTTTAAATTGTGCAGTTAAGTTCCAATATTCTTCTGGCACGAAATCTTCAATCTCTTTTTCTCTATCAACAACAAGCCTTAAACAAACAGATTGCACTCTTCCCGCACTAAGCTTAGGTTGAATTTTCTTGCAAAGAATTGGAGAAAGTTTGTATCCCATAATCCTATCGAGTATTCTTCTTGCCTGTTGTGCATCGACCAAATTTAAATCTATTTCACGTGGACTTAAAAGTGCTTTTTCAACCGCTGATTTACTAATTTCGTTAAAGACAATACGGCATTTGGTATGTGGATCAATTCCTAAACAATAAGCCAAATGCCATGCAATAGCCTCACCTTCTCGGTCGGGGTCGGTTGCAAGGAGAACATATTCTGCTTTTTTTGCTTTATTTTTTATGTCTTCAATAATCGCCTTTTTGTCTGGCATAATCTCATATTTTGGTTCAAAATTATGATTTATATCAACTGCAAAACTTTTGGATGGCAAATCTCTTACATGCCCTTTAGAAGACATAACTACATAATCTTTTCCTAAATATTTTTGAAGTGTTTCTCGCTTTCCTGGCGATTCTATAACAACAAGTTTCATTTATCCTCCAAACTAAATCGTATAATAATTACCTGGCAATTTTTTTATTATTCCACGAATTTGCATAGTTGTCAAATAAGTATTTAAACTTTGAACTGAGATATTTGTCTTATATTGGATTTCATCAAAACTTTTTTCTCCATCTTTTAAAATACTATATATTTTGTTCTCATCAAAGTTTAACTCTATTTTTTCTTTTTTTACTTTTGTTGGCTTTATTCCATATTGCTCTAAAATGTCATTGGGTGATGTCACCATTTGGGCGTGACCATATTTTATTATATTATTTGTTCCCTCACTTTTTGTGCTTGTTATATTTCCGGGAACACTAAAAACATCTATACCTAGTTCCAAGGCAAAATTTTTGGTGTGAAGCGAACCACTCTTTTTTGCCGCTTCTGTAAGTAATACACCACAACTCAGACCTGCAATAATTCTATTTCTCATTGGAAAAGAATAATTTCGTGCCTGAAATGTAGGATAATATTCTGTTATAAGCAAACCTTTCTTTGCTATTTCCCTTGCTAAGTTAATGTTGCTTTTAGGATACATATGTTGAAAACCATTGCCAAGAACTGCGATTGTTTTACCATTTTCTTTAAGTGCTGTTTCATGTGCAATCTTATCAACACCCGTTGAAAGCCCACTTACTATAGTAAAATCATTTTTTACAAGTGTTTTTGCAAAAAGGTCCGTAATTTCTCTCCCATAAAAAGTTGGTGTTCGTGAGCCAACAATTGCAATATTTTTTGTTGACAATAACGAAAGGTCACCAATGTAATACAATATATATGGCGGTTCATCTAATTGTTTTAATTGCTGTGGATAAAGCGAACTTTCAATCGTGATATACCCCACATGCTTATTCAAGAAATACTGTTCCAATGTTTCAAAAGAGAAACTTAAAAGTTTAGATTTAAATTTTTCATAATCTGTATTAAAAAAATCTACTAAAAAACTATCTCCATCTAGGAGCGCAGAAAGCACATTATCTGCACAACCAAAATGTGAAATAATTTCATTGCATCTTTTAACTGTAAGTTCCATAGCGGAGAAGAAAATGTATGTTTTATCGTTTTGACTTATCATTCCCAATACTTCCTATCAAGTGATCTATATTGTATTGCTTCGGCTATGTGTTGTGGCAAAATATCTATCTCTCCCTCAAGATCAGCTATTGTTCTTGCAACTTTTAAAATTCTATCATGTGCTCTTGCTGTTAAATGTAGATTATCAAAAGCCATTCTTAATATATCTTCACATTCTTTACTGAGTTTACAAAATTTCTTTGTTTGAGTTACATCCATTTTGGCATTTGAATAAACTTTTGTGCCTTTGAAACGGTCTAGTTGAACTTTTCTTGCTTTGTCAACGCGTTTTTTAATGTCTTGCGAACTTTCACATTCCTCATTTGTATGCAAATCATCATATGTAACGTTATCAACTTCAATATGTAAATCAATCCTATCCATAATAGGTCCTGAAAGTTTAGATAAGTATCTATGTATTTGTGATGGAGTACAACGACACTCTTCTTTTTTTGAACCAAAATTTCCACATGGGCACGGGTTCATACTGGCAATCAAAATAAATGATGCTGGATAAGTAACCGTTTGTTTTGCTCTTGCAATTGTTATTTGCCCATCTTCTAGCGGCTGACGAAGCGTTTCAATAAAATGCCTTGAGTATTCTGGCAATTCATCTAAAAATAACACACCATTATGTGCTAAACTTATTTCACCTGGTTTAACTTGAGAACCACCACCAACCAAACTAATTGATGTGGCTGTATGGTGTGGTGTTCTAAAAGGCCTTGACAAAATTATTCCATCATTTAAATTCAATTCTCCAGCAACGCTATGTATCTTTGTTACCTCAAGTGCTTCTTCAAAAGTCATATCAGGAAGTATCCCCGGGAAACACTTTGCAAGCATGGTCTTTCCGCTCCCTGGTGGGCCTATCATCAAAATATTATGACCGCCTGCAGCGGCAATTTCTAATGCTCTTTTTGCACTAAATTGTCCTTTGACATTTTTCATATCTAGATAAGATGTTGGTTTACTTTGTTTAAGTGCTTCATAATTTGAAGGAAAAACTTTTTCAAGAACAATATCAGGTTCCTTATATGAATTTACAAGTTGCTCTAAACTTTGTGCTACTTTAACATCTATATCAGAAATGAAACTTGCTTCAAAATAATTATCTTTTGGTATAATAAAATGTTTATAACCCTTTTCTTTTGCGGCAATAAGCAGTGGCAACAACCCCGTTACTTTCTTTATTTCTCCATTAAGTGACAATTCTCCCAAAAATATTGTATCACCAATCTTTTTGTAATCTATGACTTCACTTGCTGATAAAATAGCAACCGCTATAGAAAGGTCATAAAAAGTACCTTCTTTTTTCATATCCGCCGGTGCAAGATTGCAAGTGATGGCACTTATTGGATATTTAAGTCCAGAATTGCGTATTGCAGATTTGACACGCTCTTTCGCTTCTTTAATGGCAGTATCTCCAAGTCCAACAATATCAAACTTTGGAAGCCCAGCAGAAATATCAACTTCAACTGTAACTTTATATCCATCTATGCCATTTAAACCAAAACTTAATACTTTTGCTAACATAATAACCTACTGGCTAAGTATAGCACCCCAAAAACAATATCACAAAATAAATTGTCAAAATTTTAAAATTTTACAAAACGCATTTTTACGAATAAAAAAAAGAAAACACAAACCGTTTAGGATTTGTGTTAGATGATTTTTAGTTGTTGTCTGCCGATTTAATTTTAGCAGCTTTACCAGTAAGATCTCTTACATAGTATAATTTTGCACGTCTTGGCTTGCCTTTACGGACAATGTCAACATGGTCAATAAGTGGAGAATGTAAAGGAAATGTTCTTTCAACTCCAACACCATAAGAAATTCTTCTTACAGTGAAAGTCTCTCTCACACTACCATTTTTTCTTGCAATTACAACGCCTTCAAATGCTTGAAGTCTTTGTTTATCACCTTCTTTAATTTTGACCCAAACTTTTACAGTATCGCCAATGTTAAATTTTGGTGCATCATCTTTCAAGTTTTCTTTTTCGATAATGTCTATAATATTCACCGACTTTTCCTCCTATATTATATTTACTAAATGTTCATAAACAAAAAAAAATTTGCCAGCGGACCATTCGAAGTCTTTTAAAAGATAACATATGTTTAAAAATATTTCAAGTGTTTTAACAATAATTTTAAATAAATTTTATAAAAGGTTATTACATAAATGCATTCTCAATGTGACTAATTTTATCACCCAAAATTTCTATGACATCAAACCTACAAAACTTATTCAAATTTTTGGTTTTCTGCAAATAAAAGAGTGCAGTTCTTTTTATGTGTTGTTGCTTTTGGTATGTTACCGCCTCTCTAGGAAGTCCAAAAGCACTAGATGATCTTGCCTTTACTTCAACAAAAATTATGTAATCATCTTTTTGAGCGATAATATCAATTTCACCAAGTTTACATGAAAAGTTTGTATTTAAAATTTTATAATTGTTTTCAATTAGATAATTAAAAGCCAACGCTTCTCCACGCTGACCTGGAATCTTTGTGTTCATTTTTCACCTACAAAATGCTTAATAAAAGTGTTTCTATGAATATCGCATTTTCCAAATTTTTTTAGAAGTTCAATATGCTTTTGTGTACCATACCCTTTGTGGTTTTTAAATTCATACTGTGGATATTTTTTATCCATTTCAAGCATTAACCTATCTCTGTAAACCTTTGCTAAAATTGAAGCACAAGCAATGCTATAACTTTTTTCGTCACCTTTTATAATGGATACTGTTTTTATTTCAGAATTTAATTTAACTGCATCAATAAGTACTATATCTGGTGTTATGCTAATATTATCTATACAATTTAACATACCTTGCTTTGTAGCATTTAAAATATTTATTTCGTCTATAACATTGTTATCTACTACTTGTATATCATAAGCCAGTGCAGTATTTACAATTTTGTCATAAAGCATTTCTCTAACTTTTGGTGAAAGTTTTTTACTATCATTTACACCATCAATTATTTTGTCTTTTTCAAGTGGCATCATTGCAATGGCACAAACAACAGGACCAGCAAGTGGACCTCTACCCGCTTCATCTATGCCTGCGATATAATTATAACCTTGTGTTAAAAATTCATTTTCATATTCAAACATCTTTCACCTGATCTAAGGTAATTTTGCCCAATCTACCTTTTCTAAAATCATCAATGATCATAGCACAAGTTCTATCATAGTCAATATCCCCACCCCTAATTAAAAAATGTTTTTTTTCAGCAATTGCGTCAAGAGTTAAGAGCGCATCATCATTTATTGTTATATCATATCTATCTTTTAAAACTTGCGGATAATATTGTTGAAGTAAATTTACAAGATAAAAACTAAGTTCATTTATATCAACAATTTCATCTTTAATACTTCCAATTATGCATAATTTTTTTGCTATATCTTGATCTTCAAGATTTGGCCAAAGTGTTCCTGGTGTATCCAAAATTTCAAAACCATTTTTAAGTGCAACCCATTGTTTACCACGAGTTACCCCTGCTTTATCTCCCGTTTTAGTCTTTTTTATTCCACACATATTATTTATTAGTGTGCTCTTACCACAATTTGGAACTCCAATTACCATTGCCCTTAGCGGAATTGAAAGTCCTTTTTTTTCGTACTTTTGCAGTTTTTTAATACATAAAGTTTTCATTATTGATTCAATAATTTTACTTGTTCCACTTTGAATACTATTTAAAGTAATACAATCAGAGTTATCCTTATTTTTAAGCATTTCTTTAATATGTGTTGAAATACTATCGTCCGCTAAATCTACTTTGTTCAAGATATATAAAATTGGTTTATCGGTACATAATTCATTAAATTTTGGATTAAGGCATGACAAAGGCGCTCTGGCATCCAGAACATATATAATCATATCAACATTTTTTATTTCCTTAGACATCTGCACCAATGTTTTTGCCATATGTCCAGGAAACCAATTTACTTTTGCCATTTACTCCTCTAACAAATCAGGTCTATATTTTTTTGTTATTTCAATTGCTTGTTCTTGCCGCCACTTATCTATATTTTGATGATGTCCAGAAAGTAAAACCTTTGGAACTTCTAAACCTTCAAAAACTTCTGGACGAGTGTACTGAGGATATTCGAGTAGTCCATTGGAAAAACTTTCATCTTTTAGCGATTGTGAATTAATTACGCCTTCAATATTTCTAACGATTGCATCTATCATTACCATTGCGGGCAATTCACCACCAGTCAAAACATAATCTCCAATTGAGACTTCTTCTGCACCCAAGATATCGATAGCACGTTGGTCCACGCCCTCATAATGCCCACATAATATAACAATGTCCTCATATTTAGAAAGTTGCTGTGCCATAGTTTGGTTAAATACCTTTCCTCTTGGACTGGTGTATAAAACTTTTGCATCCTTAGTCGATAAACTTCTAAACGCATCGACTATTGGTTGCACCATCATAACCATACCTGCACCACCACCATATGGATAGTCATCACATTTTTTATGCTGGTCTTTTGAAAATTGTCGTATATCAACAACATTTAGTTCAAACAATTTATTGTCGATACCACGCTTTATAATGCTATGCTTGATTGCATCAAACATCTCCGGAAATAATGTAAGAATGGTTAATCTGTGCATACTTTCATCTCTTCAAATAATTTTTTATTTACTTTCATATGATTATCAAAAACACCCAAAAATATTGATTTTAGATGTGGCAACATTATTTCACGATTATCAACATCTAGTATTGTGAACACATCGGTTGCCCCATAACTCTGTATGTCAGTAATTGTTCCCAAAAACTCACCTTCCTCACTGACAACATCCATATTTAAAAGGTCCTCAACATAAAACATATCTTGTTTTAAAGTCATTTCTTCATCACTAGCATACACTTTTTTTTGTCTATATTTTTCGGCAGTGTTCCTATCATTTATGCCATCTAAAAACACATACAAAAAACCTTGACGACCAACAATCTTTTTAACAAGAATTTTTAAATTGTCAATATAAACATACTTTATGTATTTAAAAATGTCAAGGTCTGTATCGGATGGATAAATTTTTAATTCACCTTTGACTCCTTGAGGTTTGACTATTGTTCCTACAAATCGCATAATCTCTCCATATAAAAAACAGGCAAAAATATGCCTATTTGTTTATTTTAACATTGTATCTGATTTTTTCTTTGGCTGATATAGATTTTACTATTGCTCTAATTGATTGGGCAATTCTACCATTTTTTCCAATTACTTTGCCAATATCGTTTTCGGCAACATTGACTATAATGTTTATTTCACTACCCTCTCTCTCAGTGGTTATCTTCACAGCATCTTTATCATCAACCAAACTTTTTACAATGTACTCAACTAATTGCTCCATAATACTCCTTTATGTGTTATTTCCTTTCAATAACGCCACTTTTTACTAGCAATTCTTTGGCTGTTTCGGTTGGTTGTGCACCATTTTTTAACCATCTAGATGCTTTTTCAGCGTCAATTTTGATTTCAGCAGGTTCAGTTAAAGGATTGTATGTGCCTATAACTTCAACAAACTTACCATCTCTTGGTGACCTTGAATCTGCAACTACAACTCTGTAAAATGGTGATTTTTTGTCTCCAAGCCTTGTTAATCTAATTTTTAATGCCATTTTCTTTCTCCTTTTATATTTTTTTATATATTAACTTTTGCTAATATAACTAATTAAATAATCTTGCAATGCCTTTTTTGTTTTTCATTTGTTTCATCATCTCTTTTGATTGCTCAAATTGCTTTATCAGTTGATTGACTTCTGTTATAGTAGTTCCACTACCCTGTGCAATGCGTTTACGCTGACTTCCTTTTATAAGGTCAGGGTTTAACCTTTCTTTTTTTGTCATACTTTGAATAATAGCCTTATTCTTTTTTAACACATTTTCATCAACCTGAGCACCTTTAAGTTTACCGCTTAGTCCTGGTATCATTGCAATTAAGTCATTTATATTCCCCATTTTTTTAAGTCTTTCAAGTTGAGCAAGATAATCTTCAAATGTGAATGAATTTTCTCTAAATGACTTTTCAAACTTTTTAAGTTCCTCTTCGCTGACTGCCTCTTGTGCTTTTTCAATTAAACTCAGAACATCACCCATACCAAGTATTCTTGATGCAATTCTATCGGCATAGAAAGGTTCTATATCTCCAATCTTTTCACCAACACCACAAAATTTTATTGGTTTTTGAGTAATGGCTTTAATTGAAAGTGCAGCACCGCCACGCGTATCGCCATCCAATTTTGTTAAAATGACACCTGTTATATCAAGGTCATTATTAAAACTTTCAGCAACCGTTACTGCATCTTGACCCGTCATACTATCAACTGTAAGCAAAATTTCAGTTGGGTTAACTTCTTTTTTTATGTTTTTAAGTTCTTGCATAAGTTCTTCATTGATATGAAGTCTACCAGCAGTATCAATGATGACAGTATCGTAATTTTGTGATTTTGCGAACTCTACGGCCTGCTTCGCCGTTTTAACTGGGTTTTGAGTACCTTTTTCAAAGACATCTACTTTTGCTTGTGCACCAACAACTTTAAGTTGGTTGATTGCTGCTGGTCTATAAATATCACAAGCAACCAAGAGTGGACGCTTATTAGATTTTTTAAGGTATGCGCCAAGTTTGGCACACATTGTTGTCTTACCAGCCCCTTGAAGTCCACACATCATTATCACTGTTGGTGGCATAGGTGCAACCATAAGTTTTTGGTTTGGACTGCTCATAAGTGCAGTAAGTTCTTCGTTGACAATTTTTATAACCTGTTGCCCTGGAGTTAGACTTTTTAAAACAGTATCACCAACAGCCTTTTCAGAAACTTTCTTAATAAAGTCTTTTACAACAAGATAATTAACATCTGCTTCAAGTAGCGCGAGTTTGACTTCTCTCATTGCTTCTTTAATTTCAAGTTCTGTTAGTTTTCCTCGTTTAGTGAGTTTAGAAAAAATATGTGACATTTTTTCACTTAAACTTGTAAATAAAGCCATTAAAACTCCTCCAAAATCTTTTTTATTTGATTTTTACATAATGTGTCATCCAGTTTTACTGCATTTTCAAGCGACTTTTTTAAATGATACAATTTCAATTTACTTTCAAACTCATTGAGTTTGCGTTTTGCGGTATTTAGTGCATCTAAAACCGCACTTCTTGAGATATTGAAATTATCCGCAATTTCACTTAGTGACATATCATTATTTACATAACTGGATATTATCTCATATTGACGCTCGCTTAATAAGTCGCCATAAATGTCCAAAAGCATCCCATATTCAATATTTTGTTCCACACTCATATGGTCACCTGTCAAGTAAAATTACTTTACATATAATAACATATAGTTTTGTTTTTTGCAACAATTTTTTTTAGTTTGGTAATAATTTTAATATTATTTGATTTAGTACGCCAAATTTATCGTTATTTACTATAATTGCACCATCTAAAATTTGTATAAAGTCATTTGATGCAAGCATATCCAACTCTGTTTTTTTTGCGGTTAAAATATCAAAACCTAAACTCCTTAGTTTTTCAATATTTACACCATATTTTGTTCTAAGTCCAAGCATTAAATATTCTTCTATCTTTTCACTATTTGTAAGTTTGTGCTTTTCATAGTTAAATTCACTATGAATATATTCTAGTATATTTGAGGTATTATAATACCTTTCTCCTAAAAAATATGAATGACTAGAAACTCCAAAACCAAGATAATTTTTACATTGCCAATAGCCCATATTGTGTTTGCATATCATATCATTTTTTGCAAAGTTTGAAACTTCATATCTTGTGAAATGTTTTTTATTTAAGTATTTTACTATTTTATCATAAAAACTTACACATTTATCTTCATCAACTACTTTCACTTCATTATTTGCAATCATCCTTGTTAGAGGTGTATTAGGCTCATTTATTAGCATATATGCCGATATATGAGACACTTTTTTCAATAAAGTTTTTATAGTTGATTTTAACTTATGATAGGTTTGATTTGGTATACCTATTAAAACATCAGCATTTATGTTGTTAAAGCCACATTGTCTTGCAAGATTTATTGCCTTTAAAGCCTTTTGCCTTGTATGCTTTCTCCCAATCTTTTTTAAACAATTATTATCAAGCGATTGTACTCCAATACTAAGTCTATTTATTTTACAATTTTTATAGTCATGTAATTTTTCCCTAGTCAAAGAACATGGATTTGCTTCTATGGTTATTTCTACATCATCTTTGATAGTAAAACATGTAAATATATTGTTTATAAGTTCTACAACATATTTTGAGTCAATAGAAGATGGCGTTCCGCCACCAATATAAATCGATGTTACGATATATTTTTTATTTGCATTGTATTCAATTTCTTTATTAAGTTTTAAAAAGTACTGTTGCTTTATTTCTTCACTATAAATTCCCGAAACAAAATTACAGTAAAGGCATTTACTGTCACAAAAAGGGATATGCACATAAATCATTGTTTCAATCATTGTCGTCGGTTTTTAGTATGCTGATAAATGTTTCGGCAGGAAGTTCCACAGAGCCAAATTGACGCATACGCTTTTTGCCCGCTTTTTGCTTTTCAAGAAGTTTACGCTTTCTTGAAATATCTCCACCATAACATTTAGCCAAAACATCTTTTCTCATTGCACTTACTGTTTCTCTTGCAATTATCTTACCCCCTATGCAAGCCTGAATTGGCACCTCAAAAAGTTGCCTTGGAATAATTATTTTAAGTTTTTCGGCAATTTGTCTACCACGAGCATAAGCCTTATCTTTATGAATAATCATGCTAAGTGCATCACATGGTTCTCCATTTAACATTATGTCAAGTCTAACAAGTTCACTTGGAGCAAAACCGTATACTTCATAATCTAGACTTGCATATCCTTTTGTACGACTTTTAAGGCTATCAAAAAAGTCATAAATCATCTCAGCGAGAGGCATATGATATTTTAGCACTACACGGGTTTTTTCTAAGTATTGCATATCAACAAACTCACCACGTTTATCTTGACAAAGTTCCATTACAGCACCAACGTAGTTTGGTGGAGTATAGACATCTAGTTTTATCATAGGTTCTTCAATTCTTTCAATTTCCGCAGGCGGCGGAAGCATAGATGGATTGCTTACCTCTACCATTTCACCATTTGTCTTATAAACATTATAAGAAACGCTAGGTGCTGTGGTTATGATATCAAGGCCAAATTCCCTTTCAAGTCTTTCGGTAATTATTTCCATATGCAAAAGTCCCAAAAATCCACACCTAAAACCAAAACCAAGAGCAACAGATGTTTCAGGTGAAAATTTTAGACTGGCATCATTGAGTTTCAACTTTTCAAGAGCATCTTTAAGGTCTTGATATTTTGCTCCATCAACTGGAAAAATACCACTAAACACAACCGGCTGAACATCTTTATATCCAGGTAATGGCTCTTTCGTTGGGTTATCTGCATTAGTTATTGTATCACCGACTTTTGTATCGGAAAGATTTTTAATACTTGCACAAATATAGCCAACATCCCCACAACAAAGTATTTCTTTTGGCTGCATTTTGGGAGTGAACACGCCTACCTCAGTAACCTCATAAGTTTTGTCAACTTTCATCATTTTTATTTTATCGCCGACTTTAACTTTGCCATCAAAAATACGAACAAAACAAATTGCCCCTTTAAAATTATCGTATAGACTATCAAATATAAGTGCTTTAAGTGGGGCTTCTATCTCTCCTCTTGGTGCTGGGATTTTTTCAACTATTTGTTTAAGCACTTCATCAATATTTATACCATCTTTTGCTGAAATTGCAGGACAATCTTCGGCATATATCCCAAGAACATCCTCTATCTCTTTTCTACATTTCTCCACATCGGCACTAGGTAAATCAATTTTATTTATAACAGGTAAAATTTCAAGGTTATTATCTATTGCAAGATAAGTATTTGCTATTGTTTGAGCCTCAACACCTTGCGAAGCGTCAACAATCAAAATAGCGCCCTCGCACGCTGCGAGCGAACGTGAAACTTCATATGTAAAGTCCACATGTCCTGGAGTATCTATAAGGTTTAAAATATATTCTTCTCCATTTAATGTGTAGAACATTCTAGTTGGAGTAAGTTTAATGGTAATGCCTCTTTCTCGCTCTAAATCCATGCTATCTAATATTCGATCACTCATCTCGCGAGAAGATACAGTTCCTGTTTTTTCAATAAGTCTATCCGCAAGCGTGCTTTTCCCATGATCAATATGTGCGATTATACAAAAATTTCTTATGTTTTTTAATTTTTCAGTCATTAGGTCTAATTTCCTTTGCAAGATTAGTATATATAATAACGAAAAAAAATCAAATCAAAAAATACATTTTATTAAATTTTGTAGACACATTTTTTATATTTATGATATATTAATAAAAAAGGAATAATAATGGATATTTTTAAATCTTGGCTTGTAGAAAGATGTATTGCACATCGCGGTTTACACAATGACGAATTCCCAGAAAATTCACTTGGGGCTTTTCAAAATGCAATAAATAATGGTTATCCTATTGAACTTGATGTTCATATAATTTCAGATGGAACTTTGGTTGTTTTTCATGATGATAGTTTATCTAGAATGACTGGAAAAGATGGTTACTTAAAAAATCTCACAAAATCTGACCTTGAAAATTATCATTTGGCGGATACTGAATATACCATACCAACATTTGAAGACGTTTTAACTTTAATCGACGGCAAAGTTCCACTTTTGATTGAAGTAAAAAACACAAATAAAGTTGGAGCACTTGAAACAAAATTGTTGGAAATGCTTCGTGCATATAAAGGAGAATATGCTATAGAATCATTTAACCCATATGTTTTGGAATGGTTTAAAAATAATGCTCCAGATATTTTGCGTGGTCAACTTGCTGGGTTTTTTAAAGGGGAAAAACTCGCGTTTATTAAAAGATTTGCACTTAAAAGAATGGTACTCAACAAAATTGCAAAGCCTGACTTTATAGCATATGAAGCCTCTCGCCTTCCAAATAGATTTGTTAGAAAATACAAATCTTTACCTTTGATTGCCTGGACTGTAAGAAGTCAAAAAGAGTATATGAAAGTTGTACAATATTGTGACAATGTAATTTTTGAAAATTTTGAACCAAAAATATAACAGCAGTGGAAAACCACTGCTGTTTTTATATAAACTTTAAAATATCTATTTTTGATTATTTTCTCCTTTATTTTTTCTTACAAAATACTTTCTATCTTTTAATGAATTTGGCAAGTATTGTTGCTCAACATAACCACCATAATCATGAGGATATTTATAATTTTTACTTGCCTCTGTATGATTTTTTAAATATTCAGGGATATTGTCATCGGGATGATTTTTTGCATCATCTTGTGCCATATTCATAGCGACAACAACCCTATTATCTTTAGGTGATTCACATACATAAATAATTGCTTGAGTGAGTGCCAAATTTCCTTCAGGCATGCCTAGATTGTCTAGTGCATACAAACTTGCACACGCCTGTAGTAATGCATTTGGTGCAGATAGCCCTACATCTTCTGAAGCATGTGCTATTGTCCTTCTTGCTAGCACTTGTGGTTCTATTCCTGCCTCAATCAACCTATTAGCATAATATAATGCCGCCGTTGAATCACTTCCCCGAAGACTTTTACAAAAAGCACTTAAAAGATGATAATAGACATCCTCATTTAAACTCAATGCTTTTTTCTGCAAACACTGTGCTGCTATTTCTTTATCTATGACAATTTCTCCATTTTTGTTTTCATTGGTTGTTATAACGCCAATTTCAAGGCCATTCAAAGCACTTCTAACATCCCCTCCACAAGCGTTTGCAAAATAAGTCAAAGCATCATCATCTATTTTTATGGTATATCTTTTCAATAATTCATCTTGCTGAATTGCCCTATTTAAAACATTTTTTACATCTTGTATACCAAGTCTTTTAAACTCAAATACAGAACATCTTGAGACTATTGCTCTTGTCATACTATAACTTGGATTTTCTGTAGTGCAACCTACAAATATAACGTATCCATTTTCAAGTGCGGCAAGAAGTGAATCACTTTGCGCCTTGCTCCACCTATGACATTCATCAAGCAATAAATATGTTTTTCTGCCATAGAGTTCAAAATCATTTTTTGCTTTTTCAATGACCGCTTTTACATCCGCGACTCCACTTGATATAGCGTTAAGTTTAACAAAATTAGAATTGCTTGTGTCCGCAATAATTCTTGCCAGAGTAGTCTTGCCAGTGCCTGGAGGTCCATAAAATATAACACTAGGGACACGTTTTGCTTCAATTAGTCTACGAAGAAGTTTACCCTGTCCCAATATATGTTTTTGACCAACAAAGTCATCTAATGTCTTTGGACGCATTCTCTCTGCAAGTGGTTTTTTGTCATTGTGTAAATTTTCAAATAAGGTCTCCAAACTATAATCTCCTATTTGTGATTATGATAGCACACATATTATAAATTTGCAACCTAATATGCTAAACACTAGACATAAACAATTAAGTTATTACAATTTAAAATTTGAGAAAAAGGAATAATGTTTATATTACAATATTTTATACCATCAATATTTATACACTTTTGTTCTTCACCACTGTATACAGCAACACAAATTTTTTTATTGTTAATATTAAGTTCAAATTCAAAATTTTCTTTAAAAATCGGAACAATTTTTAATTTGTCTTTAAATATTTTAATACCCAAATATTTTTCTTTTAACCACATATAAAAATCAATTGCATTTATTTTTTTATTTTTATAAAGCGAATATACAACATCAATATCTATTGCATCTATTTGTAAATAATTTACTATAGTAATATGTTGTTTTAAATAATAATTAAATAAATAATTTAATTTTATGTTTGATGATTTAATTTTAATATTTGTCATTTCTTTTATTTTGTTTTTATAATAAATACTTGAATTTTCTAGGTAATTTTTATCAATTATTGTATTTCCAAAATATAAATTAAATGATGCATTTTGCATACCTTTTAGATAAATATGTTTAATTATTTGTAAACGCGGATTAAGGTATTTACTACCTTGATAATTAATTTCAATGTTTTTATCACAAAATAAAAATTTGAATTGTTTTGTTACAACATCAACAATTTTACATTGCCTTTTTGTATTCTCAAAATATAAATTTCTTGTATTTAAATCATAAATAAACTCTAAATCTATACTAATAGATTTAGAAGATTTATTTTGTATGCTTATTTTTTTATACTCGCCATCAAAATTGAATTGATTTATTTGAATATGAGTTTCAGAGTTTGAAAACTGATATGTTTGATAATTATTATTTTCAATATAGGTATATGTTATTGCTTGATTATTAACCTTTGTAGTCAGTTTATCGTCATCATTTTTTATTACTTTAAACTTATCTTCTGCATAAACATTAAGTGCCATAATGCTGCAGTATAGCGACATAATAGAAAACTCGCTATCAAGATAAAGAATATCGTGGTAAGACGTATTGCTAAATCTAATATCAGTAATAGCATTAAACTTATAATAAGTTTTTGCAATCTGTACAGCATTATATGTTTCACTATCAAATTTTTTAAAATACAAGATTGGAATAGTTATATCGATGCCAAAATTTTTTAATGCTAAAAAATCTATATTTTCATTATAAAGTTTTGGAGCGCCGTATTTTGCACATGAAATTATATTATCTATTAGTTTTATCTGCTTTAATGTATTATCATAATTTTTATATTCCAGACAATTTAAACATAGTTTTTGAGTGTAAAATATGCCTTTAACTTTTGATAATTTACAATGAATACATTTTTTTAATTTACTTTTTGATTTTTTAAATCTCAAAATTATTAAAAATACACCAAACAATAATATCACATAATAAATCATAAATTGATTATTGACAAAAAAAAGATATGTAACACTTAGTCACATATCCAAATTTTAGTGTAGTTAGTCTATAAGCCGAGTTCTGTATTAGATGATCATCTATCTAGTTACAATGTCTCCATTGCAATCAAGCGGTGTTTTTAAAAGACGATGCGAACAACATATTTGTCTTTTTTAACCTTGCCTCAGGTGGGGTTTACAATGCCACACTTGTTACCAAGTATGCGGGGGTCTCTTACACCTCCATTTCAACCTTACTCACAAAAATGTGGGCGGTATATTTTCTGTTGCACTTTCCTTAAAGTCACCTTCACCAGCAGTTAACTGGCACCCTGTTCTACGAGGCTCGGACTTTCCTCATTATAGTCACAACAACTATACTGCGATCATCTGGCTAACTACAAATATATAATGACATAACTTTAAATTTTTGTCAACACTAGCCAACTACAAATATTGGTTTTACTTTGTTATTTTTTCTATCTTTTATAAACGCCTGCATTATGCCATCGGCTGATATTTTAATTGAAACTCCATACTTTGCAAGAGTCTTTGCGGCAGCAAGTCGACCTCCACCAGAAGAACCTGCTTCAATTTGAATTATTGCCCCAATAGCAATAATTGTTCCATCGTAATCTATAATTGTAGCACCATCAATTGCAATAAGTTCTTGCCTAAGTTTTCTATTTAGTTCATGAAATTTTTGTTCTGCAATGCATTGTTTAAGTGCATTTGATTTTGTTAGTTCTCTGGTTTTGATATAATCTTGATAAGTTATATCTTCTTCAATAGGCGGTTTTTTATCCATATTGTACAATTTATGGGCTTCTTCAAGTAATTGTTGCTTTTTTATATTGAAGTATTTCTCATCCATTATATCGTTTATATCAATATGAGTTAAAGCATTTTCCAATTCATCTTTGTTAACATATGCAAGACAACCACCACTTCCAGCAAAAGAGCAATCAAGTGCCGAAAAATATATTGCTTTGCGTATCTCTTTTATAGTATGGGTCGTGCGGTTTGAAAGCAATTGGATTATCTCATCATGACAATAACTGCACCACACACCGCGTTTTTTACAATACATAAGTTCATGGTTTTTAAATATAAGTATCTCTCCGCCTTCTAGCAAAATCACACCAATACGTTTTTCATTACAATATTTAGCAACCCCAATATAATCATATGGTGATATAGTTGGAGCAAAACGCAATTTCTCAAACATTACATGACCTAAGAGATATCCTTCCTTATCAATTTCTATGCAACTTTGAACACCATTTGATATAACGGTAAAAAAGTCCTTCTTGAAAAGATTTGAATAATATAAAGTTTCAACTCGCTCGGGGCAATTGTTATATTCATTTATAACGATACCAAAAGAAATTCTCTTACCTTCATAAGTCTTTCGAGCACATCTGTCAAGTTCTTGTATTACACCTAAAAGCACACTACTAGAAACTTCTGTTAACGAATTACAAATTGCCTTTTCCATAGCGAGTGTTTGAAGCCTTTGCTTATATGTTTCGTCCTCAATGTTATATTCATTTATTTTATCAAGTTCTGCGATGATTGCATGCATCAGTTCAATATCCATGTTTTTAAAAGGCTGGCTTCGCTTGATAATCAAACGATATTCATCTTCTTTATGAGGTTTAACAAGCATAGTACCGCCATTACCTTGTGCGACCTCACTATCACGATTCGTTGAAACATCTTCACCTGCTATATGTGACCCAGTAAATAATGGTAAAATTAGTTCCTGGACATATTTTATAAAAACCTCTTTAGTCATTGTATTCCCTTTTAATTTAATGATATATTATTTATTGACAAAATACAATGGTTTTTTTAATAAAAAAAATATATTATTAAAAAATGTCTCCCATATATTCTTTAATTACCCCAAGTGCTTTTGTTTCTATCCTAGAAATGTAGGATCGTGAGATGCCCAATTTCTCTGCCACTTCTCTTTGTGTAAGTGCAGGAGTACCATTTATACCATATCGCATTTTAATTATTTTGGCTTCTCTTTCGCTTAAATTTTTATCAATTATATCAATTATTTTTTCAGTTAAAATATTATTTTCAACTACTTTAAATACTTCTTCTTCCCCAGACGGAATAATGTCGGCAAGTTCAATATCATTGCCATCTTTGTCCTGACCAAGACTTTCCTCCAAAGAAAAAACTTTTTTGTGCTTTTTATTTAGGCGAAGCAACATCAAAATTTCATTTTCAATGCACCTTGCAGCATAAGTAGATAGTTGTGTGCCTTTCCCATATTCAAATGAATTTATTGCTTTTATAAGTCCTATTGAACCTACTGATATTAAATCATCCGCTTCACCACTACCAGAGTATTTTTTTACTATATGAGCAACCAGCCTTAAATTATGGTTTATAAGTTTATCACGGGCAGCCATATCACCTTTCTTAAATTTTTCAAAACACTCACGTTCTTCTTCGCTACTGAGTGGCTTTGGAAAACCTTGCGCATTGTTTATGTATGAAGAAAACATAAGTATTTTGTTCATAAACAACACAAAATTTTCAAATATCATACAATCTCCTTTGAGATTATTTATATGTTGAAATGTGTCGAATTTTGCTTGTACAATAAAAAAAGATTGTGAATTTTTATCACAATCTTCTTTGTAAGTTTTTATTATTCGTTAACTGTATCTGTGTTGTCGGCATCACCATCAGCATTAGCATTTTTAAGTTCTTCAATCTTTGCATTTGTTTCTGCAATATCTGCTTTAAGGTTGTTACTATTTTCAACAAGAATATTGTAGGTATTTTCAAGAATTGGGAGTCTTTCCTTATTCTTTTCAAGAACTTCTTCACAATGAGCAACACTTGCTTTAAGCCCATCTAAAAGTTCTTGATCTTCTTCCAATTTCTTTGCCTTTTCTTCGTCGATATCGCCAAAGTTATTGACTCCATAAAGGATAACTCTTTGTTTTGCAACAAGTGATTCTCTTCTACGAAGTTTCTTTTGGTCATTCTCAAGGCTCTTTCTGACTCTTGCAAGAGGCAAGTATTCTTTCTTAACAGATTTTAATTGTTTATCATTATCTTTAAGTCTTTGTGTTAATGTTTCAAGTCTTTGTTCATATTCTTCAAGTGTGAGATTTGCATCACTTTGAACTTCTGTTGTTTCTTCTCCAAGTTTGTCTTCTGCTTCCTGTGCTCTACGTTTATATTCTTCTAGTTCTGCTTTTTGTTTTTCAAGTTCTGCTTCAAGTTCTTTAACTCTTTCGTCATCAATAGGAGTTACTTCATCAACAGTTTCTTCTGCGTTTTCCTTAGTTTCCTCTGTTTCAGGAGCAGGCTCTTCTGACTCTTCCTCTGTTTCTTCTTGTGGTTCTTCTACGATTTCTTCATCTTCGTCAAAGAAAATATCATCAAGATCAATGTCATCGCTTCCATCTGTTTCAGATTTAACATCTTCTTCAGTTTCAGCAGGTTCTTCAGCTGGTTTTTCAACAGATTCTTGTGCTTTCTTTTGTTCTTCAATGAACTTTTCTCTTTCTTGTCTAAATGCTTCTTCTTCTGCTCTGAGTCTTGCATAAGCTTCATCAAGGCTTTGACCATTTAATGCAGCCTCTTCCTCATTTGCTTTTTGCAAATCAACATCAGTATACTCTGCAGAATTTACTGGTTCTGGTTCAACATAATTGAGTTGTTGGGGTTGTGCTTGTGCTTGAGAATATGTAATTTGCTCTGGCTGAACCTCATTCTCCTCTTTTTTATCTTTCTTTGACCTTGATTCAGAGTCAAGAACGTTGAGTAGCAAGTTACCCAAGAAAACAACAACAAAGCCACCCACAACAATAATTCCGATTACTGCTAATACATTTAACAATACCTCTAATAACATAATTAACTTTCCTTCCTTTTTAATTTTTTTAAGTAATTTGCTTTAACATGATGGTGGAGACGGCGAGAGTCGAACTCGCGTCCGAAAAAGCCTCATAAGACTTTTCTACGTGTGTAGTTTGTGTTTTAATTTCGCTTTTAAGTCTTCCACAAACAAAATACTTAATCACTAGCCTATAAATAAGATTGAAAGTCTAGGCATACTTACAAAATTTTGTGTCTATTCCGATCTAATTACCGCGACACAAGGTACTTAGATAGCTAATTGCACTTAGGCTGCCATAGCTACGGCGTTATTGTTGTTTGCGTTTAAGCATTTTTCGGTTTTAAGGTAGTCCGAAACTACCACACGCTTTACATCTAATGCTGTCTTCCCCGTCGAAACCAAAACGTCCCCGCTAACAACTCCCCCGTTCTCTTTCAATAGCCATTTTTATGGCTTTTTGTTTGAGAACTTCTCGCTTATCATAAAGTTTTTTACCTTTTGCTGTAGCAATTTCGACTTTTACAAGGCCATTTTTGACATAAACTTTGAGTGGAATTACACTGTTGCCTTTTATTTGTTGCTGTTTCAAAATTTTGTCAATTTCAAACCTATTCAGAAGCAATCTTCTTGTTCTAGTTGCCAAAGGGATGAAATTTGTTGCCTTGTCATATGGTTTAATATATGCATTTTTTAAAAAAACTTCCCCATTTTTAACCGATATGAAAGCATCGTTTATACTCATCCCGCCAGACTTAACTGACTTTACCTCGCTTCCTTTAAGTTCAATGCCAGCCTCATATGAATCTAAGATAAAATAGTTATGATAGGCTTTTTTGTTATTGCAAATTATCTTAACTGCACAGCCCATTATATCACCTCTTTTTTAAATTTTCAATACCCAAATTGCATATTTTTATATAAAATTACAATTTTTTTGCATTTTCTTTACTTATCTAACACAAAATCTACTTTGCGCTCAGCCAAACTCACTGAAACAACTTTAATCTTGACTTTATCTCCAAGACTATATATATGAGAATTTCCTTTTAACTTTAGCGACTTTTCATAATATAAATAGTTGTCAGCAGGAAGGTCTTCAATTTTTACTAAACCTTCAACAGTGTTATCAAGTTCGACATAAAAACCATAGTTTGTTACGCCACTAATTATTCCTTCAAAACTCTCACCAATATGAGATTTAATATAAAGTGCTTTAAATAAATCATCGACATCACGTTCTGCTTCGTCTGCATTTTTTTCTGTTTCACTTGACCTAAAAGATGCATCAAGCACAAAATCTTTAAGCTGTTCTTTCCTAGTTTTGCTAAGTTTTGAATGTAAACACTCCTTAATTATCCTATGAATACAAAGGTCAGGATAACGCCTTATTGGCGAAGTAAAATGGCAATAATTTTCAAGACTTAATCCAAAATGTCCCAAATTTTCGTCAAGGTATCGTGCTTTTTGAAGTGACCTAAGTATCACTTTATTAGCAATTTCTGCATAATCTTTATCTTTGGTAAGATTTAATAACTTTTGAACAAATTTTGGAGTTACATTACCAACACTTGGAGTGGTTATTCCAAGCCCTTCCAAAAATGCACAAACATTTTTGATTTTCATAAGTACAGGCTTTTCATGAATTCTATAAACAAAAGGAACTTTTAAATCACTAAAATGTTTCGCTATTGTTTCATTTGCAACTACCATAAAATTTTCAATTAATTTATGCGCATCATTTCTTTCACGTTTACTTAAAAAGGTAACATTGAAATTTTCATCAACTGCAATTTCACTTTCTGCGATTTCAAGGTCAAGAGCACCATTTTTCACACGTCGATTCTCTATAATTTTACTGAGTTGGTTCATGACTAATAAATCTTCTGCAATGTCTGCAATTTTCTCAATATGTTCTCCACAAAGTACTGCATATGCTTCATCATAAGTTAGCCTATGACACGATTTTATAACACTTTCATAAATGTTATGCTCTAAAACTTCACCATTTTCATCTATTTTCATCTCAACAGTAAGAGCATATCTATCCTGCCCTTCATTCAAAGAACAAATACCATTTGAAAGTTCTTTTGGAAGCATTGGCAAAACCATATTTGGAAAATATACACTTGTGCCTCTTGTGTATGCTTCCTCATCCAAATGAGAATTCTCTTTAACATATTCCCCAACATCAGCAATATGAACTCCAAGAATATAGTTTTTCCCTTCTTGTTTGATAGAAACAGCATCATCAAAATCACGAGCATCAGCCCCGTCTATTGTAAATATTTTTTGGTTTCTTAAATCTTTTCTACCCTGGATTTTTGTGACTTTTTGTGGAATATTTTGTGCTTCTTCCATAACGACTTTTGGAAAAGTTTCGTATAGTCTATGTTGCCTTATTATACCAAGTTCAAGACTTAATACATCATCACTGTTGCCCAAAATTTCAACTACTTCTCCGCTTATTCGCCTTGCATTTCTATTAGTAATTTGTACAACAACACGTTGGCTGTTTTTGGCGTTTTTTGTAAATTTTTGTGGAACAAAAACTTCAATGTTCAACTTCTTATTATCTGGCACAATAAGTGCATCTTTTTTGTTTATATAAGTGATAGTCCCAACTATTTTTTTATTTGCATTTTCCAAAATGGAAACTACTTGACATTCTGTTGATTTATCTGTATTTGAAATAATTTTTGCAAGCACTAAATCACCATCAAGTGCATTCATAAGAAAATGCTTTGATATAAAAAAATCGGGAAGATTTTTATCAATAGGCGTTAAAAAAGCATAGCCTTTTGTTGTTCCAGCAATTCTACCTTTAATGAAATTGCTATCAGCAACTTTATACTGACCTTTGTGATCTTCATAAATTTCACCACGAGATAACATGCCTTGAAGCATTTGTCCGATCTCTTTTGGAGTTGCAGTAAACTTCCCTGCAAAAAATAGCACCATATCATTATATGATGAAAATTTTATGTTCCCTCGTCTTAAAAATTCTAAAATTTTTTGTTTCATATTAAATATGATAACACATTTAATAATAATTTCATAATTATTTTGCTTAATTTAATTTTAGTAATTTTCGATAATTTTATTTAACTCCATAAAATCTGAAGATGTAATAATTCCGACTGGAGTTTCTCCCATCTTTCCATTTTTTGTTAATATGATACAAAGAAGTTTTCGGTTTGTGAAAAACATATTCATTACATCTTCAATTGTCACATCAATACTTGCTACTGCATAATACTGAGTGTTAGTTGGTTGACTAACAATCTCTTCAATTTTTTTATGTTGTAAAAATTCTGTATCATCACCACCATCTAATAAAAACTTGCCAAAAGCATCAATTATTTTTTGTCCATTTGCAACACCAATTAAAACTCCATCTTTAAATACAGGAATATTTGAATATGATGTTTGTGCCATGATTTCAATTGCAGATTGAACTGGTACATCATAAGATATGGTAAAAACATCATGAACACAATCTGTTTCAATAACTTTTGGAGGAGTTGTTATAAGCCTTGCTATCTTTTCAATTTTTTCAGTTACATCAGTATGTGGTTCTGCAATCAAAAATTTATCATTTGATTTATGTACTATAGCATTTCTGAGTCTACCAAAATCTATAAGGTCATCCTCATATTTCCTTACAATATGGTTTTGTACAACTGCTTTTCTTATCATATCTGAAAAACTTAAACTACGTTTGAAATTGTGTTGCACTCTTAGTGCATAATCAATTTTGTTGTATGCATCAATAAATCTTACTGCGTTTGACTTTTGTTTTTCCATTGCCACCTCTTTATTTAGTTTATTTATTTATTAAAAAAAATGCAAACAATTAAAGCATTTATTAAAAAAAATGTTGCTTTTTTAAAAAAATTTATCTATACTAACAATGCTGTGCTAAACGGGGAGTTAGTGGTTCCCTGAATCTACAATCCACTATATGTAGAGTTGACCAACTAACTGAGGTTTGTGCACATATATTAGTTTTTCATTTGTTCTATGATGAAATCAATGTCTTGCGTAGTAAAACACTTGTGAACCATGTGAGGACCTGACGGTAGCAACATTAAGCTTGTGGTATATTGTCGCAAGGTAGCGTTGGTGGAGTAGCACATTTGAGAAGCGGTATGTGTGAACTTATCGAATTAGTCGCACAGCTTTTTTTTATTTACTTTCGTCTTTAGTGTTATTTGTATTATCGTTTGCAACATACAAGCCCAATGCTTTGTAAATTTGTTCTTTACACTGTTCTCTATCAAAATCATTGGCAACCAATATACTTTCAACACTTATATTCAACTTTCCAAGAATTTCTCGCAAAAATGGATCCTGCTCATCAAGCATTTCATCACCATATGATTTATCATAAATGTCTAGCACCAAAGCAACAGACATATTTTGTTCTTTAAAAATTACATAGTCTAATGTTTTATCGGCAATAAGCCTAAAAATAGATTTATCCCCATCTGGAATGAGCAAATCAACAAGTGACACTTTTGGTACAACAATATATTGTTTTGGCAAAATAGTATTAAGATATTTCCAAAAAAGCACTTCTTTACGCATCATATAAGGAGATTTGACAATTAAATGTACATTTTTAACCACTGTCTCTTTTGTCGCAATTTCAGATTTTTTTTGTTTCTCTTTTTTGGGTTTGCGTGGTTTTGAACGCTGTTTTTGTACAAACTTTACTGTGTAAAATGCTGCAAGTAAAAGTACTGCACAGCTGATAATAATTCCGATGACCATATTATCTCCTTTTTAATGCCAATCTATTGGCGTTTTGCCAAGACTTTGCAATATGTTATTTATTTTAGAAAAATGTTTACATCCAAAAAAGCCGTTATATGCTGAAAGTGGACTTGGATGTGATGCGGTTAGTATGTAGTGTTGCTTGTTTGTAATTAGTGGCATAACCGCTTTTGCATTGTTACCCCAAAGTACAAATACAACTGGGTCTTCACGTTCATTAAGTTTTTTTATGATTTCACTAGTAAAGGTTTCCCAACCTATTCCTTTATGTGAATTTGCACTACCCTTTCTAACTGTTAAAACAGCATTAAGTAATAGTACTCCTTGCTTTGCCCACCGACTTAAATCACCATTTTGAATACAATCAATGCCTAGGTCGGACTTTATTTCCTTAAAAATATTTACAAGAGATGGCGGAATTACACAACTTTCTGGTACAGAAAAACTCATGCCCATTGCCTGCCCTTCTTCGTGATATGGGTCTTGACCAACTATTACAACTTTGACATCATCAAACTTAACATAGTTTAATGCTGAAAAAACTTTTTCCATTGGTGGATAAATTGTATATCTATTGTATTCATCAGTCAATTTTTGTTGCAAGTTCAAAAAATATGGTTTAGAAAATTCACCACTCAAAATATTATACCAATTCTTACATAGCTTAAGCATATTTATTATTATATCATAAACAATGAAATAGTCAAATTTCGACAATCACTTTCTTATATTAAATTTATTCAAATTGTTTGCATAGTATCTTTTATTGTGATATATTTATTTTAGTAGGAGTGTAATATGACAATTTCAGATGTAAATAAAGCACTAATTGGTTCAATTTCACTTACCCCAATTAGTACAACAGAATGGCAAATAAATAGTGGTGCCCTTTTCCAAAATGGAGAAGAGGTAAAAATTTACTTAGTTAATGAAAAGAATAACTGGTATCTCACTGACAAAAAAACAACTTTAAAGTATATGAACGAAATGTATGACCTTAAAGCGGCGGATGTTAAATCTTGCATAAGTGCAGTTCTAAAAATTTACGGCTTTACAATAAAAGCGGGTTCTTTAACTGCTAATGTTATAGACGAAACACAACTAACTAACCTTGTGTATAGTTATATCATGTGTGTAGGTCAACTTACAAATATGTATGTTTTCTTTGATAAACCAGAATAAAAAAATTACAAAAAATGAGCATATATGCATATATGCTCATTTTTTTGTTACTCTCCACCACTTATAATGTCAAGTCACTAGTTTCACTTTTCTCATTTAATTTTGAAATATCCATATGCCATACAAACCTGTCACCATAATCATTTATATAGTACTTTAAACCATTTTTAACAATGAATGATTCATGCAAATATAGACTTTTTGCGTTGTTTTTATTTATTGTTGACATTATTTCTTCTGCTTTTTCAGTGTTTTTTAAATTGGTTGCACTTTGTTTTAATAAAAATGTGCCATAGCCCATACTTGTGTAATCTTTAGATATATGAATAAATTCCAAAACATAAGAGTTTGTGTTATCCTTTTGACTATAAATTGCATAGCCTATAGGGGCGTTTTCAATATAAAGGATATAAACATTGTATTTGATATTGTCAAGAAAATTGTTCGTAAATAACTCACTTAATGCTTCTTTATCTCTTTCAAAATCGTAATCATCATTTGCGTATAACATTTCATCAGTTTCATCTACAATTTCGTAACTTGCTATAACTCTATTACAATCATCTGTGATTTCTTGCATATTTTGAAGAAAATCAGTTGTATCATACTTTTTTATTAGAAATAAGGCATCTTTGTAAACTACTTTCATTTTACACTCCTAACTAAGTCTATCATAACTACAAAACTATTTCAATAGTTATCTTTATTATATGAACCATTCATAACAGCAAAAATGGCATTTTTATTATCATCATTTGCCGCCTTGTTGTTATGTATTTCTCCACATTTTGTGCATTTATAAGTAATTATATATCCTTTTTTTGTTGAAAATGAACAAGAAATCGGCACCATTAATCCTTGACAATCATTTTGTCTGTCACCTGGCAAAATATCTACATGTTTACTACATAAGCACCTAGAACAATGGTCGCGTGAAGTGTATCCGAGTTTATCTATTGTTTTATGACAATTTTCACAAATAAAACTGTCATCATTTTTAGAAAATAATTTAGTCATGATTTGATTTTAACATACCCGAAAGCATAAGTAAATATTTTTTACAATTTTGTTGACAACATAATTGGCATGTGATAATATATTACCTGTGCTGATGCGGGTGTAGCTCAGTGGTAGAGTCCCAGCCTTCCAAGCTGGTTGCGAGGGTCCGATTCCCTTCACCCGCTCCACTATGGGTTTGTAGCTCAGTTGGATAGAGCAGTGCCCTTCTAAGGCAAAGGTCGGGGATTCGAATTCCTCCAAGCCCACCAAAAATAAAAAAGTGCATCACTTAAAGTGGTGCATTTTTTCGTTTTTATGTTTATAAGTTCAAATTTCAAGAGATTTGGAAAGCTGGCCGCGCGGCACTATAGATATTAATGTTGGAATAGAGGTTGCCGCCGCCACCGACAAGATACACAATATCCGAACTAGAAGAATCAGGCGAACGAAGCCAATAGTAGTCATATTCTGCTTCAGTATTCCAATCTCTGCCTGAGTCTGTTCCTATGCTTGTGCCTGAACTTAAAAGTGTGTATGCTTCATAGTATGAAAGCAACCAGAATGTGTCTGAGCCTGTGCCATTAAGCCCTTCTACACTTACATTTGGAACTATTACATCATTTGGGCTTGTTGTGCTGTCTGCCATATCTGTATATAGGTCTGTTAAATCTCTTGCTTGTATTTGTGTATATACTTCGTCATATGTTGTATCTATGTTTAGGTCTGTTACCATGTTACTTGCTTGTGTATTGGTGTTTGCTGTTGAATAAGTTACTTGACCCGTCGGTGGAGATTCTTCAAATCCCATTGCATTTTCCATAGTATCTAAATATCCTGGATGCTTATATACTGTATCATCTCCTGTATAATTCATATATTTTCTTATGGTACTTGTCTTATAATCATTTGCAAGAACATTTTGACTCAAATAATTTGTATTTTTATATGCAGTTGCATTTGAACCATCGTCAGCATCATAAGTAATTTCTGTATTAAATGCACAAAGTGTACCAGAAAAATAATTTTCAAGATATTCGTCCATGAAAACATATATTGCTATATACATTTCTTCGGCAGATATGCTTCCATCTAGCATTCCTTCTTGCACTTTTTGCTGTGCATATGCTAGTTCTTCATTCGCATACTCACTAGCCAAATCGGTTTCAAGTATATATGTACCATTTAGACTAGATACTGTTGCATCACCTATTGGTGTTTCTCCGTCTGCCGAAATATATCTCCAGCGTATATACTCATTCACTGTATCTCTCATTACTGTGCCCATTTCTACATAGTAGTAGTTATTGGCTTCGTCGTGCATTAGTAGGTTAGATACATTCTCTAATGAAATTGTTGCTTTTACATTCTCTAAAGGTATCTCTTCACTTGTTTTGTTATAAAACTTTATTGTATATACTTTCTCTGTTCCGTCTTGTGGTAAAAATATACTTGTGCTATTTACCCTTAGTCCTTCTGGTAAATTTGAATATGTTAGTCT
>CALWDZ010000006.1 GCA_944376845.1 uncultured Clostridia bacterium | reverse complement strand
AATATGAAAAGAAAATTTAAATTATTTGCAACAGTAGCATCACTTTGCCTTTCTGTTGCACTTATGGCTTTCGGTGTGTATGCTGCTAGTACTGTCACTTACACCGTTAGTGGTACAGTTTCTTACACAATGGATCATGCCCTAGTTAGCGTTACAACAACAGTTTATAGTGATACCACTCAACATGGTGGTTTTACATCACCTGAAGAAGCTACTTTTACTGGATTGACATGGGGAGAAGCAAAAAACACATACACTTTCAAGACATATAATGACTCACATTTGCCTGAAGAAAGTGGTGCTAAAGATCAAGCAGTTGCTATTGATCTTACTACTGCAAGTGCATGGAAAATAGAAATCTCTATTACATCTATAAATGAAAATGGTGTAAACATTACTCCAAGTTCAGAGTATGCAATTAGTGGTAGTTCTAATTTTGCTATTCTTGCTGCAGAAGCAAATAGTACAGGGCTCACTGGTGTAAAAGATACTGCAAAAGTTTTAACTTATTATGTATATCTTATAGATCCAGTAGTTGCAATTAATGCTGCAACTTTTGATATCTCAGTTACTATAGCAAAAGTATAATGGTATAATAGAAAAACTAAAAAAACAAGGTTGGCGAGCCTTGTTTTTTTATGCAATCGAGATTCTTACGGCACTTCGTGCCTCAGAATGACAAGTAAATAGATAACTTCGCTCAGGATGACAACACTCTTATGTCATTCGAGCATAGCGAGAAATCTTTTGAGATTCTTACGGCACCTGACGGTGCCTCAGAATGACTAAAGTGGAATATACTCAGAATGACAAAAATAGAGTGTCCTCAGAATGACTGTGCTTTTTTAAAACAGTGGTTTCTCCATAGAGTTTGGAATATCTATTCCCAAAAGTTTAAGCACAGTTGGTGCTACATTGCAAAGTTTACCGTCTGAAAGTTTGACATCTTTATACTTTTCGCTTACAAGCCAAATTGGTACAGGGTTTGTGGTGTGGCTTGTGATAACATTTCCTTTTTCGTCGAGCATTGTTTCTGCGTTGCCATGGTCTGCGGTGATAATTAGGTCACCCCCTGCCATAAGTGATGCAAGTGCAATGGCATAGGCACACTTATCTAGTGCTGTTATTGCAACTTTTGTTGCTTCAATATTGCCCGTATGCCCTAGCATATCTGCATTGGAAAGATTTACCAAGATAAAATCATACTTTTTTGAGGCAATTGCAGACAAAACTTCATCGGTTATTTCAAATGCCTTCATCTTTGGCGTGGCGGAAAAGTCTTGAACATTTTCACTTTCTATAAGTTTTCTATCTTCGCCCGGGTAAGCCTTTTCAATTCCGCCATTAAAGAAAAATGTTACATGAGCATACTTTGTGGTTTCGCTTGTATGAAATTGTTTTAGACCTGCCTTGGAAATGATTGCTGAAAGATTATCTTCAATTTTTTCTGGTGGAAATGCAACTATGACATTATTAAAGGTCGCGTCATACTCTGTCATTGTGCAAAACATAAGGTCGTGAATATGTTTGGTTTGGAATTTATCAAAAGCCTTGTCCGTGAATGCCTGCGTAAGTTCCCTTGCCCTATCGGTGCGAAAGTTGAAATATATGACGCCGTCAAAACTGTCTATTGTGCGTGGTTTGCCAATGATTGTTGGCTTTATAAACTCGTCATAAACATCATTTTTATAACTATCTTTAAGAGCCTCTTGTGCCGACATATAGTAATTTTCGGCATGACCCAGTGCAAGCATATCATATGCTCTTTCCACCCTGTCCCACCTTTTTTCACGGTCCATTGCGTAAACTCTGCCACATAGCGAACAAATTTTGGCTTTGCCTTTTATATGCTTTTCAAGATCTTTTACAAAACCCACTCCGCTATCACGAAGGGTGTCACGACCGTCCATAAAACAGTGAATACAAATATCTTGTATGCCAGCCCTATGTGCCATGTCTACAAGTGCATAAAGATGGTTTATGTGTGAGTGCACACCGCCGTCAGACAAAAGCCCCATAATGTGAAGTGTGGAGTTGTGTGAATTTACATGGTCAATGACCTTTTTGAATGCTGAGTTTTTAAAAAAACTGGCGTCTTTTATGGCATTATTTATTCTAGGCAAATCTTGATAAACAATTCTACCCGCACCCAAGTTAAGATGCCCAACTTCACTATTCCCCATTTGCCCTTTTTCAAGCCCAACGCACTCACCGCTCGCACAAAGTGTGGCGTGAGGGTATATATTCAATTTATCTAAATTAGGCGTTCCCGCAAGCCGAATTGCGTTTCCTTCTGTTTTTTCATTTAAACCAAAACCATCTAATATGAGTAATGTAACCATATTTTTAGTATAATAGTTTTTCAAAAAAACAACAAATAAAAATAATAATAATTTTTGTTGACAAAATACGACTCATCAGTTATACTAGCATAGTCACATCGTGGCAAGACAATATTTGGCGATGTAGCTCAGTTGGCTAGAGCGTGCGGTTCATACCCGCAAGGTCAGTGGTTCGAGCCTACTCATCGCCACCATATATGGTCCCATGGTCAATCGGTTAAGACACCGCCCTTTCACGGCGGAGTGAGCAGTTCGATTCTGCTTGGGATCACCAAAATATAAAAAATCGTTACCTACTTTGGTAACAATTTTTTATTTGACACAGTGTGTTATCAGGAATATAATAAAAATATGAAAGAAAATATTTTGATATGCCCTATTTGCAAAAATAACCTAACACAAAATCTGCATTCTCTGTCATGCAACCTTAGACATTGTTTTGATATATCTAAGGAAGGATATATAAATCTACTACTTGTAAATCAAAAAAAGACTAACGACCCTGGAGATAATAAAGAGACTGTTGTCGCAAGACAGAATTTTTTAAATAAAGGCTATTACTTTCCACTAGCAAAAGAAATTTCAAATATAACCAAAGTGTTTTGTGACTCAAACAGCATTATACTAGATGCTGGATGCGGTACAGGTTTTTACCTTTCAAATATTGATTATGGCTCACAAAAAATAGGAATAGATATATCAAAACATGCTATAAAAATCGCTGCAAAAAAATACCAAGCTATACGATTTATAGTGGCTTCTATATTTAACTTACCAATAAAGGAAAATTCAATAGATTGTATTTTAAATATTTTTGCACCAAAGGCAAATGATGAATTTATGCGAGTTTTAAAACACAAAGGTATTATAGTTGAAGTTATACCTGGCAAACTACACCTTGTTGAACTTAAAAAATGTTTATATAACGAATTGCATTATAATAGAACAGATGTTAAAAAATTTGATACCCAATGTATTTCTGAACATCAACTGACATATAAGCAAAATATAGGTCACAACGATTTAATACAATTATTCGATATGACCCCCTATGCTTTCAAAACATCTCAAAACGATAAAGAAAAACTTGATAAAATAGATAATATGGATATAACATTTGATTTTATTATAAAAATATGGAGAAAAATATAAATGCAAATTGTGAGGCAAACGGGAAAAAATATGAGATTTCTCGCTACGCTCGAAATGACAAATAAAAAAAATAGCCAAGATATTGAGTATTTTGAAATTGGCAAAAACAAATAATAATTTAATGAGATCCTTCGTCAGCCGTCAAGGAAGCAATTCTTAGGATGACATTTAGAGAAAAAGGCAAAAATAACCTGTAAATATGCAAAAAATAGCCAAAAGTAGGAGAAAAAGGCAAAAAAGAAATGCCGAGATAGATATAAAACGCAAAATTGTGTGGCAAAGACAAAATATTACACCTATAAAACGCAAAACAATTTGAAATTATGTAAAAATAGCCAAAAGTAGGAGAAAAAGGCAAAAAAGAAATGACGAGATAGATATAAAACGCAAAAATAGCCCCGATAACGAGGCTCGACAAGTGTGTCCGCGCAGGAGTTTAGTTATCTAAATGACTGTGCGGACACGCTTGGCAGAAACAAAGTTAGCGGGTGCTATTTTTGCGTTTTATTTTAAAAAGCCTTGAATAATAACATCCTCCGCCTCTTTCTCATCTAAGCCAAGTGATAAGAGTTTTAAAAGTTGCTCTCCTGCAATTTTGCCTATGGTTGCCTCATGCACAAGCGAAGCATCAGGATGATTTGCAACAATTTTTGGCGTTGAACCAACTTTGGCATTATTTACAATTATTGCATCACACTCAATGTGTGCGTAGCAATTGTTGTTTCCTTTTACATCTGAGAAAAAGTCTTGATAAGAATTATCTTTTGCAACTACCCTTGACACAAGTTTTGCCTTGGAGTTTTTGCCATTTAAGTTGACATCAAAAATACTAGTCGCTTTTTGGTCACCACTTGTAAGCACTTTTTCAGTTATGGTAAGGTTGGCTCCATCTTTTAAAGTGGCCGTGGTCTTTCTTATTGTGCTGTCAACACCCTCAATTTGCGTGGTTATCATCTCCATTTTACTATCTTTTTCCATATTTATGACAGTTTCTGGGTTCATAACTTTTTGACCACTACCCTCGCCATGCCCGTAGTGGCGCTCAATATATTTTATTTTACTATTTTCTCCAACATAAAAAGTATGAATACCGTCGTGCTGACTGGTGCAACTGGAACAATTTTCTATTCCGCAACCTGCTATTATTGTAACGTCGCAATTTTTGCCTATGTGAAAGTCGTTTAAAACTGTTTCTGTTATATCTCCACTTGTGAGAACAACAGGTATCCCTATGGTTTGTCCCACTGTTCCGTCTTTTATATATATATCTATTCCGCTATTATCTTTTTTTGAAACGATGTTTACTTGTTCGTTTGTTTGCCTGTCAAAAAGTTTACCGTTTACACGGATGTTATATGCACCGCTGAAAGTAGCATTATCGGTTACAATATTTAAAAGTTCATCTTGTTTCATCTGTTACCTCCACAGCCATTGCATGATTTTATTGAAAGTGTAGGCATTATTTCATCTTTTTTGCCAATTTTTTCTACTTTTCCGCTATTTAAAACAATAATTTTATCTGCCAATTCTATCATCTTTTCTTGATGCGAAATTATTATCATTGTACCTTGAGTGGAGTTTTGAAAATGCCTAAATGTTTTAACAAGATTTGTAAAACTCCAAAGGTCAATGCCTGCCTCTGGCTCATCAAAAATAGTGACTTTCGCCTTTCGTGCAAGCACGCTTGCAATCTCTATACGTTTTAACTCTCCCCCGCTAAGTTCTCCTGAAAGTTCTCGCGTTAAATAGTCCTTTGCACAAAGACCAACATCACCAAGATAAACATTTAATGATACATTTTTTTGTTTTGAAGCAAGCCTTAGCATATCCATTACTCTTAAACCTTTAAACTTTACAGGTTGTTGAAATGCAAAAGCAATTCCCATTTTTGCACGCTCGGTTATTGAAAAGTCTGTTATATCCTGACCATTATATAAAATTTTGCCACTGGTAGGCTTTAAAATACCCATGACAATTTTTGCAAGTGTGGACTTGCCCGCACCATTTGCACCTGTAATTACCGCAATCTCATCACTAAATTTAAGATTGATATTATCCAAAATTTGTTTACCATTTGTGGCATAACAAATATCTATAAGCTCTAACATACATCTCCTTTATTGGAGGGCAAACCCCTTCAAATAGTTATTAAACTTAAAAGATTTGATAGCAATTGCTATAATATTAGAATAATACCACATACTAGGTAAAAAGTAAATAATTTTGCCCTAAAACATCAACCTTTCATAATTAAAAAAACTCACCTATAATAGGGTGAACCCCAAAAAAGGTGAGATTTTTAGTAACGTAATTACTTTGCTTCTACAAACTCAAGGTCGCTGAATACAACACCATCAACGTTGGCATTTGCGTTCCAAAGATATCTAAATCCAACAACACCAACTGCTGTTTTTTGATTTGTAACCTTTTCGCCATTAACGTCGATTTCGTAATCAACAACATCATCTGCCCATTCAAGTGATATTGCAACTTGAACTTTGCCGTCTTTTACTTCAATGGCATGTCCGCCAGTAACAACAGCATTATAATCCGTGGCATCATCATATGAAATTCCAGTAAGTTCGTTCATGTAATAAACATCACCTTGTTTTGCAATGCCAACACGAACTTCTTCTGTATGTGTATAGGTTTCACCATTTAATCTGTTCAAACCTAAAACCCAACTTGTGAAATCTCCATCTTCCAAAACAGAAACATCAAGTTTGAACTCTACAGAAATTTTACTGCCATCCCAATCTTTGTTTTTGTCTTTTTCGCCAAAATATGTTGAACCATATGTATCGTTTTCGGTGTCTTCATTCATAACAACGCCGTTTTTTGTGACTTCACAATTTACACAATACATTCCTGTTTCATCAAAACCATAGTTTTTTGGATCACCACATGCAGCAAACAATACCGCTGAGACAATAACAAGTGCCAAGCAAGTAAATGTTGTGAGTACTTTTTTTAGTGACAAACGTTTACTCATTTTTTCCTCCTTTTGTTAAAACTAATCAAATTTTACATTTTTTAGAACTACTTGTCAACCAAAGAACAATACATCGTCCTATTTTTTTTGTTTTTTGGGTTAAACTATTTGTATGAATTTGATTGAAATTGTCGTTTTTAGGTTATTGAAGTACATGAATGAGCAAAATCTTACACAATATGAACTTGCTCAGCGCAGTGGTGTACCCTTTTCGACAATCAAAAGTATTATGCAACGAAGAACAAAAAATATTTCACTAAAAACAATTATTATGCTTTCAAAAGGTCTTGGAATGCGAACAAAAGATTTTTTGGATGACATAAAATTTGATGAGATTGATATGATGTGAAAGAGATAAAAAATGTCCTGTAGATTAAGGACATTTTTTACTTATCATTTTTATATTTAGTTTTGTTTGTGGATGACACTTTCACTGCTATTATAAGCCCAAGTGCAAGTGCCGAAACAATAAAGAGTATTGAGAAAAGAACAATGCTTACCACCATATTCCCTGCATCAATAAGTATACCACACGCAGATAGGACAATCATAACCACGCTGAGTAGCATACAAAATGCACAGGTGAATATAAGCAGTGGATACATAGTTTTATTCATCTAATACACTTTTCTCATTTGCTGAATCTGTCATTTGGTGCTGACGATAATAGTAAATAAGCATACCAAGCAGTGCCATACATACAATAAAGGCAATTACAGTGCCAACTATACCCCATATGCGCAAACTGGTTGCACCATACTCTATAAGTGCGTTGACACAGACAATTAGAACTACAAGGCTTGCTATTGCACCAAGTGCAGCAAGAGCAATGAGCCACATATCATAATTTTTTTTCATAGAACTTTCTCCTTTTCTCTTTTATTTTAAACTAAATACAAAAAATTATCAATTTTTATGGTTTTTTTATTATTTTTCCGAGTTTTCTTCATTATTTTTTATATTTTCTTCAATAACTTCACTTATAACTTCGCTTTCTTGTTCTTCTTCATGTTCACTTGTTGTAAGGCAAACTACATGTGCGTTGTTTTTAAGTTTCATAATTTTAACACCTTGTGTACCACGAGAAAGTAAACTTATATCTTTAACTGGTGTTCTTATAATTACGCCATTGTCGGCTACTATCATAAGGTCATCGTCAATATTTACTTGTTTTAGGCAAACAAGTTTGCCCGTTTTTTCGTTAAACACACCTGCACGAACACCTTTTGCACCACGTGATGTGAGTCTGAAATCGTCAACGTGATTACGCTTGCCATAACCATTTTCTGTTATTGTGATAATCTGTGCATCGGTTTCGCCTTTCTTTATAACTGTCATAGATACAACATTTTCACCTTCATCTAGGCTTATGGACTTAACTCCTTGTGCTGTTCTCCCCATTGTACGAACTTTTTCTTCGCTAAATCTACAACACTTGCCCGAAGTGGAGGCAACAAGTATTTCATCATCGCCGGTTGACATTTTGACATCAATGACTTCATCGCCGTCATTTAAGGTTATTGCTATCTTACCATTTTTACGTATATTTGAAAATTCAATAAGTTTTGTCTTTTTGATAAGTCCATTTTTTGTTGCAATGATAAGATTACCAGTTGTGTCAGAAGATAATGGAATTATTGTATTGACTTTTTCATCGGTAGAGAGTGGCAAGAGATTTATCATTGCCCTTCCCTTTGCTTGACGCTGTGCCTCTGGAATTTCGTATGTTTTTATGGTGTAGACTTTTCCAAAGTTTGTAAAGAACATCAAATCGTCATGAGAGTTGACAATAAATATATCTTTAACAAAATCTTCTTCCTTTGTCTTGTGCGCGCTAATTCCCACACCGCCACGCTTTTGAGCCTTGTATTCACTCATACTCATACGTTTGATATAGCCAAGATTTGTCATTGAAACAACAACATCTTCTTTCTTTATTAGGTCGGCAATATTTATATCGCTTGAATCGTGGCTAAGTTCTGTCTTCCTTGCATCGCCAAACTGATTTTTAATTGCTTCAAGATTGTCATTTATAATTGATAGAACTTTTTCTTCGCTTGAAAGGATGCTATTTAATTCATTGATAGTCTTTTCAAGTTCAGCATATTCTTCGTTAAGTTTTTCAACTTCCAAACTTGTAAGTTTGCTGAGTCTCATATCAAGTATTGCATTTGCTTGAATTTCGTCAAGTTCAAAGTTTGTGGTAAGTTTGTTCTTAGCATCTTCTTTATCGTCCGCTTCTTTTATAATCTTGATGACTTCGTCAATGTTTGCAAGGGCGATTTTGAGTCCAAGCACAATATGCATACGCTCTTCGGCTTTTTTAAGGTCAAACTTTGTTTTGCGGATTAGCACATCTTTTTGATGTTCAAGATAATAATACAAAATTTGCTTTAAGTTCAAAACCTTTGGTTCGCCGTCAACAAGTGCAAGCATTATTATACCTTCACTTTGTTGAAGCATTGTCTTTTTATAAAGCGTATTGAGTACTACTTGTGCATTGGCATCTTTTTTGACCTCAACAACAACTCTAAGTCCGTCACGGTCAGACTCTTCCTTTATATCGGAAATGCCTTCAAGTTTTTTATTCTTGACCATATCCGCCATTTGCATAATAAATCGGGCTTTATTTACGCCATATGGAAGTTCAGTTATAACTATTTTATATCTTCCGCTTGGTGTTTCTTCAATTTCTGCTTTACCACGAACAACTATTCCGCCACGGCCTGTAGTGTAGGCAAGGCGTACGGCATTTCTGCCCATAATTATGCCACCAGTTGGAAAATCTGGTGCTGGAATATATTCCATAAGTTCGTCAATGGTTATTTCAGGATTTTTGATAAGTGCTTGGACACCGCTTATAACTTCACTTAAATTGTGTGGTGGAATGTTTGTTGCCATACCAACAGCAATACCATCTGCACCATTTACAAGTAGGTTTGGAAATTTTGCAGGAAGCACTCTTGGTTGCATAAGTGTATCATCAAAGTTTGGATAAAAATCAACGGTTTCTTTATCTATATCTTCAAGCATATACTCAGCAATTTTACTAAGTCTTGCTTCGGTGTAACGCATAGCAGCAGGGCTGTCACCGTCGACAGAACCAAAGTTTCCGTGTCCGTCAATTAGTGGATACCTTATTGAAAAGTCTTGCGCAAGACGAACTAATGCATCATACACAGAACTGTCGCCGTGTGGGTGATATTTACCCATAACTTCACCAACAATTCTTGCACACTTTTTATATGGTTTATCGCTAAAGTTTCCAAGTTCACCCATGGAGTATAAAATACGCCTATGGACTGGTTTTAAACCATCTCTTACATCTGGAATGGCACGCGAAACATTAACCGCCATTGCATATGAAATGAATGATTTTTTTAACTCGTCAGTGGCTTCTACCTGACGAATTTTTGTATTTTTAAATAACTCGTGTAATTCTTTCTTTTCTTCCATAATTCACCTTTATACATCCAAATCTTCAACAAGTTTGGCGTTTTGCTCTATAAACTGACGCCTAAGTTCAACATCTTCACCCATGAGTTGATTAAACATTGCATCGGCTTCAACTGCGTCTTTCATAGTAATTTGAATAAGCACTCTGTTTTCTGGGTTCATAGTTGTTTCCCAAAGTTGCTCTGGGTTCATCTCACCCAAACCTTTATAACGCTGAATTGTTATACCCTTTCTGCCATACTGAGTTAGGTTTGCCTCAAGTTCTTCATCGCTATAAAAGTATAGTTCTTCTTTTCCACGATTTAGTTTGTAAAGTGGTGGCTGAGCAGAGTATACATGACCCTTTTCAATAAGCGGACGCATAAACCTAAAGAAGAATGTTAATAGCAAAATTCTTATGTGAGAACCATCGACATCGGCATCGGTCATACAAATTATTTTATTGTATCTGAGTTTGCTTTCGTCAAAGTCATCATGAATACCTGCGCCAAAGGCGGTTATCATACTTTTTATTTCGTTGTTTTCAAGAATGTGATTAAGCCTTGCCTTTTCAACATTTAGTATTTTACCACGAAGTGGAAGTATAGCCTGAAAACGCCTATCTCTACCCTGTTTTGCACTACCACCTGCGGAATCACCCTCAACAAGATATATTTCGCAATGCGTTGGGTCTTTTTCTGTGCAATCGGCAAGTTTGCCTGGGAGTGTTGTACTTTCAAGTACACCTTTTCGTCTTGTGGACTCTCTGGCAAGCCTTGCTGCTTCTCTTGCCCTTTGTGCTGTTACGCTTTTTAAGACAAGTTCTCGTGCTTCGCTTGGGTTTTCTTCTAGGTAGTCACCAAAACCTTCAGTAACCGCCTTTTCAACGATTGTACGCATTTCACTGTTTCCAAGTTTGGTCTTGGTTTGCCCTTCAAACTGTGGGTTCATAAGTTTTACTGAAATGACGGCGGTTATGCCCTCACGACAATCTTCACCACTAAGTTTTTCATTTTCTTTTAAAATCTTATTTTTTTGTGCATAGTCATTTATAACTTTTGTGAGTGCTTTTTTAAAACCTTCAAGATGTGTACCACCTTCTTCAGTATTTATGTTATTTGCATATGCGTGAATAATTTCATTGTAACCATCGTTATACTGGAATGCAACCTCAACTTCACTGGTTGGAGTGAATTTATTAAAATATACTGGGTGTGGGAAAAGTGGTGTCTTGTTTTTGTTTAGATATTCTACAAATTCAATTATGCCACCTTTAAATTCAAAAGTGTCATTCTTTTCTCTTCCTTCACGATTATCTGTAAGAGTTATAACAATGCCTTTATTTAAAAACGCAATTTCACGAAAACGGTTTTTTATGGTTTCATAATCAAACTCAACAGTTTCAAAAATTGTGTCATCTGGAAGGAATGTAACAGTTGTGCCACGCCTATCTGACTTTTCAAGTTTTTTGAGTGGTGCATCTGCAACACCGCGACTAAACTGCATATAGTGATGATAGCCATTTTGATAAACATCAACTTTAAGCCATTTTGAAAGTGCGTTTACACAACTTACACCAACGCCGTGGAGTCCACCAGAAATTTTGTAACCACTGCCACCGAACTTTCCACCAGCATGAAGTTTTGTAAGGACAACTTCAACTGCACTTTTGCCTTCCTTTTCAATTATGCCTGTTGGAATTCCACGGCCATTGTCTGCAACAGTGCATGAGCCGTCATTGTTTAGGGTAACATCAATTTGTGTACAGTATCCAGCAAGTGCCTCATCTATACTGTTGTCCACAACTTCTGTAACTAAGTGATGAAGTCCGCGTTCATCGGTTGAGCCAATGTACATACCTGGACGTTTACGTACTGGTTCAAGCCCTTCAAGAACCTGTATATCAGACTGGTCATACTTTTCACTTTTTGTAAGGTCTAATTCTTCTTGTTCCATTCTATTCTCCTGTAAAGTGATATTAGGCTAAAATTATTGCACAAAAAAAGCCTTAATATACTATTAGTATTATAACATACTATAATTATATATTAAAGCATTTTTTTAAAAAAAGTAGACAAAAAATTAAATAAAAAAAAGCCCGCAAAAATATGCGAGCATTATGGGGTGAATAATGGGACTTGAACCCATGGTCTCCAGAGCCACAATCTGGCGCGTTAGCCAACTACGCTATATCCACCATAGCATATACAAATATAATATAAAGAGAAAAATTTGTCAATTATTATTTTAACATAGTAAAAATATTGTAAAGTTTTACTCTTATAAGCGTAAAGAGTAGAACTTTTTTTTGTTGTACTTTTTAACACTTTATTAAAAGGAGGCATTTGTATTGGCTACATTTAGGGATTTAAAAGATGAAGTATCTAGGCTTAATCGTAAATATTGCAAGAACACCAAAAATTATTTAGATATTGACCGTGCTTATGGTGGTTATCAAATTGTGTTGACAGGTAAACGTTGCAAGAATAAACCTAAATGGCGAAAAAATTCGTTAGGGTCTGGATGTGCCAGTGTTACGACTGGTTATCCATCTGCAACTAAGGCTTTAAGTGACTTGTATCGTGCAGATAGTCGTGGCTGGTTGCGTTCATCGATTAGGCATTACGAAAAGTATAAGTAATTTATTTTTTATTTTTAATAATACTGTAAGCCTTGGCGTTTAGACAAGCACTGGCTGAATAGTTAAAGTTTAGCAAAAAAATTTTTGAAAGTATTAAAAGGAATTGAAATTATGGAAAAGAAAGAAAATGAAATTGTAAAAAATGAAGTTGCAGAAACGGAAGTAAAAGAAGAAAAAACTGTTGTACCAACATTGTATGTTGAGCGTGAAAGTTTTGTCGGAAATGACGGTAAGGAATATTGGAGTTATTTTGTTAAAGGCAAAGTAAGAAACCGTGATGTCAAAGTTGACTTTTCACCAAAAGATAAAGGCGGTTATGAACCTCTAGATATTTTGTTCGATGTTCAACCAAAAGCACAACTTATAATCGGTAAAGAAGAAATGACCGACAATATTACTGGCAAGAAATCAACATATTCAACTTATACTCTCAAAACTGTTGATACTGATGGTTCAGAATATGTTTGTGGTGTTAAACCATCGAGAGATAGTGATAAAGCACTTCTTGGTATGCTCATTAACACATTAAAAGTTAAGGCATAAAGGCGGTGGATTATGAAGATAAGTGTCGGTGCAGAACTAACCTTTAATGATGTTCGTAAGATGTTTGACGAACTATTAGCAAAAGGTTTTAGTGTTGAAGAAGTATTAAATTTTCCTATTTCAACAGGGGGTTAAGATGTTTAATTTTATTGAACTTCACCTGCTGGATGAAGAAAAAACTGTTTTATTACCACTAGCAAAAATATATTCCATCGTAAATGTTAACGGTCTTTGTTTTGTAGAAACTGGCGTTGATAAAAATGGCGATAGTCTTGGATTTTTCATTAAGGAAAGTTATCAAGACATATTACAGCAAGTTGAAAAATATTGTGTGTAATCTTCTTTGGGTATAGATAGAGAAAAGACAAAATTTTTAATTTAATTTTTAAGGAGTGAAAAATGAGTAATTTAGGAAAGCATATAAAAAGTGATAAATGGAAATGGGCTTTAACTTTAGTTGCTATGATTTTAATCATCGGTGCGGTTGTTGCCCTATTTGTAAATGTAGATAAATTGACCACTACTAAAACATTGTCAAGTTTAGATTATGGTCTTGGTAAAATTAACGAAACTGGAATTGTTGTCGACGCTAATACATCAATTGTGTCAAAAGATATTTATACAGTTGACGGAATTGTTGTTGAAATAAGCGATGACGCTAATATAACATACAGACTTGCGTTTTATAATGAAAATGAAGAATATATTTCAACAACTGAAGCATTAAATGAAAATTTTGATGTTGAAACTATTCCAGAAAACGCAACTCTATTCCGTGTTGAAATAACACCAAATCAAGTTGAAGAAGAAGATGTTACAATGTCTGTCTTTGATATACCTACATATGCTAATCAATTAACTGTTACATTTAATAAATAATTTCACTCTACTTTAATAAGGTGGAATTATGACAAGAAAGATAAATAGTTTATTGTTGGTATGTTGTGTCTTTTTGTCTTTTCTCTTTATCTTTCTAACTATACCTTTAAACAATATGATTACTTATGCAGATGATGAGTCTACTATAAGTTATTCAGATGTATTAGAAGATTTGCATAAAGATGAAAACTTTTCAGAAAAGGATTTCCCTTTGATTGAAAATGTTACATCTTTACAAGTTATTCAAATTGCTGAAAGTGAAAATAACGAACTTTTTATTTATGTTTACCAGTCGGGTGGTATTGATTTTGTTTCGGTAAATAACCTATATGCCACTTCAATCAATATATCTTTGCTAACTGACAGTTTAAGTTATAGAAATTATGCTTTAACTTTGGTTAGTGAAAATGGTGTGTTTTTTAAATATAGGGTTGAAAATCTTTACGTGCAAAATGCAGGTATAAGACAATATGATATTTCGTCAATATTCCGTGCTTGGAATGAAAATTTTGATGAAGATGTTCCTGTTTATAGCGATAATACTATTGATGAAGTTTCCTATTCTGTTGCAAAACTTTACACCGCTGTAACTGATGATAATGGACAGGTTCATTATGATTGTCAATCAACACAGGTTGTTGAAGTTACAGAAAAATATGTTGGTTTTTATAGATATACAACTGCTATAAATTGGTCTGGTAAGGCTTGTGATAGTCATTTTGTTGCTTTTTCAACTGACTATGATATTGATAGGCTTTTTGAAGTCGATATATCTTATATATATAAAATATACAAAATGACTGAAGATACAGGCATATTAAACCCTTCTCAAATAACATTTCCAACATATGAGTATGGCGAAGAACAACAAGTGACTGATACACTTTACAGTAACGAAACAACTGAAGTACAAGTTGGCTTGTTTTTTAAAACTGAATATTCTTGGAAACAAATTGAAACTGTTGCGGAATTTATGGATGGCAAAAATTTATCTGATACTGCAAAACGAAATTTGAATGGTAAGCAGTGGGTGTTAAATTTTTTTGCTAGTGATTATCAAAAGTGGGCTGATAGTATTGGTAGTGTTGCAATCACTAATTATGAAACTGGTACTCGGGTTGAAGAAGTGACTTTACTTCGTTTGAAGTTTGAAACAGACGGAGAAGTTTATAATCTCGGTGTTGTTGATAATAAGCAATCTGGCAGTATGACACCTGCAAACAACCCTAATCAATTAACTTGGTTGCAACGATTGATGGGCACTATATTGCTTATTCTTTTGATTTTCCTTTTGTTGCCTATACTCCCTACGATATTAAGTGTACTAGGCACAATAATAAAAGCAATATTTCAAGTGGTATGGTTTGTAGTTTCTTTGCCTTTTAAGTTGATAAAATCACTGTTTAGTAAAAGGGGTAAGAAATGAGCAAAGACAAACGTAAAAATTATTTTGGTTATAATCGTCATCGTAAACATTATTCCTATGTTTATGATGGTGATGATAAATTTAGAAAAAATCTTTTAATTTCTACCAAGCCAGTTGTTAGAGTAAAAAGAAAAGGTAAAACCAAAATTTTTAATAATGTGCCATTAGAGAAACATCCAAATCCAAAATCAACCAAACAAGTATATTTGATTAACCGTAAATATGTTGATAAAAAGTCTAATATAAGTGTGCGTAAAGGCTGGAAATTCTCTAAAAAAGATAAAATTAAGGTTTGCGAAATCTTAAATAAGAATGAAAAAAGTCGGCGATGAACTGCTCAATTAAGGCTGTTTATCTAACCGACTATAATTAGTATATTTATTTTAAAATAAAAGTCAATGTTTTTAACAAAGTTTTTAAATAATTAGGAGTGGAAATGGCAAAATCTAAGAAACAATACTCTTCAAAAGAAAAACGAGCGTATTATAAAGGCTTTGGTGTTGGAATAACTGGTTCTTCATACTTTGACGGTTATTCTGAAAAAGAGTTTGTAAGTTTAAAAAATGAAAAAGAAACTGCAAGTTTTTTAAATGGGTTTTTAAAAGGTGGAAAACTTTTTAAAAAGTATGACAAGAGTAAAAAAGAAAAGTTGCAACGTTTTTGTAAAGGCAAAGTATGAAAAAGTTTAAGTTAGTTTTAAAGGTTATTTTAGGTATATTTGTTTTGCTTGTTGTTGGTTATTTTATATTCACTATTGGTAAATAGGTGTTGTTATGAAAGTTTGGGAAAAGATAAAAAGCATTGATTATAGATTTTATATATGTCTTGTTATTACTGCGTGTTTTGTAATCGTTTCTGTATTGTTCTTCCCTAGTGCATTTATTCGAATTGGTGAAAGTTTTGTTGACCTTTGGAATAGTATAAAATATTATTTTTGTACTTTGTTTGGTATTGATGCTAACATTGATATTACTGTAACAAATCTTAGTTCTATACCATTTACGCCATTTTTGAATTTGCCTGCAACTTGGGAAGAGTTTACACTTGCTTGGTCAAATTATTGGAATACATTTTTTACACTAAACAATTTACAAGCATATTTTAATTTTATAGGCAATGCTTTGTTATCTTTTTCAAAAATACTACTTCTTGTTGGAATGCCTGCTGTTTTGCTATTGTATGTTTATTTTCGTAGATATATGACTGTACAAAACAATGATTACAACAAAGATACAAAACCTTTGAAGTGCTATAAAAAATTTTTGTCTAGTGTTGTAATGCCTATAAAAAATTGGAGTTTAACATTTTGGCAGTATTTGAAAAATTCACATTTTATTACAATATGGCTAGTTATCTTTGCTTTTAATTTTAATATATTTTCAATAATAATTGAATTTATTGCATTTTATTTGTACTTTGTTTTGTCATTTGATATTTCAAATATTTATATACAAATTTATAAATTATTTTGTGATTTAAGCGTAATGTTTGCCACTGTGCCACTTCCAGTTTGGCTTTTAATAATTTGTGTGATTGTATACAAAATGTGTAGAAAAATTGGTTATGCACGATTGCACCATTTTGAGCGTAGGAACTGTGGTTTTATAAATGAACGCCCTATTGTGCTTATGGTTTGTGGAACAATGGGCAAAAAGAAAACAACGGTTATTACAGATATGTCGCTTAGTCAAGAGTGTATGTTTAGAGATAAAGCATTTGAAAAACTACTTTTGAATGATTTGAAGTTTCCAAATTTCCCGTGGGTAAACTTAGAAAATACTTTAAAACAAGCAATAAATAGACACCTGATATATAATTTGGCGACTTGCAGAAAGTTTATTCAGCATATTGAATATTTTTGGAGTATTCAAACGCAAGATATCGCAGTTGAAAAATCTTGTTTAAGGCACTTAAAAAAGTTGTTTGGGTATAACTTTAAAAATTTTATCTTTGATTACGAATTCACACTCTACGGTGTTTGGTATGATGACAAACTCAAAATGACTAATATTTGGGATGTGCTGGAAACATATTCTCAATTATACTTTATTTACATAGTTCAAAGTAGTTTGATTTTGTCAAACTATTCAATTCGTGTAGACAATTTAATTGATGACATTGGTAATTTTCCCGTTTGGAATGAAGATTTTTTTAAACGAGATAGTAGATTTATAGATAGTTTTTCAAGACACTCACATATTTTGGACTTCGATAGTCTGCGACTTGGTAAAAAACTTATTGCGGACAATATCAATAAAGATAGTTTTGAATTTGGCGTTGTGAATATAACAGAGATAGGCAAAGAACGAAAAAATAATCTTGAACTTAAAGAAATAAAAAAGAATGAAGATATTACTAATCAAAAAAATGATGGTTTTAATGACTGGCTTAAAATGGTTAGGCACTCAGCAACAGTAGACTATTTCCCTTTTGTAAAAGTGATTACAGATGAACAACGACCTGAAAGTTGGGGTGCTGACGCTCGTGATTTGCTTGATATTGTCCATATTGAAAGTACTGGCGATGAGCGTTTGGCAATGCCATTATTTTCATTGTTTGAACTTGTTTATGGTTTTGTTATTGATAAATTTCAAAATTTGTATGTTAAGTATAGATATAATCGTGGTGATAACTCTCTCCCTATTTATTTAATAAAACAAATTGTCAATTTCTTTTTTAAACATTATACAAACATTCATAACATTTTTGGTTATTCTGTACTTAATTTGCAAGTTGAAAAAGGTACTCAAGATAGTGCTGTGGATGATAAAAAATATTATTTAATGAACAAAAAGATATATAGTAAACGCTTTTCTACTGACTGTTTTAGTGATTACTTTAATTTAAAGTCTTTGCGTTCAAGTGTGGGTATTGGTGATTTACCCGAATATATCACCGAAAAGGCTAGTTTTGATGAACTTAAAATGCAAAATAGTTATTTTGTAAGCGAATTGAATGAGAAAAATAAAAAGGAGTAAAAATGAAGAATAAAACTAAAAGTTCTAGTAAATTTGTTTTTATTATTGTCATTTTAGTTTTAATGCTTTGCTTGGCTCTTCCTTTGGCGTTTCAAGTTAGTGATACGGAAAATTTATACACTCAGCAGGATTTAGAAGACAAGTATAATGAAGGTTATAATGACGCCATAAAGAATGATGAACTTCTAAATAGTTTAAAAAGTCAAGTTGATACATTAACGCAAGATAATGATACAAAGCAAAAACAAATTGAAAGTTTAGAGTCTGATAAGTCTTCACTTCAACAGCAAGTTGATAATTTGACACAAATAAATGCTGATAATGAAAAGACTATTAAAGACAATGAAAGTACTATTTCTTCGCTTGAAGTCCAGATAAAAAATTTGGAAAATAGTAATGGTAGTTTTGCTGAGCAAATATTGAACTTGAATGGTATAATTTCTGATTTGCGTAATGTAAACAGTGAGTTACAAACCGTTATTAAGAATAATATTGATACTATAGATATTTTGCAAAGTCAAATTAAGACCTTGAACTCTCAAATATCTGAAATGAGTGCTTTGGTTCAAAGTAATGCGTCAACTATAGTTGACTTAAATCAAAGAATTGATGAATTAGAAAAGGCTTTGGCTTATTATGATGATTTTATCTCAGACATCGTTTTTGAAGGCAAGGTTGTTGCACGTTTTGACTTTAACGGTGTGTTATATAACATTCAAATTGTAGACAAAAACTCTACTGTTACTGTAACTGAGCCAACATCTACAGAGTATGTGATTTTTAATTACTGGACTGTAAATGGTGAACGGGTTGATTTGTCTACTTATCAAGTTTCTGAGAATACAACATTTGTTGCTAACGTAACAAAGAAATATGATGTTAAATTTATGGTAGATAACGCAGAATATGACAGTCAAATAGTAGTTGAAAATGGTTTTGCAACACTTCCAAGTACACCATCAAAGGCTGGTTATGAGTTTGACGGTTGGTCATTGGACGGTGTTAATGTTGTAGATGTTTCTTCTAAGGCTATTACTTCAGACACCACATATCTTCCAGTATTTACTAAACTTCATACGGTAACGTTTATGTATGAAAACGGAGTTAAGGAAACACAGCAAGTTAGAAATGGCGAATATGCAACGGATGTTGATATTGAAGATACTACATACAAAGTATTCAATGGCTGGACACTTAGTGGTAGTTTGGTAGATATTTCTTCTCAGCGTATTTGGGCAGATACAACTTTTGTTGCAGATATAACCTACTATTATGATGTTGTTTTTAGTGTTGATGATGAAGATATCTATACAGAAATATTAAAACAGGGTTCTTATGTCACTGAACAGGTTGCCCCTGCAAAAACTGGTTACGATTTCTTGGGCTGGACAATAAATGGTACTGATATAATTGATTTTTCGACTTATCAAGTAAATAGTAGTGTGACATTTGTGGCAAAATATGAGATACAGACATTTACAGTTACATTTACTACATCGTGGATAATGGGTCAAATTATTGGTACAAAACAAGTCAATTATGGTGAAGTTGTTGGCGATTTAGATTTTGATATACCAACAAAAGAACATTATGAGTTTAAGTATTGGCAAACTTCTGGTTTAATACCACAGCAAGTAGATTTATCTACTTATGTTGTTACTTCCAATGTTTCCTTTATATCATATTATGAACAGGTTGAATATGTTGTGTCTTTCTATAATTCTGAAGTTGATTTAATTTCGACTGTTATAGTTCCAAAAGATACACCTTATGTAACTATTCCAGAAGTTTCAACACCTACACTTATGCGTTTTGTAGGTTGGCAGAATAAGAATTATAATAATGTTTATACCAATGAAGAACTTTCGGAATTGAAAATAAATACCGATAGAACATACTACGCAAAATTTGAGTATTTGTATTCTGGTTATTTTGTAACTGACGATACTCTAATTTTCCCTTCAAGTATGAAACAATTTTATATTGATGAAAATGGGAATATAACAAGTTCGTCTCCATATTATACAACTTTTGCTGGTTATCAATCTGTAAATGTTCAAGATGTTGATACTATATCTATGAATGCAGATTTTTCAAGTGCAAATAATGTAACTTATAACTATACTGAAATGATTTACAGTGTTTTTAATGATTGTTGGCGTTTACGTTATACAATTACTATTGGAAATGATGCTACTTCATATGTTGCTACGTTTAATCGTGAGGCTAATACCGATGGTATAATTTTGGATGAATTTTCTTCTTATGATGTTTCTATGTCTTTTAGAATTACATCGAGTGGTGGTGCCGAAACCCTAGATGTTGCTTTAACTAAAAATTTTACTTTGGAAGTTTTTAATGACAAAGTTGCGAAGATTGAAACTGTACTTTTTGATGATACATATGATGAGTTGACTATGAATGAAAATAATCAAATTGTATATGTATTTGCTTATTCTCATCCCAATAATGTTGGTTTAGTTGGTTCTACATTATACGGTTCGTTTAATTTTAATATCATTTTTCAATACAATGAAACTTCTGATAGTTGGGAATATGTAAGTATTTCTGGTGAACAAACTGGCGGAGAAAAAGATTACGGCGATAATTATCAATTAGAGATGATAGAATTCGAAGTTGTTAAAAATTAGTTTGGGTAATGGTGTCTTTTTAGACACCATTTAACCTAATTTTTGTTTCTAAATAGGAGTTTTTATGCAAGGTTGTGCAAGAAGTTTTGAATTGACACCTTTTGATAATATGTATTCTTACTTCACTGATAGTGGTGTTTTTTATGATAACAACCGTAAAGTCAACGAAGAGCAATATTTCAAAGTATACAATGACGGTGGACATTATGTTGCAAGTGTGCTTAAGAAATATCAGTCAGTGTTACCTAGAAAGAAAATGAAGAGCAAATTGGACTACTTTTTTGATTATGTTTATTTTACTGCAATCAAAAGTGGCGTTTTACGTAAAAATATGTTTGAGTTCGTGAAAGACACTATTATTGATGAATTTGGGCAGATTGACGATATTGACAATTATGTCCAAACTGGTATTGACAGAAAGATTTCTAATTTGCATAAACGCCTTAAACTTTTTCGAAGAAAAGCACGCTTGAATAAATGGACACATTTTGTAACAATTACTTATGATAATAAAAAGCACGACGCCATTTCTTTTCGTCAGAAACTAAAACGAACACTCTCAAACTTCCATACTCGTCGTGGTTGGAAGTATATGGGTGTTTTTGAGTATGCTCCTGAAACAAAGCGTTTACATTTTCACGCTTTAATGTATATTCCAAAGGATGAAATGGTTGGACAAATTGAAGAATGTAAAGACTATTCTACTGCACAACACAAAATGCAAATTACACATCAAAACACCTTTTTTGCTGATGCTTTTGGGCGTAATGATTTTGCTCAATTGAGTGAATTTGAAGTAAAAAATGGTAACGCTATTGACTATATTACTAAATACATTTCTAAAACTAATGAAAAAATATTGTATAGTCGTGGAATACCAGATTGTGTTATCTTGAAATTACATCATAGTGATGTTGCAACTGTAATGCAGGACTTTGTTTTGAAATTTGTGTTATTTGATGATGTGATAGATTACGAACGAGATATTTTGCATATTCGGTATAAGTATAGACAACAAACTTTATATGATTATGGAATAGCGGTTTAATTTTTTTGTATAAACTTTTATGTTGTTTAAAGGTATGACGCCTATTTTTAATAGGTGTTTTTGCCATTTCTTTTGAGTGTGAAAAAATTTAAAATAAAGATTAAAAAAGGGGTGTTTCACAAACGGTTTAGTGTGAACACCCCTTTCTTTTTTGTTTTTGGGCTCAATTCTGCTTGTGCAAAGGCGACCCCTTGTCTGCCACGCACCGCGTGGCACTTGTTATATGACAAGGGGTCGCCTAATACTCTTAAGCATAGTTTATCACTTTTTTATTTCGTTTATTTCTTCTTTTATTCTGGCTTTTAACATACTCATCAGTCTGGACGTATCGTTTTTTGCTTCATCGTATTCTATTTGTATTAGGTGAAGTTTGTGTTTTTGGTACAATTCAATTTTTTCTTCTTTATTCCTTTCGTATTTACTGTCATTGTTGACTCCCCATAATTCAATATATATTCCGTCAGTAAATGTTACAGGTATATACCAATCACATTGAACGGCACGTTCTGTTATTTCTGCGACTTTAATGTCGTAGGCGTGTGCGTAGCCTAAACTGTAGATAGCGTCATCAACTCGTACTTCTAGGTCGCTCATCACATAGTGTCCATCTTGTGTCCTTTTATTTGGCTGTTCTTTTGTTTCAATATTAATTTTTTCTTTTGTTTGTGGTCTTTGTTGTTTTTCAACGATACTTTTATCTATTGTTTTGAAGTCTTTTTCTAATCTGCATTTCAAATCGTCATCATCACTTACTTCTACTAAGAGATTTGCTATCGCAGACATTGTTAGTTTTTGGTAATAAACTTTGTTTTCGTTATTTGTTCTTAGTGCATAGTCTTTTGCATTATAGTAATAATCTCTTAATTTTATTGGTGATTGATTTTGTCCGTCTAGTTCTAGTATTCTCTCTTGAACATTGTAATAGCAATCTTTACAATATGTATAATTACTTCTTATTTTTTTCCCACATAAAATACAGGTATGTTTGTCGTTTTGTTTCTCTGCCATTTTTTATATCTCCTTGTCAAATATTGTACAATAACCTGTTTGATTTGTAAAATTTTTTATGTTATTTTATTTTTAGGAGAACATAACAATGAACAATAGAAAAGGTCATAAAAATTTGACATACACTCAGCGTGTTAAAATTGAAACACTAATGAATGCCAAAGTTGATAAAAAAGAGATTGCTTCAACTGTAGGAATTGGACTTCGTACACTCTACTATGAATTAAAACGTGGTGCATATAAGAAATTGAATGGTAGTACTTGGGACTATTATATTTCTTATGGTGCGGATGTTGCACAACAACGATATAATAACTTATGTACTGGGAAAGGTAGACCGCTCAAAGTTGGTAATGACTTTGAGTTTGTTCGTTATGTTGAAAATCGTGTCAAAAAAGATAAGATTTCTGCTTGTGCTGTTCTTGGGCAAATTAAACACGATAAACTTAACTTTAAAACTTCAATTAGCAAAACAACGCTTTATAGATATATTCAAATTGGTATTTTTTCAAACTTAAAACTTGGTAAACGAAAACAAAAAACTTATCGTAAAGTAATTAAACGTGCACCAAAAGGCACTTCTATTGAGAAACGCCCTATTGATATAAAAGAACGTAAAACATTTGGGCATTGGGAAATGGACTGTGTGTGTGGTTCTACAAAGTCTGCTTTGTTGGTTTTGAGTGAACGTCTTACTCGAAAAGAAATAATTTTTAAAATGGAAAATCAAAAGGCTGAAAGTGTTGTACAGTGTTTGAACAAACTTGAAAGACGCTTTGGCAAAAAATTCAAACAAGTGTTTAAGTCTATAACGGTTGACAATGGTAGTGAGTTTGCTGATTTCGTTGGCTTAGAGAAATCTATTTATGGAAAAAGTAAACGCACAAGTGTATACTATTGTCATCCTTATTGCTCTTGTGAGCGTGGCACAAATGAACGGCTTAATCGTGAAATTCGCCGACTTATTCCAAAAGGGCGTGATTTGTCTAAATACTCCGCTGATGATATTCAGAAAGTTGAAGATTGGGTAAATAATTACCCGCGTCAAGTTCTAGGTTATGCAACATCAGGGCAATTATTTGATACTTATCTTAAAGCGATAGCATAATTTATATTGGTAAAATAGGCTTGCATTTGCACGCTTTTTCTTGCTACAACAAATATGCTTATCTCAGTCTTTTTAGCAAAATACCACTCTTGCAAGAGTGGTATTTTGTGTCATTCAAGCATTATTTTACATTTTTAAAAATTTTTTTAAACTTTTTGCTTAAATTTACTTGACTTTACAACATAGTAAAAATATTATGTTTAAATATAGTTGGCGATGTTAATACATTTTACCCTTTTTATTATTGCAAATTTCAATGCTTTATAGGCATTGCTATTTTCAAACCTTTCAACGTAAAAAATAACACAATCACTTTGCTTAATAATTTCACAATTACGAAAATATATTCTTTTATAAAATCCTTTGTAGTCCATATCTAAATAAATAAATTCTTCATAATCACTGTCTTTTAGCCAAGCAGGGCGTTTATGTGGTCTGTCTACAAATTTAAAATCTTCACAAACATAAACTCTTTTAATGAAACAATATTTTTGTTTTAACTCTGTAATTATTTGCCAACACAAATCATCAAACTCACCAAAACCACCAAAATAAAAAGTTGTATAATTGTGTTCCATGATTAACATTTCCAATAAGGTCTTTAACTTTATTCGCAAATCTTCACTAATTTCAATATGCCTATGACCAAAAAATGAACAAATCTTATGTATTTCCATAAATAAAAACTCCAAAAATAAATATATTGAATACTATCGCTAATAATAATAACATATATTTATGTTTTTGAGTATTCATTTTGGACTTTTTTTAAAATATTTTATGTCTCACCGTGCACAGTAAAAGATGAATAATAACTTATAATTTTACTGAGGAATCTATGACTGTAAAAGAAATTTTATCAAGAATTGGATATATTAGAAATAAAGCCGGGCTTTCTGCAAGAGAAGTAAGTTTAAGAATTGGTATGAGCCCGCAATATGTTGCACAACTTGAAAGTGGCAGAATAGTTCTCACTGTTGAAAAACTATTACAAATTTTAGAAGTTTGTGAATTCCCTATTGATAGATTTTTTAGTTCAAATATTGAAGATTATGAAATAGATTTAGAATTGCAAACTCTGATTGAAAATTTGCCACTGAACAAAAAGAAAAATTTAATTGAATTTATAAAGAAATAAATATATGACCATAAACGATGCAATAAAAAAAAGAATTTTAGAACTTGTGGAAGAAAATAAAACCAATTTAACATCACTTTGTTTAAATTCTAATCTAACGCCATCCACAATATTTGATTTTATGTATGGAAAAATTAAATGTCCAAAAGTTATAACAATAAAAAAGATATGTGCTGGTGCAAATATAACTCTTGAGCAATTTTTTGCACGAGATTACTTTAACAGCACAGAAGATGTGTATTAAAAGGAAACTTATGACTGTAAAAGAATCTCGCCTATGGCTCGACAAGACACAACGGTGTCATTAGATATACAAAATTTTATTTTAGAAATAATAAAACAATAATATTATGCCTGCAAGTATTGCAATTAACATAAGTACAAAAAATGTAATTTTGACTGGCGATTTTGGAAGCCCTCCACCAACTTTACCTGTTTGCCCATTCATATATGTCAAGTAGTCTTTGCCTTTGTACTTATATTTTACGCTATATGTCGGAACTATGTAGTAAGAATACTTTTCTTCGCTTAAACTTACATTTTGGCTATAACTTTCTACAAAAGAATATGTATACGATGACAAAATTTGATTGCGAATAGTTTGTTCCATTATGCTATTTGCAACTTTTTTGCAATTTTCAAGTGCTTGGTCATAATGCTCCAAACTGTAACCACGAATAAACGCATCGTTATACACCACAAGTTCTTTTAAATTATATGGTTTTATACCGTTGAAAACAATTTGGTCGATATGCGAACTTGTTTCCACCAAAATATCGTGATGCTCAAAGTCGCGTGCACCAGAAATTGAAAAATATGTGGTATGTGTTCTTGTGTGCCCATTTCTTGACGTCGTAGTATAATTTCTTCCAAGCCTACCACGATATACCGTGTGTGATTTTGCATCAAAACTAAAACAAGGAACATATACACCTTTTATCTCGTCCATAGGTGGACTTTTTTTGAAAATACTAGGCAAAAACCACTTCTTTTTGAGCCCGTCTTTGTAAAGTTTGGATGCTTTTTCCGCCCCAAATTTAAAAGGTATAATAGAGTCTGGTCTAAGCCCTATTTCAACATCTTCTGCAATTGCTATACTACTGTCACAATATGGGCAACGAGTAGCAACATCTAATTTATTTAATACAACATTTGCACCACAAGAAGAGCATTTAAAGACTTTATTTTCTTCGGCGAATTTTTTATGTTCTTCTTTTATTTCACTATTTACTTCATAATTGTGCTTTTCGTTGTTATGGTCAAACACAATCTTTTCAAGCCCGCCACAAGATTCACATTTAAGTGATTGGTCCTCAGGTGAAAAATACAAATGTCCTCCGCAAGAAGAACATTTGTCTTGAGTTCCTTTAATTATAGTTTCAAACTGTGTATCCGCCATTTTTTATTCCACTTTTGTGCCACATTCTGGACAGAACTTTGCACCTTTTTTAATTTTTGCACCACACTTTTTGCACACTATTTCTTTTTTCAAATTCTCACCGCATTCTGGGCAGAACTTTGCATTTTTGGAAACCGCCTTTCCACATTTTGGACAAACAGCACCTTGAGGTGCTCCACACTCTGGGCAGAACTTTGCACCTTCACGCATTTTGGCACCGCATTTTTCACAAGTTGTGGTTTTTTCCTTTGGCTTATTTTCTGTTGTTATGTTATTTGCAAAAACTCCGCCAATGGTTGTACCCGCACCAAGTCCTACACCAAGCCCAGCAAGATTTCCACCGCTTTCATTTTGTGCAGCATCACGTATTGCTTGTGCCGCTTGATATTGAGTGTATGTACCCATTTTATCTTCAAGCACTCCAAGTTTTGTCCTTTCGTCAAGAGCCTTTTCAACATCTTCTGGAAGTGAAAGATTTTCAATTACAACGCTACAAAGTTTAAGCCCGTACTTTGAAAATTCAAGTTCGCTAGATTTCAAAATTTCATTTGAAAACTCTCTATAGTTTGCAGCAAGGTCAATGGCGGAAATTTTGCTTTCTGCAATTGCATCAGTTACTGCTTGAATGAGCATAGGTTTGATTTGGGTTGCAACATCTTCAACTTTATAAACTTCATTTGTACCAAAAACTTCTTTCATAAAAAGTTTTGCATCACTAACTCTAAATGAATAAACACCAAAGCCACGAAGTCTAACCGTTCCAAACTCGCTATCACGCATCATTATTGGGTTTTGTGTGCCCCACTTTTGCCCAACAAACTGCTTTGTGTTGACAAAATATACTTCTGCCTTTATTGGTGATTCAAACCCTGTTGGAAGTGATAAAATTTTTGTTAAAAATGGTATGTTCTCGGTTGAAAGTTTGTATGTACCTGGCTGAAAAACATCTGCCACTTCACCTTTATGGACAAATATTGCCACTTGGCTTTCACGAACAACCAAAGTAGATGATGTCATTATTTCATCTCTATCAGTTAATGGAAAACGATAAACGATTGTATCCTTTGAACTATCTTTCCACTCAATGACTTCAAGTAATTGTTTTTTTATAAAATTAAAAAGACCCATAATTTTCTCCTTAAATATCTTATTAAATATAATAATATATGTGCGACATAAAGTCAAACATTTATTGGTTTGTGTTTGACAACTTGTTAAAATTTGATATACTTATATTACCATGCAACAAATGATATTTTCAAAAGAAAAGATTGCGATAATGCCAGAGTTTCCTGATGGCATTGTTGTTGAAAATACCACAAAAAAACATAACAAACTTGTTGTTGATGATAAATATAAATATCAAAAAAGTTGGTTTTTTAGAACTTTTCAATTTATTTTTTATCATTTTATCGCTCGTCCAATATTTTTCCTATATGGGAAAATTGGACTTGGAATAAAAGTTTATGGCAAGAAAAAACTTAAAAACGTGAAAGGTGGCGCAATAACAATTTCAAATCACGTGCATTATGTTGACTTTATGATTGCAACAACTTTTGTAAAACGCTTCCGCCGCTCTCACATTGTGTCAAGAAAAGAAAATTTTGATGTGCCATATGTTGGCAAACTTATGTCCGCTTTTGGTGTTATGCCTCTTCCAGAAACTCCAAAGGCACATATGAACTTTTATCGACAAATAACTTGTTATTTAAAGAAAAATAGATTTGTACATGTTTTCCCTGAAGGTAGTATGTGGCCATATTATAATCGCCTTAGACCTTTTAAAAGCGGTGCTTTCCACTTTGCATCAAAAAACAATGTGCCAGTTATTCCATACATATTGCTTTTTAGAAAAACCAAAGGACTAAGAAGACTTGTCAAAAAACGTCCAAAAATAAGTGTGTATATTTGTGACCCAATCTACCCCGACTTGTCACTAAACATTCGTGAAAGGAATGAAGATTTATGCAACCGTGCTCAAAAAGCGATGCAAGATACGTTAGATAAGTATGGTAGTTTTGAATATTACCATTATGTATCCAAAGAAGAATTTGAAAATATGCACCAAAATACTTCAAATTCCTCAGAATGACTTAAATGTGTCATGCTGAGATTTGCTCTCCTGACGGCTGACGAAGCATCTCATACACTTTGAGATTGTTCGATTTTACTCCACTCACCATTTTTTATTTCTATCTTATTACATTTTATATCGGGATAATTAAATGCTGTACAGGTTATAAACGTTTGTGTTCCCTGGCAATATTTTAGAAGACGTTTTTTTCTTGAATCGTCAAGTTCACTTAAAACATCATCAAGTAGTAGTACTGGCCTTGTATGTGTTATCTCTTCAATAATACTAAGTTCTGCAAGTTTTAACGAAAGTGCCGCGGTTCGTTGTTGTCCTTGTGAACCATATGACCTTACATCAACACCATTTATTGTAACCTTTATATCATCGCGATGCACACCATAGGTTGTGTAACCAAGTGCAATATCTTTTTCTAAATTGGTTTTTAGTTTATTTATTATCTCTTCTTTTGTGTTTTCTTTAATGGTAACATATTCAACACGAAGGTCTTCTTTCCCGTCGGTAATAAATTCGTGTGCTTTTTTTGCATATGGCAAAAGCGAAATTACAAAATTTTGCCTATATTTTTTGATTTTTTGTGCGTAATCAGCAAGTTGTTCATCCCAAATACTTATAATATTTTCAAGGTCATGGCGTGATATATTTTGTTTTAATTGTTTGTTTCTATTCGCCAAAATTTCATTATAGCGTGAAAGTATATAAACATATTGTTTGGTTGTTTGCGAAATATCTATGTCCATAAATCGTCGTCTATCTTCTGGACTTTCTTTTATAAGTTTTAGTTCATCAGGCGCAAAAAAAACACCATTAAACTCACCAAGTAATCCGCTAAGCCTTTTAATAGGAATGCCATCAATTTTTACAGTTTTCTTTTCTTTTCTTGAAAAAATGATTTCAATTATGCTTTTTCCAACATTCTTTTTAATAAAAACTTTTATTTTTGCAATATCACTTTGCATATTTATGACTTCACGTTCTCTAGTTGCACGAAAACTTTTTCCGACAACACAAAAATAGATGGCTTCAAGTAAATTGGTTTTTCCCTGTGCGTTTTCTGCACAGATAACATTTAAGCCACTATCAAAACTTATGCTTGCGCTTTTGTAATTGCGAAAGTTATAAAGTTCTATTTTTTCTAGTTCCATTTATATATTCCTAGCATTTGCAGTATTACTTGCCAAATTCTGTTTGTTCCCCCATAAATTATATACCTAACTTCAGCAACGATATTTGAAACTTCTTGAGGACCATAATCAAAGCAATCGTTTGAGTTTAATCTATTATCACCCGCATAAAAGATTTGTCCTTCTTCTAAATGAATGTAAGGATTGCCATATTCATCAAAAAGAAATGTCTTATCGTGGTCATCATCTACATAAAAATCACCAAAGTATAGTGAACGATATGATGTTTTGTCAATCACATAATCTTCATCAACTTCAACGAACTCACCTTCACCACCATACTGAATGTAAAGTGCATAATAGGTCTGGTCGGTATTTTCAACTAGACGAAATGTATTTTTAATCATCACATTGTCACCGCCAAGTGCGATAACGCGTTTTATAACTTGTCTATAACCACTTGCTTGTGTGGCATCTGGATGATGAAAAATGATGACATCACCATAAGTGACATTTGATACATCATAAGTAGCATAAACATAATCAGTATTTAACCCGCTTGCGTTTATGAGTGGTTGCATACTAGTTCCCGATATTGGATAATATCCAAGTGCAACATTGCAATAAAACATTACACCAACAAAAAAAGCAAGCACCAAAAATGCAACTAACAGTACAATAGAAGATATGGTGCCGATTAAATCTTTATTTTTTTTAGGTTTTACATATTTAGCGTATTTCAAAATCTCTCCTTAACGAAAACCTGCATCCACAATAATTTTGTCTATACAAATTTAATTGTTTTGAAAGTTCAATGCTTCTTTTGTAGCCGTCATGTTTTTTAAAATCTGAATATAAGAAAGGTATATTAAGTTGATTAGAAATTTCTTCACCAATTTTATTTATTATTTGTTCATCTTTGTGCGAACTAACAGTTAGGGTTGTACCGAAATAATCATAGCCATTTTGTTTTGCAAATTCGGCAGTTTTCTTAAGACGCAAATAAAAACACTTTTTGCAACGCTCGCCACCCTCTTTTTCGAGTTCAAGACCTTGAACTTTGGACAAATATTCTTCCTCGTTATATTCTAGATATTTTAAATCTACATCAAAATAACTTAAAACTTTATTTTGAGTTTCAAGACGTTTTATAAATTCTTCTTTTGGATAGATGTTTGGATTATAATAAAACACAGTGACATCAAAGTAAGGTTTAAGCCTTTCAATGCATGTAGATGAACAGGGTCCACAACAACTATGAAGCAAAATTTTAGGCTTATTTTTTAACCCATTTATCTGCTGTTGCATCAAAATGTCATAGTTATGTTTATAAATTCCCGATTTCATCTAAGATATAACCTATATCCTTATACTTTTTACAAATTGCATCAAGTGACAAATCTTTATCAGACTTATCAAGATAGGTGTGTACACAATAAATATTGCCATTATTATTTAAGAAAATATCAATCATACGAATATTTGGAGATTTTACTAGTCTTAGTACACTATAAAGCATATTGCCTTTATGTTCCCAATGTTCTGGAAAAGCACCATATTCATCTTGAAGTTTAATATCAAGTTGTAAGTCCTTATATTCTGCATCAATATCATCAAGAAGCGACTTTTGTTTGCCGTAATCGTATATTGTAAGTGTGTTTTCTGCCTCCAAAAAATTCCCAATTTTATAAGCACTAACCACTTTTGCTTGTGAATTTTTATCAAGCCCATAAACTGAATATAAAGATTTATCTATTTCTATCCAACCTTCTTTAGGTTTGAAAACTTTCAAAAATTCTTTTTCCATCATTCCTCCATTTGAATAAATTATACAACAAACCGGGCACAAATACAAGTAATTTAATAATTTGACAAAATTTTAAATTTTGGCATAACATAAGTGATATGAAACACTATGATTATTTGAAAACTTTTGTTGGGAATACTCCAACATTACATGTAAAAACCCTTTACAAAGGCAAGACAAGCAATATTTATGCAAAATGTGAGTGGTATAATTTTTCAGGCTCAGTCAAGGACCGTGCTGCACTTTTGATGTTAAAAGCGGCAAACCTTGAAAGTGGTGACGAAATTGTAGAAGTAACGAGCGGAAATATGGGGATTTCACTTGCAAGTCTTGGCGCATTTTTAGGTTTAAAGGTCACAATTTTTATGCCCAAAAATATGAGTGATGAGCGTAAAAAACTTATAACACTTTATGGTGCAAAGTTAGTTTTATGCAATGACTTTAAAGAGTGTTTTGACCAAGCACAAAAATATGCAATAGAACATAAAGCCACATATATTCGCCAGTTTGAAAATGAAAATAATAAAATCGCACAAGAAAATATTGGAAAAGAAATCTTAAAAATAGTCACTCCCGATGCTTTTGTAAGTGGTGTGGGAACGGGCGGTACACTTTCCGGTGCTGGTGGATATTTAAAACAAAAATGTGTAAAAATTATTGCCATAGACCCTGCTTCTGCATCAATTTTAACCCTTGGCTATAGCAAAGGTGAACATAAAATTCAAGGATTGTCCGATGGACTTATACCAAAACTTTACGATGAGAGTATTGTAGATAAAATTATACCAATAACAGACGATGATGCAATTGCAATGGCACAAAAATTAAACAGTATGGGTATTCCTTGTGGCATTTCTGGTGGTGCAAATTTTTTAGGTTGTGTGCTCTCTGGTTATAAAAATGTCGCCACGGTATTTGCTGACGACAATAAAAAATATCTATCTACTGACCTTTCAAAGATAATTCACACCAACCTTGTAGATGAAATATCTATTTCACTGCCAGATTAAAACTATCGTCTATTAGTGAATAAACAAAATTTATATCAACATCACTGTCAAGTAGCACGCTTATCCAATTTTTTTTGTTCATATGATACGCTGGAAAAAATTTAGTGTTATCAATTAAATTTTTTGCATCACTTGTTCTTAGTACCAAAACATCTTTATATTCATTATTATTTTTAAATAAGGTTGAAAGTTTATTCAATTGTATATTGACCAAAACCAAATACCACTTACTCGTTTCCTTTCTCCTTGCTATTGCATTGTTAGAAAACTTTGGCCACAAGAATTCAAGTTTATCACCATAACGATTGAATATATATTCAATTATATCTTTTGCTTTTTCACCTTTAAATACATCATCATCAAAACAATTTATAGAGATATCTTCCAAAACCTCAGAGTATGCTTTTCGGACATCTCCAACAAAACTACCTACATAATCTTGCGCAAGATGTAAGGTATATTCTTCATTGGTTTCTATTTCTTTAATGTCACCAGCAATATCTTTTTCAGAAATAGATATTTGTACTTCAAATTGGTTATTTAATATTGATTTTTTATATATGTACACATTATTATTCAAAACAAAACCATATTTTTGGAGTTTTGCAATATTTGCTTTTTTGTTTTTAAAAACTTGTTCAATATATTTATCCATAACTTTAAAGTATCATAAATCTATATAAAAATACAATAAAAAACAATATAAAATGATTTTACAAACTTAAACATTAGTGGCGTTGCATCTAGGGATGGCAAGGCATCTTTTGAGATTCTCACGGCACTAAAGTGCCTCAGAATGACAATTATACAAAAAATAAAATTTTTACAGTTTACACAAAAACAAATATTGATTAAAAAACCGATTGCTTTTGCAATCGGTTTTTATATTTGGTGGGCAATAAGAGACTCGAACTCCTGACTTCCACTACGTCAAAGTGACACTCTACCAACTGAGTTAATTGCCCTAACATAGTTAGTATAAAACATCTAGAATTATTTAGCAAGTGTTTTAAACAAAAAGCAAAATACCAACTCAAATCAGTTGAGATTCTCACGGCACCTTTGGTGCCTCAGAATGACAAAATAATACTAAAATAACCATAAAGACTAGAAAAAATAGACCAAAGTAGGAGTACATAACAGTAAAACACAAAAATAGCCCCGATAACGAGGCTCAATCTAACAAAAAACACAAAATTGTGTGGCGGATGCTAGGCTCGGCGGGTACCCTCACGCAGGAGTTTGGCTATTATGAATAACTGTTGAGTTTATAGAAATTAAAATAATATACAAAATAGATAAAGTAGGAGTACATAATAGTAAAACACAAAAATAGCCCCGATAACGAGGCTCAATCTAACAAAAAACACAAAATTGTGTGACGGATGCTAGGCTCGGGGTATCAAGCCACGTAAAATTTATAAATGTTGAGATTCTCACGGCACCTTTGGTGCCTCAGAATGACAAAATAATACTAAAATAATCATAAAAACTAGAAAAAATAGGCAAAAGTAAGCGGAAAAGGCAAAAAAGAACGGTGCGAACCAACTTGAGTGTACTCTGTACTTATTCATAAAATACAATAATAGCCCCGACAACGAGGCTCAATCTAACAAAAAACACAAAATTGCGTGGCGGATGCTAGGCTCGGCGGGTACCCTCACGCAGGAGTTTGGTCACCCAAATGACTGTGTGAGGGTTGCCCGACAGCAAACGACGCAGACGCCCACAATTTTGTGTTTTTTACTTCATGAGGGGGAAGAGAACTACATCCCTTATAGATTCCTGATTAAAGAGGAACATCATAAGCCTATCAACACCAAAGCCAAGACCTGAAATTGGTGGCATACCATGTTCCATGGCAAGAACAAAATCTTCATCTAGTTCCATCGCCTCGTCATCTCCGCCAAGTTTTGCTCTGGCTTGTTTTTCAAGTTCTTCGCGCTGGACTATTGGGTCAACAAGTTCGCTGTAAGCCTTGCAAAGTTCACTACCCATGCAAAGCACTTGGAAAACATCTATTATTTTATTGTTTTTATCATTTCTTCTTGCAAGCGGAATTAGACACGCTGGATAGTTATATAAAATAGTTGGCTGAATAATATTTTCACGAATTTTACGTTTATAAATATAATCTATAACTCCGCCAAGTGTGTTTATTCCTTCAAAATCTGAGGCTTCAAAAAGTTTACGATTTACAACTTCTGTAACAAGTTCGTCACGAGTTTCGCACTTTAAGAAGTCAAAACCTAAAACCTTTTGCATTTCTTCAACATAGTTTATTCTCTTCCACTCACCAGAAAAATCAAGTTTTTGACCTTGATATTCAATTTCAAGACTGCCTTTAACTTCCATTAAAAGTTCTTGAATAAATTTAGTATAAAGACGGATATTATCCTCAAAATTCCAATATGATGCATACCACTCAACCATTGTAAATTCTTGCAAGTGCTGTGTGTCCATACCTTCATTCCTAAAACATTTTGCAACTTCAAAAACTCTATCAAAACCACCTGCAATAACCTGTTTTAAATAAGTTTCTGGTGCAATACGAAGATTACACTGTTTGTCAAGTGCATTGTGATGTGTCATAAAAGGTTTTGCCGAAGCACCACAAACTGCCGATTGAAGAATTGGGGTTTCAACTTCCAAAAAGCCATTTTCGCCTAAAAATTTTCTAATGAATGCAAGCACTTTGCTTCTGCCCAAGAAAACATCGCGAGCGGTTTGATTTGATATAAGGTCAAGATATCTTTGCCTATATTTTGCTTCCTGGTCAACAAGCCCATGGAACTTTTCTGGTAGTGGGCGAAGTGCCTTACTAAGCAGTGTCACACTGTATGCTTTTACAGTTATTTCGCCTGTTTGAGTGTGGTATATTTCGCCTTCCACGCCGACAAAATCGCCAATGTCTATCATTTTTTTATAAAAGTCATAGTCCACATCATTTAATTCATTTATACCAACACTAACTTGAATTTTATCTTCTAAATCGCGAATTTGCATAAAACCGAACTTACCCATAACTCTGCGAAAAACCATTCTTCCACAAACTTTTACTTTTTCGCCGTCAGAAAGTTTTCTTGCTTCGCTTATCTTATGAGTGCGTTCAAACTTGTCTTTGTATACAATAACTCCTTCTTTTTTTAGAGTTTCGATTTTATTTCTTCTTACATCTATTTCATTTGAAAGTTGTTGTTCCATTTAATTTCCTTCCTTTAAATCAACTTTTATATGCACTTCACGAAGTTGTTTTTCATCAACTTCACTTGGAGCACCCATAAGCACATCCTGTGCCTTTTTGTTCATTGGAAATGCTATGACTTCACGAATACTTTCATCACCCGTTAATAGCATCACCATTCTATCAACTCCTGGTGCAATACCCGCATGTGGTGGAGCACCATAGCAAAACGCATTATACATAGCGGGGAATTTAGCTCTGACATCCTCTTCGCCAAGTCCAACAATTTCAAATGCCTTGCACATAAGTTTTGGGTCATGATTACGCACAGCCCCACTTGAAAGTTCAACGCCATTGACAACTAGGTCATATTGATATGCAAGTACTTTAAGTGCTTCTTCTGTGCTTTCTTCTGCTTTGTTTAATGCATCAAGCCCGCCTTGTGGCATAGAAAATGGGTTGTGACAAAATTCAAGTTTGCCCGACTCTTCACCAATTTCATACATTGGGAAGTCAACTATCCAACAAAATTCATACTTTTCTTTGTCCATATGCTCTGGGCAAATTTCACCAAGCATTTTAAGCATAAGTCCTGCCGTCTTTTGTGCAACACGTTTTTCACCACAGGCAAGTCCTATAAATGTATTTGGTTTTAAATTTAATTTATCTATTTCAGCCTTTTTATCTTGTAAAAATTTAGAAACACCACCAACCAAATTGCCATTTTCGTCTATTTTAAACCAATATACACGCTTCTCAAGTTGTACAAAAACATCTTCCACAAGTTTGTCTATAACTTTTCTTGAATGTGTGAAATTGTCTACAATAACTGCTTTTGTGACTTTGCTTTTAAATGGTTCAAAGTCTATATTTTTTACAATTTCGGTGAAATCCGTGACTTTTAAATCTATTCTAAGGTCTGGCTTATCTGAACCGTAGGTGTCCATAGCATCTTCATATTTTATCCTTACAAAAGGTGCTTTTGATGCTTTTTTGTATGTTCCATACTTTTCAAACACTGGAGGAAGAACATTTTCAATAACAGAAAATACATCATCTTGACTTGCAAAAGCCATTTCCATATCTAGTTGATAAAATTCGCCTGGTGACCTGTCTGCCCTGGCGTCCTCATCACGAAAACAAGGTGCTATTTGAAAATATCTATCAAAGCCAGAAGCCATCAAAAGTTGTTTAAATTGCTGTGGTGCTTGTGGAAGCGCATAAAATTTTCCAGGATAATTTCTTGAAGGCACCAAATAGTCCCTGGCTCCTTCTGGTGATGAACTTGTGAGTATTGGAGTGGTTATCTCCAAAAAACCGTTATTTATCATTGACTGTCTAAGTTCATTCACTATTTGACTACGAAGTACAATCTTTTGTTTGACTTTTGGATTTCTTAAATCTAAGTACCTATATTTTAATCTTGTGTTTTCATCAGCATCTTTTGAAAAATTGATTTGGAATGGAAGTTCGTTATAAATGCACTCTCCCAAAACTTCAATACTTTCACAAACAACTTCTATATCTCCTGTTGGAATGTCCTTATTTTTATTGGACCTTTCGCGAACAGTGCCACAAACTTTAACTGTGGACTCAATGTTGATTTTGTCAACCTTTGACATCATCTCTTCGCTGTTTACAACTGCCTGTGTGATACCATAAAAATCTCGAAGTACCAAAAAGGCAAGACTTTTGCTTACGCGTCTTACATTTTCAAGCCAGCCACAAAGTTCCACTTTTTTACCAGCATCACTAAGACGCAATTCCCCTAAATTGTGTGTACGATTTTGCATAAGTATTCCTTTAAATTTAAAATTTACGAAAGCATTATATCACCAAAAAGAAGTTTGGTCAATTATTGTATATTATTTTACTTTTTAGGCAACATAAAACAAGTAAAAAAGGAGTGATTATGAAATTAAAAGATAGTTTAACTTATGAAAATTTGGCACGAGCATATGCTGCCGAGTGCCAAGCAAGGACAAGGTATGAGTTTGTTGAATATGGTTTTAGATACAATGGTTATGAGGCGATTGCACAAATTATTGACACCATTGCATACCAAGAATTTAACCATGCGCGTATGCTTTATACCAAAATTCAAGAAGCAGAACCAAAGCAAATAGATAATATAAACATATCTGCTGGCTTCCCTTTTAAAGAAAAATGGGAACTACTTGATAACCTTAAACTTCTTGCCGAAGATGAAGAACTTGAAGCCGAGGCCTATGATGAGTTTATTAAAACCGCCAATGAAGAAGGTTTTGATGAGATTGCACATCTATTTGAAATGATTATGGAAGTTGAAATTAGACATAAAAACCTATTTAATGAACTTTATAAGCAATTTAAAGACAAAACTATTTACAAAAAAGCAAAAAAAGTAAGATGGATATGTCCATCGTGTGGATATGTAAGTTTCTCGGACGAAGCATGGGAAGAATGCCCACTTTGCAAAGCAAAACAAGGCGTTTGTGAGGTTGTGATACCTGACGAACTTAGGTGTTGGTAAGAAAAAAATACTCGTAATTGTTACGAGTATTTTTTTAAATCTCTACGCCTGTGTTTTAGTTAAGTAATCATAAAGTGCATCAAAATTTGCAACAAATGATTGTCTATAATATCTAAACGATGAAGAATCAGTTCCCCAATTGTCATTTAAATCAGGGTCGCATGAGTAGTAGAAATAATGTGTTGTCATGCCTTCACCTTCGGTGACTTGAACAATGATTCTATCAAAATATATTGGATCAGTGCTATAAGATGATTGAGTGTATATTTCGCCATTTCTCATTATCGTTTGTGGTGTTGCATAGTCAAGATAAAGTGTATAACCCGATGTTGATGGGCTTGATGATGATTCTATACGATTATTGTAGCCAATTCTTCCAGAGAACAATGATACTATAAAACTTTCACTAAATGAGTCATTGAAAACTTTATTTATTTCATCATATTTCTCTTTATTATTATCTTTATCTGCAAGAAGTGGATACTCAGCAAGTGACCCATCTATTCTTAATTCATAACTATATGGATCTTGAATCTCTGGTTTTTTATTTACTGGTATAAAGCAAGAAACAATAATTAAAACAACAAGGACTGCAACTATCGCATATATGGCAATTAGCCAAGTTCTATTCTTTTTTATCATCTTTTTTCTCCTTTTGTTGTTCTTTTGTTTCGTCCAATTGTTCTTCTTTTTGCTCTAAATCTTTGGTTGTTTTTTTATCTTTTGTATCTTGATTTTCACTATCTTGCTCATTTGGCTTAATTTCTTGTTCGCCAACATTTTTGTTTTCTTCAAGTTTCTTTAAGGCGTTATCACGTTCTTTTAAAATCAAGTCATAATCTTTTTGAGTTATTATTCCCTCTTTGAGATACATTTCAGCGGTTTTGACTTTTTGGTCAATTTCTTTCATCTTTTTTGCAATTTCGCCTTCTATTCTTGCTTTTTGCTCCTCTTCACGTCTGATTTTTTCTTGTTCATCCATATGAGTGATTATTTCTTCTTTTGACTTGCCTGCAAGAATCATATCTACTTCTTCTTTATAAATGGTGTTCTTTTCAAGAAGTAACTCTGCCATTTCTTTTACATACTTTTTATTTTCTTGCAAAATTTTCTTTGCACGGGCATAGTTATAGTCCAAAATCTTTTTAACTTCGGCATCAATTTCAGCAGCCACCGTTTCGCTGTAATCATTTTTGCTTTGATAATCTCTACCAACAAAAATTTCCTCTTCGCTACCAAAACTCATAAAGCCAAATTTATCACTCATACCCCAAAGGGTAACCATTTTTCTTGCAACTTCGGTTGCACGTTTAATGTCATTTGATGCGCCAGTTGAAATGTCGTCCATAAATAACTCTTCACTAAGACGTCCGCCCATCATCATGGCAATTTCATCATTGAGTTTAAGTTTGCCCATATGGTTGTCATCACTTTCTGGTCTTGACATTGTATAACCCGCAGCCATACCACGTGGGATGATTGATACTTCTTGGACATCTTCACAATGCTCCATAAGTTTACCAACTATTGCGTGACCGCTTTCGTGATATGCTGTGATAAGTTTGTCTTTATCGGTCATAAGCAAACTTTTCTTTTGTGGTCCCATTATGACTTTGTTTATACCCTCGGTTATGTCTTGCATAATTATTTTTGGTCTATGGTTACGTGCTGCAATGATTGCTGCTTCATTTAGCATATTTTCAATATCAGCGCCAGTAAAACCACTGGTTATTCTTGCCAAAGTAACAAAATCAACATCATCAGAGATTGGTTTGTTTTTTGCATGAATTCTAATTATACCTTCTCTACCCTTTACATCTGGAACATGGACATAAATTTGTCTATCAAACCTTCCCGGACGAAGAAGTGCAGGGTCAAGTACATCTGCACGGTTTGTAGCCGCTAAAACTATTATTCCTTCATTTGCTTCAAAACCATCCATTTCAACCAAAAGTTGATTGAGTGTCTGTTCACGCTCATCATTGCCACCACCAAGTCCTGCTCCACGCTGACGGCCTACAGCGTCAATTTCGTCTATAAATACAATACATGGCTGGCATTTTTTTGCTTGGTCAAATAGGTCACGAACTCTACTTGCACCAACACCGACAAACATTTCAACAAAATCACTACCACTTATTGACAAAAATGGAACATTACTTTCACCCGCAACTGCACGAGCGAGAAGTGTTTTACCCGTTCCTGGATTACCAACAAGCAAGACTCCTTTTGGTATTCTTGCTCCAAGTTCTGTAAATCTTTGTGGATGTTTTAAAAATTCAACTATTTCTTGAAGTTCTTCTTTTTCTTCATCAGCACCGGCAATATCTGAAAATCTTACTTTAACATCACTTGTAACCCTTGCCTTGTTTTTACCAAACTGCATTGCACTGTTGTTGCTTTTTGCAAACATTCTGAAAATAAGAAATACAGCAACACAAGCAAGAGCAATGTAAAGTATTGGCATAAGTGTTTCAAACCAACTTGACCTTACTGGTGGATTTTCCCAAACTATATCATTTTCCGCTGTGACATTATATGTGTCAACTGCGTTTAAAATAAGTTCAAGTGATGTAGACGTGTACTCAAAATAAAAGTCAGCGTTGTCTGGAAAACGATTACGCTCTTCTTCTGTTTTAAACTTACTGTTATCAACAGTTAAGAGAACTCTACCTTCTCCATTATAAAAATACAATTCTTCAACTTGACCATCTTGTATCATTTCAATGACATTTGATGGCTGAGTTTCGTCAATATTTGAGCCTAAATCGACAAAGGCAAAAATTGCCAAAATACAAATGAGTAGTATTATGAGTGCATAGATAAAACTAAAACTACTTTTCTTTTTATTATTCAAGTTTCCCTCCTAGTAGCCGTTACACATTATATTAGCATATATCTAAAAATTTTTGCAACTAATTTTCGTCTTAATAAATTATAAGCAATATTTAATTATTTTATCAGAAAGATTTCTCGCTTTGCTCGAAATGACAAAATAGAGTATTCGAAATGACATAGTAGAGTGCTCTTGCTGACCACTGCCTTCTTGACGGAGAGTAGGCATCTTACATCAATTTATATATGATGCTATTTTTTCAAGTATTGATTTACATATTTTGTCAAGTTCTGTGCCTTCGCGATAATCTGCTTCTGCAAGATAGTCAGAGCGATGCTCAAGATATAATTTATGACATTCATCATATTTTGCCTTGTTTGGAGCATATACACAAATTGACTTTCCACCCTTTTTGCTTACTGTACGCATGCAAGGGATATCTGTTTCACCATCACCAAAATATACAAAGTTTGAGTATGGCACAAGGTCATCTTTGCACTCAATATATTCATTGACACTACGAGCATTCCATAAATCATCCATAGTGTTCTTTCTTACACGATAGATATACTGTGTTTTGGTTGTATAGTTTACTGCCTGTGATGGCCAAAATGGAATATCGTTTTTATCATAAGCAAACTGTGATGCAAAAATACGTTCAAAGTTATGCGCAATCTTTGTACCTTCAATAATCTCTTTAAGTCCACTTGAAATTATGTAATGTTTAAGTTCAAGCCCCAAACTTTTAGCATAGGCAGTCATCCTTTCAAAAAATGTTTCAACGCCTTCAAAAAACTCAATATCTTTTCCAAGGTTGACAATATCTTGCCTTTTTAATGTTATATTTTTTTCACGCGTTACAGTAATGAGTTTATACATCATGGCAAGTGCGCCATCCATATTGTGCTTTCTTCCAAACTCATTGACATCTGCCCACCACTCTTCCTTGGTTGTACCAATAAGGTCTTGAAATGAAAACTCCTGCATATTTCTTGGCGAGAGTGTAAGGTCAAAGTCATATAAAAATGCTACTTTTCTAGATTCTTTCATAATGTCTCCTAAATAATTTATTTAAAATATACAAAATATATATATCATAAAATAGTATACTTTTCAAGTAACTGTAAAAAAATAAAAAAATCTTGAAAAAAACATTGAAAATTGTCGTTTTGTAGTGTACAATAATTGTAAGATTAAATTTTTAAGGAGAAATTATGGAATTTTTAAAAGAATATTGGCCACTTCTTGTGTGTGTAGTGCTGATAATTGTTGCAATCGTCATACTTATTGTTTTCAGGGACAAGCCGGAAGACAAAAATATTGAAGCAGACAAAACTTCTGATGTAGCAGTTGATGAAAATAAAACAGAAGATGCAAAACCAGTTGAGGAGACAAAAGAAAAAGAAGAAACTGAAATCGCAAATGAAACACCAAGCGAAGACGAAATTAAACCAGTAGAAGAACAACCTACAGAAGAAAAGCCAAAAGAAAAAGTTGAAGAAAAACAACAAAAGCCTAAAAAGGCAAAAACCAAAAAGGCTGAAAAAGTTGTCGCTGAAAGTGATAATAGTGACATAGCAATAAATGAACCTGCAAAAGAAGAAGCTGAAACAACATCAGAACAAACATCAGAACAGCCTAAACAAACTGAAACAGTTGAAGAAGAAAATACTGAAGTAGAGGGTGAAAAAATGGAAGAGAAAAAGACAACTCAAAAATATATGGTAACCTATGACAAAGAACATAAAGATTGGGTTGTAAAAAAGACTGGTGCAACACGTGCTTCAAAAAGATGCAAAACTAAAAAAGAAGCAATGGAAGTTGCAGAAAAACTTGCTGATAGTCAAGACTTAAATATCAGCGTTAAGAAAAAAGACGGAAAATTCCAAAAACGTGAAAATGCAAGTAAATAATAACAAAAATTAAAAAATCTGACACATTTCGTGCCAGATTTTTTTATCATTATTTTTGTTTATAACTTCCACAAAAATGATGTTTCTTAGTTTTATTTGTTACATTTATTTCTTCTTTTTGACAAAAACAACCACTCTCATTGTGTATGCAATCATTTACATCACAATTTACTTTACAATGCGTTATATCCATAGTTCCCTCCGCATTTAGTATGCACAAACTATAAAATTTAATTCTACGCTATTGCTTTAATTTTTTCTGCGTATTCACTCCAACCCGATGTACTTTGATAAGATGCAACACTTTGGCTTGGAACAAATGCCTAGTGAAGGCGGAGCTATAATTAGTGTATTCAATTGTTTAATAACACTTTTTTTAGTGTATGTCAAGCATATACATTAAATTTAGTGTAATAATTTAAGCATGAATAACTTCGCAGAAAACTTGAAACAATTAAGAATAGCAAATAAATTAAGTCAAAGTGAGTTTGCCAAAAAAATAGGTACAACTCAGCAAAGAGTAAGTGAATGGGAGTGTGGCAAAATTGAACCAACACTTTCTAACATTGTGAAGATACTCAAAACTTTAGGAATTATATTTGAAGATTTGATAGAATAAAAAAAGCACTTTCATAGAAGTGTTTTTTTAATAAAAATGAGATTCTTCGTCAGCCGTCAAGGAAGCCACACTCAGAATGACAAAAAATGACTGTGTGAGAGTTGCCCGACAGGAACAAAGTATCACGCCGTGGATACATAACCACAATTTTGCTTCCCCACTTGCTATAAACTGGCAAAAAGCAAGCAAGACGAGGCTCGGCAAGTGGGTTCACGCAGGAGTTTAGTTTGCTAAATGACTGTGTGAACCTGCTTGACAGCAAACGAAGTATTGTGACGCTTTTTACAGACATCTAAAAAATAGACTTTCAAAAAACAAGTGAGACGAGGCTCGGCGGGTACTCTCACGCAGGAGCGTACAAAGCGTACGTGACTGTGTGAGAGTTGCCCGACAGGAACAAAGTATCACGCCGATTTTTGAAAGTCTAGAAATTCATGTATTCGGAATAAGTCATCATCTTATCCCTTATTGTATGCTCATCAACAATATCTATGACCCTGTTTGCAACAGTTTCAACAATCTCTTGGTCATGAGTGGTAAAGAGCATACATCCTTTAAAGTTTATCATACCTTTATTGAGTGCAGTTATGGACTCAAGGTCTAGGTGGTTTGTTGGTTCATCCATAATTATAAAGTTTCCACTTTCAAGCATCATTTTGGCAAACATACACCTAACCTTTTCGCCACCAGAAAGTACATTGACTGGTTTTAATGCTTCTTCACCAGAAAAGAGCATACGTCCTAGCCAACTACGAATATATGTTTCGTTTTGTTCTTTTGAATATTGTCTAAGCCAATCGACTAAACTTTCCGACTTGCCTTCAAAATATTCACGGTTATCTTGTGGAAGATATGTGGCTTTTATTGTTTTGCCCCAATTGACCGTTCCACTATCAGCCACCTCTTTGCCCATGAGTATATCAAAAAGTTTGGTAATTGCAAGACTGTTGTTTGCCAAAAAAACTATTTTGTCATCACGCCCAACAGAAAAACTGAGATTTTCAAAAAAACCTTTTTTTGTGAGATTTTTTACTATTAAAATTTCTTTGCCAATCTCTTGTTCATATTTAAAATCAATGTATGGATAACGTCTTGAAGAAATTTTGAAGTCATCGAGTGTAAGTTTTTCAAGTTCTTTTTTTCTACTTGTTGCCTGTTTTGCTTTGGAGGCATTTGCACTAAAACGTGCAATAAAGTCTTTAAGTTCTTTTGCCCTTTGTTCCGCCTTTTTGTTTTGGTCCTTTGCTTGTTTTTGAAGAAGTTGGTTGGTTTCGTACCAAAAGTCATAGTTACCAAGCATCATATTTATTTGACCATAGTCGACATCGCAAATATGCGTACAAACTTTATTTAAAAAGTGACGGTTATGCGACACAATGATGACTGTGTTCTCAAAGTTCAAAAGATATTCTTCAAGCCACCTTGTAGTTTTAAAGTCAAGGTTGTTGGTTGGTTCGTCTAGAATAAGAATATCTGGATTCAAAAACAGTGCCTGAGCAAGCAACACTTTGACTTTTTGTTTTGAGTCCATTTCACTCATCTTTTTTTCAAAGCAATCTTCATCTATACCTATACTTTTAAGAAGAGTTTTCGCTTCACTATCTGCTTCCCAACCGCCAAGTTCCGCATACTCTGTTTCAAGTTCGCCCGCAAGCATACCATCTGCTTCTGAAAAGTCTGGCTTTGAGTATAGTTCTTCTTTTTGTTTAGCAATCTCCATAAGTCTTTTATGACCAAGTAGCACCGTTTCAAGCACAGTATGGTTATCATAAGCATTTTGATTTTGCATCAAAACACTCATACGCTCTTTTTCGTCACGTATGACTTCGCCTTTGTTTGGCTCAAGTTCACCAGTAAGTATTTTCAAAAATGTGGACTTGCCTGCGCCATTTGCACCAATTATGCCATAGCAGTTACCTTTAGTGAATTTTAGATTTACATCTTTAAACAAAACTCTCCCACCGAACTGCAACGTTACATTACTTACTTGTAGCATTTTTTCTCCTTGTCTAATAATTTAATTAAGTGTTATTTTAACAAACTACAGGAGTATACCATAAAATAAATTGATTTGCAACCACATCGCTTTCTTTTTAATAGAAAGTGCTGTCATTTCAAATCCCTTCGTGTTGTGTCAAGTGAAGTGAGACATCTAAGGGATTCTTCGCCTTCGGCTCAGAATGACATACAAGCATACTCAGAAAGACATACAGGCATATAAGATTTGACAAATAATCTCACTTGTGATATATTACCCTTTGTTTAAATTAAAAAGGAGATAATGTATGATACACTCGCTGGAAAAATGTATTAGTGACATAAAAAACAGCAAAAGTATCGCTATTATGTGCCACACCGTGCCAGATGCAGACGCACTTGCTTCTATGGTGGCACTAAAAAAACTTATCAAACAAAACTTTACAGATGAAAATTCGCCAAAACAAATTGACCTTTTTGTAGACGCTGACGAAATAAGCGAACTAAATAGCGCAATTATAAATGGTGTGGAACTTAATAATCAGCATCTTGACTCATATGAACTTGCAATAAGTTTGGATTGTTCATCTCTTTCAAGGCTTGGCAAATATGCTGAACTTTTTAAAAATACGCAAAACACAATCAATATTGACCACCACATTACAAACGAAAAATTTGCAGATAACAATTTGGTTTTTGTCACATCATCAACTTGTGAGGCGCTTTACAGAATTGCAAAGATATATAACATGGAAATAAGTGATGAGGTCTGCAAACTTGTTTACAGTGGAATAATCACCGACACAAACAACTTAACACAAGGCACTATAACAGTGAACACACACAAAATAATCACTGAAATGGTTCAAAGAAAGATAAATTTAGATGCATTAAATGAACATTTCTTTAAAAATAACACAAAAAGCAAGGCGTTTCTTTTAAAACAAGCACTTGACTCACTCACTTTTTATGCTGGTGATAGAATTGCTTTTATGAAACTCACAAAACAAGACATAGCCGATTGCAATGCAACAGTTGAAGACACCTATGGTATTGTCAACCACGGAATAGAAATTAAAGGTGTTGACATATCTATACTTGCAATAAAACAAGAAGACAATTCTTACCAAGTGAGTTTAAGAAGCAAAGGCGACGTTTCTGTAAGCGAAATCGCCACCAAAATGGGCGGAGGCGGTCACGAACAAGTGGCAGCATTCCACTATGAAGGACTTTTGGCTGATTTAAAAGAAAAACTTATTCATTTGTGCCGAGAAGAACTTGCAAATCACCCTGTGGAAGAAAAAGAAGTGCTTTTTGATAATAGCGACGTAAGCCAAGAACAATAAATTTAAGGAGAAAACAATGGAAGATGTAACAAAACTAACTATGGACAAACTGGTTGCCCTATGCAAAAATCGTGGAATTATATTCCAAGGTAGTGAAATTTATGGTGGTATGGGCAACACTTGGGACTATGGTCCTGTTGGTGTGGAAATAAAAAATAACATTAAAAGGACTTGGTGGAAACGTTTTGTCCAAGAAAGTGACAATTCCTTTGGAGTTGATGCAGCAATACTTATGAACCCACGCGTTTGGGATGCAAGCGGACATACAACTTCTTTTTCTGACCCAAAAATGGACTGCCGTGAATGTAAGACAAGGCACCGCGCTGACAATTTGATAGAAAATTATTGTGCTCATCACCATATTGAAAATGTTATTCCTGACAAAATGACAAATGAAGAAATGGAAAACTTTATAGAAGAGCACAAAATCGCCTGCCCTGTTTGCGGTAAACACAACTTTACACCAATAAGACAATTTAAACTTATGTTTGAAACAAGGCGTGGAGTAACTGAAGATGATACAGATAAAATATATCTTCGTCCAGAAACAGCACAAGGCGAATTTGTAAACTTTTTAAATGTACAGCGCTCTATGCGTGCAAAAGTTCCTTTTGGAATTGCTCAAATTGGTAAAGCATTTAGAAATGAAATAACTCCAGGGAACTTTATATTCCGCACTATTGAATTTGAACAAATGGAACACCAACTATTTTGCAAAGAGTGCGATGATGATAAATTCTATAACGAATACAAACAAAAGGCTTGGGACTATCTTGTTTCTATTGGTATTGATGCAAACAAACTTAGATTTAAAGACCACGACAAACTAGCACACTATGCAAAAAATGCTTGTGACATCCAATTTTTATTCCCATTTGGATTTAGCGAACTAAATGGTATACACAACCGCACAAATTATGACCTTAGTCGTCATCAAGAGTTTTCTGGCAAAAATATGCAATATCTTGACCCAGTTACAAACGAAAAATATATTCCTTATGTTGTTGAATACTCAATTGGTTGTGACCGTCTTATGCTTGCAGTTCTTTGCAACGCATATCGCGAAGAAAAACTTGACGACGGTGAAACACGTGTTGTGCTTGCACTTTCCCCTGTGCTTGCTCCATATAAGGCATGCGTATTGCCACTTGTCAAAAAAACTCACGCAGAAACAGCACATAAACTACAAAAAGAACTTTCAAAATACTTTATGTGTGATTATGACGAAAGTGGTAGCATAGGTAAACGCTATCGCCGTGAAGACGAAATCGGCACACCTTTTGCTATAACCGTTGATGACGAAACATTAAATAATGGTACAGTTACAATTCGTGACCGCGACACTATGGAACAAATAACACTTAAAATTGACCAAGTGAAAGACTATATTTTAGATAAATGTAGATATTAAACCCCGTGTCATGTTGTCGAGCGAAACGAAACGTCTAGAGATTCTTCGTAAGTCGACGCTTTGGCGTAGGACTCAGAATGACTAAAGAATAAAGTGAAAAAATAAAAAATTGTGGAATAATGTAATTTATTCCACTTTTTTTATATATTAAATATATTTATTATTTTCTTCTTATTTTTTGCATATTCATATGCTGTTTTTGTGACAATATTAGACTGATGTGATGTTAAATGCCTTTTTTCTTTTTTTCTCCCAGGTGGCAAATAGTTTTTATCATAATAAAAAACACATATATCACTGTCATTTATCATTTCAATATTTCTTGATATATAAATTTTTTTAGTAAAATTTATATTTTTTTCTAATAAATTTTGAATTGTATAATAGTCTATAAGTTTGATATATGGGTATTTTTTCTTAAAATTAAATACTATATAAAAGCATATATCATTAAATTCGCTACTTCCACCAAACAAAAAGACATCAACACCTTGGTTGATTAGATTTTCCACAACCGTTATAACTTTTTCCTCTACTTGTGCTTTATTCTCAATCTTGCTATGTCCAATAAAACAACATATTTTTGCATTCATCGTTTCAATTATTATGCTAAATACCTATGAATGTCAAGAAAAATTGCATGTTTTTAAATATCATTAAGTGGGAAAAATAAAATTATGAATTTTTTTACTATGCTTAATGATGTTTTGTTAGAACAAAATAAAACATTTAAAGACTTGGAATTTGCTGGAATCATATGCGAACGAACATTTTATCAATATAAAATTTATACGCCTTATTTGCCACAAATTATTAAAATTGCAAATTATTTAGAAATTTCTCTTGATTATTTAGCACATTTAAGTGATAAAAACAACTTTAAACAATATAAAAACAAGCCTATAAATTTTTATAGTAAACTTTGTAGTAATATGCAACAAAAAAATATATCACAAGCAAAACTTGCAAAAGATATTTGTATTGGTCGAAGTAATTTTTCATATTGGAAAAATGGAAAATTACCTAAATTTGAAACTCTTATTATGCTTGCAAAATATCTTGAATGTTATATAGATGATTTTATGGATTTTGAATAAAAAAACGGGCGACTACGCCTGTTTTCTTTTAAGCATTATTTTCATCACAATAAGTGCGATTACATTCAAAACAAGTGCAACTCCCCATGCAATTAGTGTCCATGGGAAACCGCCGTCATTTAGACTTTGGGCAAAGCCAAGAGAGTAAATCATTGTAATAAGCCCCAAAAATCTACAAATGAAGTTTACAATCATAAAAAAGGTAAAGTCCATTTTTACGCCACCAGCAACAATACAAAGTATGTCATCTGGGAAAATTGGCAAAAGCACAGTTAGTGCATAATACCACTTACCTTTGTTGTTAAATATGTTCACCCATTTTTGATAGTCCTCTTCGCTCCCTGCACACCATTTGACTGCTTTGCTACCAAACTTTCGTCCAAGTAGATATGCAAGTGCAACGCCCGTCATATATGCAAGCATGGTGACCAATATAAATATCCAGCCGTCTGCGCTTGTAAGTGACAAGTTCATGCTATCAATAAGAATACATGCATTTACAACTACATACACCGGTATTGGAATTAGGCACACTTGAATTACCATAATTAGATATATGATAAGATACAGTACAAATCCGTGCATACTGGCAATATAATTTGAAATTGCGTCTGTAATGGAGTCAAAACTAAACAGCAGTTCAAATGCAAACATAAAAAGAACTGCAACCAAACTTACTTTTAAAATGTTATAAACTTGTAATTTTGTCATTTTAATTTAATCTAACTTTTTGTCATCGAATGCAGTGGCTATTTCGTCAAAGTTAAAGTCCTTTAGGTCTTCATCGCTAATTTCTGGTGCACCACCATATGCACCATCTGGAACAACTTTAACTGCATCGCCATAGTCACGCTTTTCAAGACGTTTGTCTGGGTCAACAAAAAGCGTATATTCTGGGACCCATCGCATTTTAATATTTCCAGTTTCGCCATTTCTATGCTTAGCAACAACAAGTTCGCATATTCCAGGCTCATTTGGATTGACAACATCGTTGTATTTATCTGGGTTATCTATAAACAAAACTATATCTGCGTCTTGCTCAATAGCACCTGACTCACGAAGGTCACTAAGCATTGGTTTATGGTCTTTACGCTGTTCAATGGCACGACTAAGTTGCGACAAAAGAATGATTGGAACATTAAGTTCTTTGGCTGTGATTTTTAGATATCTTGTAATTTCGCTTATCTCCTGTTGACGATTATCTGTTTTGGTCATACCAGTCATAAGTTGAAGATAGTCAATAACTACAATATCAAGACCTTTTTCACGTTTGAGTCTACGGCACTTGTCCAAGATGTCATTTGGACGGTTCATTGAAGAGTCATCTATGTAAATTTTTGCTTCACTTAGTTTTTTATTGGCTGTCCAAATATATTTCCAGTCATCAGTAGTAAGTGTGCCTTTTTTAGCCTTACTCATACTAACCTTTGCTACACTACAAATGGCACGCTGTGCAAGTTGAACTCTTGGCATTTCAAGCGAAAATATAGCGCAAGTTTTATTTTGGTCAAGGCAAGCGTTTATTGCAATGTTTAGTGCAAAAGATGTTTTACCAACACCAGGACGTGCAGCAAGAAGAATAAGGTCACTGTTTTGTAGTCCATTTGTGAGTTGGTCAAACTCTGTAATACCTGTTGATATGCCCTTTATTTTTCCACCATTTTTTGCAATTTCATCCATATTTGAAATTGCTTCGCTAAGTGCTGGCGCAATGTGCTCAAGGTCACTTTGTTGCTGTTTTTCAGCAAGGCTATATATAAGACCCTCGGCATATTCAAGTGTTTTTTGCCCATCATCTGATGAGTACGCCATTTCTGCTATTTGATTTGAAACCGAAATAAGTGCCCTAAGCATACTATCACGTTTAACAATGTCAACGTATATAGAAAAGTTGGCTGCACTTGGAAGTGCGTTTGTAAGCGTGTTGATGTAATCAGCACCGCCAACGGCATTTAAAGTGTTGTTTTTTTCCAGTTTGTCCACAACTGTGACAAATTCTATTGGCTGATTGATGTTGTTTAGTTCCAGCATAGACTCATATATATTTTTATGTGCCTCGCTATAAAAATCTGACGGTGAAAGTCTTGCCGTAATTTTTGTAACAACATTGTTATCAATAAGCATACAACCAAGTACCGATTGCTCAGCCTCAATGCTGTGTGGCATTGTTTTTACATTTGTTAGTGCCATATTTTCCCCTTTTAATCTGAAAACGGATCATCATGTGGTTCCAGTATTTCTTTTGCTTTTTTCTTTTGTTCTATTTTATCAGAAATGATATAAACAAGTAAACAAATTAAACCGCCTATTATGACATTTAAAAGCATAATAAGCCAAACTGGCAATGGAACAAGCGAAAATACATATGTTAAAATTATAAACACAGGCGCAACAATGGCAACACATATCCATGTGCGCTTAATGCTTAATTTCATTGCATGGGCTTTTTGCCTTTTTATATCCTGTTCGGTAGGTTTTTTACTCATTTTCACCCCTTAACATCTTGCCACGCTCGCGAAGACGCATATTGTGGTCAAGAATAATTTTTCTTATTCTAATATTTTGTGGTGTAACTTCCAAATATTCATCGTCTGCCAAAAATTCTAGACAATCTTCAAGGCTCATAACAATTGGCGTTTCAAGTCTGAGTGCGTCATCGGAAGCACTTGAACGGGTGTTTGAAAGATGTTTACGCTTACATACATTTATCACTAAGTCTTCGCCTTTAGGATTTCTTCCAACAACCATGCCACCATACACTTTTGTGCCAGGTGTTATAAATAATTCACCACGCTCCTGTGCATTGTAAAGTCCATACACTATTGCCTCACCTGCTTCATAGGCAATAAGCGAACCATAGACACGTCTATCTATTTCGCCTTTGTATGGCTCATAATCATAGAACACTGATGCCATAATGCCTTCACCTTTTGTGTCGGTCAAAAGTTCACTTTTATAGCCAAATAGTCCACGCTCTGGAATATAAAACTCCATTTTCATTCTAGAACCTTTTGGCGTCATTTTTATAAGTTCGCCTTTTCGCTGTGCCATTTTGTTCATAACAGTTCCTACGCTATCTTGTGGAACATCTAAGGTGACTATATCTATTGGTTCACACTTTTTGCCGTCTATTTGTTGAAATCTAACCCTTGGCATACTTACCTGAAACTCGTAACCGTCACGGCGCATATTTTCTATCAAAATGCTAAGATGCATTTCTCCACGTCCACAAACTGTAAATGCCTCAGAACTTTGTGTGTCCGCAACTTTTAAAGATAGGTCTTTTACCGCTTCTTTATACAATCTTTCGCGAAGGTGTCTACTTGTTACATACTTACCTTCCTTGCCCGCAAATGGACTATTGTTGACCAAAAATGTCATTTCAACACTTGGCTCTGCAATCTTGACAAATTCAAGTGGGGTAACATCTTCTGGTGAACATATTGTATCACCTATTTGAACATCTTCAAGCCCAGCAATACAAACTATATCTCCCATTTCGGCACTTTGAACTGTTTCTCTCTTTAGTCCACTATATGTGAAAAGTGAAACAATTTTACCTTTTGAGTTTTTCTGACTGTCATGGTAGTTACAAAGTACAATGTTATCTCCAACTTTGACATTTCCCCTTTCCACCTTGCCTATTGCAAGTTTGCCGACATAGTCATTATGTTCACAAGAAGAAACAAGCATTCTAAGTGGTGCATTTTGTTCGCCCTCTGGTGCTGGTATGTGTGAAAGTATTGTTTCAAAAAGCGGAATAAAGTTTTCACCTTCTTTGTTTGGGTCAAGACTTGCCTTGCCTGTTCGTGCGGATGCATATACAAAAGGTGAATCAAGTTGCTCATCACTTGCGTTTAAATCCATAAACAATTCCAAAACCTCATCCACAACTTCGCCAATTCTTGCATCTTGCCTATCTATTTTATTCACTACCACAACTACTTTTAAGTTAAGTTTAAGTGCATGTTCTAGAACAAAACGAGTTTGTGGCATAGGGCCTTCAAAGGCATCAACAACCAAAAGTACGCCGTCAACCATTTTGAGTACGCGTTCAACTTCTCCACCAAAATCAGCGTGTCCTGGAGTGTCAACAATATTTATCTTGACACCTTTATATACACAACTACAGTTTTTGGAAAGAATGGTTATACCCCTTTCGCGTTCAAGCGCGCCCGAGTCCATAACTCTATCCATTACAACTTGGTTATCACGAAAAACATTGCCCTGCTTTAACATCTCATTGACAAGAGATGTTTTGCCGTGGTCAACGTGTGCTATTATTGCTATATTTCTTATTTTCTCATTCTTCATAAAGTACTCCTAAAAATTAACCAAAAGATTATACCACATATACATATAAAAATTCAAGATATTATACATCTTGATTTTTATCATACATATAATTTTTAGAAATTAAAAGAGTGCTTTCAAGAAACATAAAATAATATGACATTAAATCTTTGTTTATTATATAATCTTTATATTTATTATGCATATCATTTTCGCGCACGGAGTCATAGACATCCATTTTGTGTGCATTTTTATATTTTCTTACGTTTTCAATAATCTCCATTCTCTGTTCAAAAAGCGAAGCCATTTTTTTATCAACATCTTCCAATTGTTTTCTTAAATCTAATAATTCCATATTTTTCTCCTAAAAAAGTGCTATTCCTATAAAATATCCCAAAGTTACCGATAAAATCAAGGAAAATATCGCTAAAATCGTACCATATACCAAAAAATGTTTTGTATTTGACCAACCACTTGCACTTGCAATGGCAATATGCGGCATACTTGGTGGTGTCATAAATGCATAGGCGGAAAGCATACCAACAATGGCGGCAACCGTAGCAGTTACATTTATTGTTCCGCTTTGCGATACTGCAAAAATTATTGGTACTGCAACTGTTGTGACAACTGTGGCTGTAACCATATTTGATGAAAAGTTGGTTTGAAGCAATGCCCAAAATGCAAAAATACACACAAGAAGGTATGGCGAAAGTGAACTTAAAACAGTGGAAAGATTTTGAGTTATGTATGTAACAAGCCCAATACTGTCACTGGTTAAGGCACTTGAAAGAGCAAGTGTGCCCGCACACATAATAATGCTTGAAAATGGCACTCCACCACTTGTCGCTTCTTTTATACTGACTATTGGTTTGCCATTTATGTGGACTATGCACATAAGCACGACGCCCACAAGTGATGCAAAAGCCGTTGTATAACCATTAAACAGTGTATAAAACTCATTCCAAACATTTTGTAGTAAACTTGGCAAAACCCAAATTGTAATCATAACACAAAATATAATAAGTGTTATGATGTCCCTTTTGTTTAGTTTTTGCTTTTGTTGCTTTAGAGCATCTATATCTATATTTTTAAGTTTTTCAACGTCTGGTCTTAGTATAACTCTAAACATTAAAATCATAAGTATAGTAACAACAATGCCAACTGGAATTGCCATAGCCATATATGACGCATAATTTATTGAAGCCCCGGTAATTTGTTCATAAATTCCAAAACTTATGACTGGAAAGACATGAGCAATAGGTGTCATACCCGAGGAAATTGAAACACAAAACGCAAGCCCCATCATGAGCATACTTGAAACTTTTGAATTTTTTTCTATACCTGCAATTTTATAAATACTTTCAAGTATGGGCAAAAGTACAACAAAAAGTACAGATGGCGACATAAAACATCCTAAAAAGATTACGCTAAAAAAGAACATTGTTACAAACCACCAAGGTCCTTTTTTGGCTAAGCGGTTTGACACAAACCAAATTGCGATATTTTTGACAATATTTGTTTTGCTTAAAGCATAAGTGCAAATAAATGTACAAAGCAAAAATACAAAAGTGTCACTACCAAAACTTGCAGAAAAAAGTGTTTTAAAGTCCAAATTTGCAAGTATTCCAAGCATCAAAATACAAAGTAGGCTTGGCCAATCAATTGATACAAAAAGCCATAAAATAAGTGTACCTAAAAAAACGCCAACAACCGCCATGGCATTTGAAGAAAGCCCACTTGGCGGTTCTACAAATTTAAACAAAATCATAATTGCAATACTTAGTGCAATTAGTACATATCTTCTTATACTTTTTCTAGTGCTATTTAACATTATGGAAAAAGTATAACATTAAGCATTTAAAAAATCAACCCGATGTCACCCTGAGCGTAAAATAACACAAATCCGTGTCACCCTGAGCGAAGCGAAGGGTCTCGAGATTCTTCGCCTTCGGCTCAGAATGACACTGGGCAAAAACCGCGCTTTCGGCACAATTTTGCCTTAGTAACGGCAAAATGTAGTGCTTGTTGCTTGTTTTGTGCCCTTTTTCTCACGGCCAAACGAAAACCGCACTGCGTTGCTTTTTCGGGGCCCCCAAAAAGTACCTATGGAAACTTTTTGGGGAGAGGAAGAACCAAGCATTAAGGCGATACAAATTGCGTCTAGCAATTTTTAGCCCATATGCGTAGGTTCTGACGATGCCGTGACTCTATGGAAGAAATCCGCTGGATTTCTTGACTTAAAGAGATTCTTCGCTACGCTCAGAATGACACATCACGAAGGTAAGGCTCAGAAAGACAGAAGGTAAGGCGAAGGGACAGAACGTTCAATCTTTGATGTCTAACAATTGTAAATACTCATCAAACATATATTCTTTTATTGGATAGACTTTGCCATCGCTAAAATATAAAACCAAACACGGTGAATAATTTTTGTAATTATCTACAAATTCAAATCTTACAAGTTCACCGTCTTTTATTTTTTGCTTAATCTTGGCATGATAGTTATAGTAACCCATATTTTTAGTATGCGTAACAAGATTTTACTTTATAATAGGTGATAAAAATTTTTTAACCGCATTTATATAATCTTCTCCCGCCACTGTCATACTTTCAGCATGCCCCGCTCCCTGCACTACATATTTTTGGCAAAGCGATGGTGGTGCATTTTTATATAACACTTCTTGCATATAAAAAGGTACAAATTTATCACGGCTACCATGAATTAAAAGAATTGGTACATTGCATTTTTGTATTGAAGATTTTACATCTATATCTGATAACTTAAACTTTGCACGCAATTTTAAATATTGATTATAAACAAAAAGCGAAGGAAAAAAGTTTAAAATAATACTTTGCTCACATAAATTTTGTACAACATCATAGGCGTTATAATAACCGCAATCACTAATAATTGCCTTTACATTTTTTGGTTTTTTGTCTCCACTATATAGGCAAACAGTCGCCCCGCCCATACTTAGTCCAAAAACAACAATTTCACTATCTTTATATCTTTTAACTAAATAATCCACCCATAAAGCCAGGTCTTTATGCTCAAAATATCCCATTGTTATGCACTTGCCTTGGCTTTTACCATGTGCACGATTATCAATTGCAAGCACGGAGTAGCCAAAGTCAAAAAACATTTTTACATATTGTTGCATAGCAAAAGCGCAGGTGCCATAACCATGCACAACGACTGCAATTTTTTTATCGTCTTTATGCAAAAAATAACCTTGCAATTTAAGTTTATCGTGTGAAATAATATTTATTTCTTCAACTTTTTGAGTTTCCCACCAAGAAAGGTCAATTTTATACTTTTTTTGTGTTTTTATTGTATATCGATATATAATTGTTCCAAATAAGCAACCTTTTTTAAGCGTCAACCAATATTTAATTTCGCTGGAAATAAAAAGATATATCACAATAGTTGCGACAACTAAAAATAAACTTAAAAAAACAATTTCAAGCACTGTCATAATTATATTATATCATAAACAAATTAAAAAAAATAATATTTTATATCTAAATTAAAACTATTAAATCATCACTCTGTCACCCTGAGCGGAGCAAAGGGCCTTGAGATTCTTCGCTGACGCTCAGAATGACCAGGGGCGTAGTGTCATCCTGAGAACCGCTTCCCTGACGGCTGACGAAGGATCTCTTTTCCTGAGATTCTTCGCCTTCGGCTCAGAATGACACTGGGCAAAAACTGCGCTTTCGGCACTCCGCTGGATTTCTTGAGTTAAAGAGATTCTTCGCTTCGCTCAGAATGACAAAAGGTAGCCAAGAATGACAAAAAATGTACATCCAGAATAGCAAGTGGGTGTCATTTCGAGCGTAAGCGAGAAATCACGTTTCCATAAGATAAGAAAGTACTCCACAAACCACACTATAACAAACTTGGTTTTTATAATCTTCTGTTAAGAGTAGTTGTTCTTCTTCAGGATTGGAAATAAAACCACACTCCACAATAACACTTGGGTAAGATGTGCAGTTGACTATAAAATAATCTCCAACTTGGCAACTACTTCTTGGTTTAACAAGGGTTTTTTTAAACTGTTCTTGAATTTTTTGTGCTAAAAGTTCCCCGAGCGTGCTGTCTTTTGCGTAGAAGACTTGTGCACCGCGAGATGAAACCTGAGAAAAACTATTCATATGTATACTTATAACCATATCAGGCTTAGATTTCTCAATTATCTTTTGTCTTGCCTGCATATCATCTTTTTTCTTATTTTGAGCAAATGGGCTATAAAGCCCATTGTCGTCTGAGCGAGTCATAACCACTTTAAAACCAAACTGACTTAAATAGTCTTTTAATGTGTTTGCATACCATAAATTTATCTCACTTTCAAGTGTTCCCGCATAGCCTATTGAGCCATTATCAATACCACCGTGCCCAGCATCCACCACAACTGTGTAATTATGTTTTGGCGAAGAAGTTGCACTCACTGCATAAAAAATACCCAAAATAGAACAAAATATTAACAAAATTGCCAAAAATATGCAAATTGTCTTTTTCTTAACAATTAAAATTTTCATATTGTATTTTATTAAGTAAAAATATTTTATATAACCAAATAACAAAAGACTGTCACAAAACATTGAAAAATAGAAATTTTAAGTGTTACTCTTTTTTATATAAAAAAGTTTTTATAAAAAGGGAGAATATGATAAAATATGAGTATCTTTGATGACCTAATAAAAATTGATAACGATGGAAATTTTGTATATAATAAGTTGGATAAAATGAAAGAGAATGACATTGTCACCTTGATAAATCTTAGACAAGACTATAAAAATAAAAACTTATATCTAAATACAAACGGTATAATTTTAAAAGTTTTACCATATGAAAAATTACAGGTTCTTTTTTTAAACGACAAAATAGTCGGTGATTATGCCGTGGTCGTTGTAAATAAGATAGATGTCAAAAAACAAGACATTTCACTTCCGTTAGATTTTATAAATGAACTAAAAAATTCCAATAAACTTTCTAAAGAAAATATTAACAAAAAACACAACTTTGAAAACTTGGAATTTAAAGAATGTGATAAAGTCGAGTTAATCACCGAAGATGAAAAATATCTTAAATTTGGTTTACATAAAGGAGCCATCGGCTATATCGCCATTGATTATGCAATTTCAAATTCAATTCTTGTTGATTTCTCTGAAATAGATAAACATGGGGAATTTAATGATAATTGTATTTCAGTAAATATTAAGGACTTAAAGGTCATAAAGTAAAAAACAATCGATATTTTTTCCAAACTCGACATCTAGCCATCCAAAAAAATCATACCTTTGTTTAGGTATGATTTTTTTATTTTATAGTCCCCACGAGCCTTTAAGCGATGCTTCAAATACAAGAACTGGGAAATTATTTTCATTCATTGTAAAGTATGGATATGAACCATTGAGTGCAAGCCCTGAAGGAACTGTTTGATATGTGTCAACTTGGAAGTTTGTTGCACTTGTTCCAAGCACTGCGGAATATTCACTAGACGAATTTGCAAATCTTGTTACAGTTTCTTGTGATGAAGAAACAGTTGTTACATTTGCAATAAATAGTGCAATATCACCTGTTCTGCCTATGGTTGTTGTCGCCGAAATATCTACACTTACATACGCAGAGGTAATATTTCCGTTGTTGGACGAGCCAACAAGTCCTGCTATTCTCACCGTTTCGTTTGATGTAGCACGTGCACTTCTTGCAATGGTCATATTTGAAATTGTGTATGCATAACTGATTGTTCCCGAAGTGTTTGTTCCTACAATTCCGCCGAATACAAAATCTATTGAACCTTGATTATCTCTAGCAATATTGAGTGTTACATCGCCTGTAAATACCGCTCTTAGCACAGTACCACGATTTGTAGCAACTATACCCGCACTTGATGTCAAAGTGGTTTGAAGATAAATATCTGCATAATTTGCGACCATATCAACTGTACCATAATTTGTACCAACAAGTGCAAAGTTTGCTCGTGTACCTGCTGAACTTGTTGTATTTCTAAGATCCATGCTATAGTAATTTATAATATTTGAAATAGTACCACGGTTTGTATACGCAACACCATAAACACTGATTATATATTGGGTTTGAATGCTAAGTGAACTGCCTTCTGCTCCCAAAACTATATTGTCGATAGTTCCGTAGTTTTCAAACGCTACAAGCGATACAGTAGAACCAGTAACCATTTGTGTTACAAGGTCTACATAAACTCTAAGATTTCTTACCGCAGACTGCTCTGCTATATTCCCAAACAATGCAACATATTGACGCATAGACTGTGATGTGGAAATATTTCTTAAATCGTATTCCCATGTGATTGAATGCATATCACCATCATAAATTGCTGTAAATTCAATTATTTCATTCGCTCCAAGTGGTGCAACACCTGCAAGGTCAGCAATTTGTTTGAAATGGAAATATCTATCTTCATCAGTCAATGTTACATGTGTATCTGAGTCGTTTACTGTAAGTGTATAACTATTTTCATACTCAGGTTTGTTAAGCCTGTACATAATATTTGCAAAATGCTGAGATGTTTCTATTAAATATGGGTTATCACTTGTTCCCATTCCGCCATATACATCAACTGATGTTGCTGTGACTTTGAATAAGTTGATTGTAACCGCTGTACCAACAAGTTCATTGTCTGGTTCAAGTACTGGGTCGTAGTAGTAAGTATAATCTGATGTCAAACTGCCGTCAATGCCCGTACTATTTTTAACAACAACAGCAACTGACACTTTATGTGCGCCCATTTCAACTGGATAATATCTATTTGTCGTGTTATCTGATGTTGTGAATAAATATGTTCTAAGTACAACAGGTTCACCATTTTGATAGATAATATCCCCATCTTCATCAACTGCAAGCACTTCATCTTTTATTCTAAATACGTGGTCTGTAGATGTACCCTCAGTTGGCCATGTAAAGTACATTTCTGTAGCATTGTATGTAACTTCTGCAACTGATTCGGGTTTTTGTATTTCACGAACAGATGAAGGATAAGATGCAACATAACTTTCATCTCCAAGTGGAAGTACAGTTATTGTATAATAAAGTGTGTATGACTCATTTATTGAATAGTTAAATTCTGTTGTGCTTATGTAAGGTGTATCTATAATTTTAGTGCGTGGTGTTGTGTCTAGGCTGGTGTAGTATGTCACCAAATACTGAACATCTATGTCGGCAATATTTGAATTTGAAGTAGCAGTATAACTATCCCAAATGATATGAAGGTCTTCGCTTTCTCCTACTGTTCCAAGCCTAATTTGATTATCTTGAATTCCGTCAAGTTGATAGATATAAGGTGAATCGCTGTGATTTACATTTACAAACTGTAAATATTCAGAATTTACATAGCCTTGACCTTCAAGTCCTTCTCTTGCAACCACTCTTATTTCAAGTTCAATTGTTCCAGGCACTACAAGTGCATTAACAATTGCTCCAGAATAAGTTTCTTCATCAATTACAATTGAGAATACATTTGTTGGTGTGGTGAACCTAAGTTCATAGTCATAATTTCTATTCTCAATGTTGCCACCATAAGTCCAAGATAGTACGCCGTCACGAATGACTATGTTGTCTACAAGACCGGACTCATCATAACCTACAACAGTTTCATACTTCTCAAAAGTATAAACACTGCTTGGAGCACCCATTAAGTAATAGGCAGTTTCACCATTATACTCATATTTCCCTAAATTGTCACTTGTAGTAAAGTAACCAGAAACCTCAACTTGATATCTTCCTGCATCAAGACCCGAGCAACTATAAACCGCCTGACCGCTTGTGCTTGTATAATCACCTGTCAAGATAATTTCACTGTCAAGTGGTGTACCATTGTTATCAATCTTTTGAAGCACAACACGATAAAACTTTATAAGTGCATTGTTATAATTTGTAACTTTATCCCAAACAAGTTCACCACTTGTTGCAACCACATCTTGAACACTTGGTACTAGTGTTGCATAAATTATGTCACTTTCTGCTGAATTTACATAAGCGGTTACACCGTCTGAAAGTTGAACGTCTAAATCACCCATTGCCTTGAATGTATATTCAACATTTTGCCCTAAGGTTATAGACTGATAACTTATTCTATTGTTTTCATCAACTGCATTTGACACTGATACAATATTTTGAGCGGAATCTTGTGGAGTAATGTAAACATTGTATGAGGTGCTGTTGTCAATATTATCCCAATAGAATATACCATTTTCAACCACTGGACTTGGTGAAACAAGTTTTGTAAGTTGTCCAACCAATGTCTTTGGACCAGTGAGAACCACATTTGTTGTCGAACCGTCGGGGTTTCTATCTCCTGTGGCTTGGATGTAAATATTATAATAAGAAACATCACTTGAAAGTTCACTTGTATCCCAATATGCTTCGGTTAGCACAACTTGATTTGATGTACCTGTCCCCGCTTCTTCATAAGTGACGATATAGGACGAAGCACTTTGTTGTGGATTCCAATAAAGTTCACCATTTCTTACATATGCTGTTGTTTCATCAAGAACGCTAACGGTTATAAAGTTTGAAACTTTTCCATTTAAAACCATATTGTTATCGCCACGAACATATACTGCAAAACTTGTAAAACTTTCGTCAATTGTACCATCTTGTATAAGTTCTGTAAGATTAAACTGTGTTGCTGTAATGCCGGCTGCATCTGTTAGCATTACTCTTTCAATTACAGTTTCTTCATACTCATTTATGGTTTCTTTGATACCATAAACAATGTATTTAACTTCGTCTGAATAGTAATCTGCTGGAATTGTAATTTTATCCCACCTAAGCACATAACTGTTGTCTGTGTAAACAAGTTTAACAACAGGTGCATAAGGAATATATACTTGTTTTGTTCCACCAAAATTAGATGTAAGTTGGTCATCACTATTTCCAAGTTGGTTAATTGATAAACTATATAGTCCCGCTGGAATATCTGAACCAAAGTCTGTGTAGTTGTTGTTTAAACTTGGCCAGCCATAGAAAGTAAGCATATCTTGTACATTTTGAGGTATATATGTTAAAAGTCCTTCATCTAAAAGACAATAATATGCCGCTCTATCTATATATTCATATACACCGCTGGAACCGCTTAATCTAAGTGTTATTCTATCACGAAGGTTATCTTGTAAACTCTCCATACTTACGGTAAATGGCGATTTAAGTGTTCCAGTTCCATCTAGAAAGTCCTTTATTGTCCCACCTAATATTCCTCCAAGTCCGCCAAAAGTATCGAGATTTATATCCCACGTTAGTGCACCATCTTGTATTCTAAACATATCTGGTGGACTAAGTTGTGTAACTTGCTTATCTGTGCCGTCCTCATTGGTGTATACACCTTTTGTACTTGCAATATAGTTTGTGTTAGCACTTGGTACTGCTTGAACCTCATATCTATCATATGTTATGTTGTCATTTTGGTCTTTTGGAGATAACTTATAGGTGTTTCCGCTTGTAACCGGACTTTCAACAATCAAATTGCCATCTAGGTATAATAGATATCCGCCTGCACCACCAACTGTTGCCCAAGACAAAAGACCGTCTGTCAAACTTGGTGTTGGTGTGTCAAGTTTTGTAAATGTAAGTACTTCTGCTGGTTTTGAATTTAAACTGTAAACTCCATCCGAGTCAACTTCTCCACTTCCCATAACAGATATCCTTGCCGTATGTGTACCTGCTGAAAGTGGTTCATCTTCGGTGTCAAGTTGATATTCTGTTGTGAATACTGGTCGATATGTGTCGTCAATTTGAAGATTATAACCAAACTCCGCTGTTTGTGTATCTGTCCAAGTTAAATAACTTTGTGTATAGTCATATGTATTATTTAATTTCTTTAAAGTAACTTTTAAACTTCCAACCGTATCGTTGTTCAAAAGTTTTACTTTGATAGAAGAACTTTGATCACTGTATAGTACATTATCTAAGTCTGTAACCGCCCTAACTGTAAGTGTATAAACGTCATTGTCAGAAAAGTAGTTATACATCTCTTCACTATAGAATGTTGAAAATGCCTGTTGATTATCATCTAACATCTGTTCTGTAAGGTCATATATGTTGCCACTAATAAGTCCTTGATATGACACACTTTCACCTTGAAGTTTTGAGAAAGATATGTATCCATTAGTCACGGCAAGATTGTTTATTGTTTCAAGTTTTGAACAAACCAAATTTTCTGTATAAAGTGAGTCTAAAACAACATTTTGACTAACCAAAGATGTTTCAACATTGCCCAGTGCTTTAATGTTTAGCTTAAAATCACCGCTTTTGCCATAAAGGTCTTCTGTCAAGGTGTGTACGCCATTATTTACATAATCTGTTAAAATGGTTTCGCCATCAATATTTAATGCATAGTCAAATGCTTCATCAACTTTATCCCATACAAGTACGCCATTTGATACCATAAAACCAGTAACCTGTGGGAGCACTGTTCCTGAAATGGATGTAATAGAACTATTTACATAGTTTACACCGCTGCCCGTTTGGTCAATTAAACCTTTTGCATAAATTTCAAAGGTAAAGTTGCTGCCAAGAAGTGTATATATGTCATTTGTAATTGCAACACGAATATATCCATTTTGGTTGTCGAAAACCAAATCTGTTATTTCATTATCGCCAACTTTTAATAAGTAGCCTGTTGCATTTGTGACTGAGTTTGCACGGAAATATATAGTTGCATCTTCGCCTTCTTCAAGTTTTAAAAATCCTAAGTTTTGCACACTTCCGAGTTTTGTGAATGTATATGTTGTTTCATCACTTAATATATAGTTTACATCATTCAATCTTCTTGTGACGGTGACAACATAGTCCATATCAATGTTTGTATTGACTTTTTGATTGTTGTCTTGATATGCAAAATCTTCAAATATGTATTCATCACTATAGTTTAAAATTAACTCTTTAACTATTCTATTATTTTGCGTTATGGTAATTAAATAATCAAAGTTTTGTGTATCGGCTGTAGTTGAGCCAGCAACAAGTTTATCTGTGTAAAGAGTAATTTCGCCTTCTTTAGCCTTTGTTACTGTAAGTGTTTGGCTACTTGGACTTGTAAATGTTGATGTGCCATTGCCTTTGGCATATACATTTATACTAATGTTTCCACTAAATGCATTTGCGTATAGTTTCTGTGACAAATCAACAGTTGTTGAACTGCTTTCTACTTGCCCTGATACTCCCGCATTGTTTGTATAAGTGATTACATATCCGCTTGCATTATTTGCTCCCATAAATGTAAGTACGGCATTTTGTGAAATTGCTAAACTCTGTGGTGCATTAAGACGTGTGAAAGTTTGAGATTGCACGCCTATGCTATCAATGTAGTTATTTTGACCAAGTGCTGTTATAACTACATAATAATCTCCGCTAAGAAGAGCGTTTGAAATTATATACTCAGTACTTTGTCTAACGCTTTCATAAGAGTTTGTAGATGCACCCATTACAACATCAATTTTAAAGCCATAAACATCAGCATTTTCAAAATCATAGTCCCAAGAAACTTTTATTTCTGCTTGCGTGAAATCTGAACTATCATTTGATACAACTTTTACATTTTGTGGCGAATAAAGTTTATGGAAATCTACAGTATCACTATAGTATGATGACAAGAAATGACTTTCGCCTGCTGAAATAGTAAACTCTCCAACATATGCCTTTACACTAGCAGTGAAATCATAACCACCAAGTGCTTCAATGATTGTGAGTATATCTTCGCTATCAATGTAAACTTGGCTAAGTGCCGTTTCATAAACTTGCTCTAAGTCCTGCGCGGCAATTTTCAGCATATAACTTTCAATTTCTCTAACACTGTCAAAAGACATAAGTCCACTTTCATCTATCATAGGAGTGTTAAGAGTATTTATTCTTTCAAAACTAAATGTGGTTTCAGCACTGTCAAGAAAGTATCTTTCTCCACTTTTGTATACTTTTGCAATAAGTTTAACTTTAACATCAAACTTACCTGACAATTCAAATAAATTTGTTATATCTTCATCATTTACTCTAATTTGAATATTTTGAAGTTCATTGTCAACTTGATAATCTGTTATGGCTTCAACATTTTCATCTTCATCAATAGCAATTTCATCAACGCTTTCAAGTCTTGTTACATAAATTTGAATGTATTCTGATGAGATGTATCCTAGTTTACTTATTTTTAATCTAAGTGTGTAAGTCCCTGCCTGAGCAACATAAGTGGTAATACCAAAAGATGTTGTATTTTGAGTTGTAACTACATCATCGTCAATTGTAAGTTCGTATGTGACATCTGGTGTTTCGCTTGCTTCCCAAGTTGCCGTTACAATTCCGTCACTTTCCGAAACCGTCATAGCCAAATCACTTTTTATTTTATGTACTGTTGTTGCTTCACTTTCGCTACTTGTAAAGTACACAATTGTATCTGAATTTACTACAACATCAGCGCCAGTAAATTGATAAGTAATGGTTGCATTAAAGTCTTGTGCTGCGTCAATTTGATTTCCAGAAACAAGTTCGCTGAGAACATCAAGAGTGGTTGTGTTTAGACGAATTCTTGCCACATTTTCGTTTTGGTATAACAAAACTAAATATTCAAAGTTTGGTAAATCAATGCCTTGCCATGAAAGTATAGTTTCGTCAAGCACTGGTTTGTCTGGAGTTTGAACTCTTTGTACCGTGAATGTGCTATAATCACTATCAAGATAGTATGTGTTGTCTATTATTTGTTCTGTGGCAACCAGTTTGCCTTCTACTTTATACTCGCCTAAATTTCCAATTTGATTTGTTATTTCATCGCCAATTTTTATCTCAAACTTTTCCTGCGATAGTTGTTCTGCTGGCACATCTGTATTTATACTAATTATTCCGCTTTGAGAAATGTTGAAATTATTTGGAGCAATGTGCTTAACAATTGTGATTGTGCTAACTGCACTATCTAAAATCAGTTCATCTTCATTTTGTGCAGTGACACTTAAAACATATGAGCCCGCAAGTGCCAAATTTTCTGAAAGGTCCAAACTAAGCGTTTCACCATTGTCAACAAATTCTATTTCTTCTTCATTTAAGGTGACAAGATATTTTGTGGCATTTTCAACTTTTGAAATTGTAGCAGTTAAACTATCTCTATCAAACTCAATCTCTGGAGCAGAAAGTGGTAAAGTCACATCAAAACTGCATTCGCCATAATTTAAACTATCAAGATATAATTTCCCTGCGACATCGCCACCAAGTGCTTTGACACACACTTTATAATGCCCATATTCAAGGTTTTGTAGGTCAAGTGATGTTAAATTGGTTTGACCTTGATAAAATGGTTCGCCGTTTTTTGTAACTATATAACTATATCCGCTAGCGTAATTTTGTGCATCCCAACTTATAGTGTGAGAATTGTTTGAATGCTTGTTATCGCTTAAAACTACATCAGGCTGCCTTTCAAGATATATATTTGTTTGTGATGGTAAATAGTATGTGCCTTGTACTGAATTTTCTTTTGACGTAGTAATTGTAATTGTATACTCTTTTGCTTCATCAAAAATTTCATCTACATTGCCATAGCCTTCGCCGTCAAAATTTAAATCAAATGTGTTTTCTCCGTCAAAATATGTCAAGGTATATGTTAAATCTTCTTGTTTTTCAAAATTTACAACATATTTACCTTCAACTACACTTTGAGTTATATTTGCTAAATCAACTTGTGGAAGTTGAATAATCGTCAATTGATTAGATAAATCACTTGAAAGTTCAAGTTCACTCTCACCCGCTAGTGAACGAGCAACAACAGTATATGTCCCCGCACGCAAATCAGATAATACATACTTGCCATTTTCAAGTGTTATGTTTTGTGTTTCTGTACCATATGTAATCTCTAGTTGTATATCTTTGTTCTCATAATCAGTAACACTTAAAGTACGCTGTGTGTAATCAAATAAAAGTACAGGAATTGCAAGTTTTTCAACCCCAGAAAGTGTACTTGGTGTTTGACTTGTTAAATAATTCGTTCCGTTTGCAACAACACTAAGTGAAAGTGTGTATAAGCCCGCTGGAATGTTTGCAAGTTCATATCTCCCGCCGGTAACGGTTACGGTGCCATTTGTACCGTTAGCACTTTGATAACTTAGTTCATAGTGGAAATCTCCACTTTGATTATTTTCCCAAGTTATATAGCCATTTGTAATGGAAAGTGCTGGTGAGTAAAGTCTTGTGAAAGTGCTAATCTCACTTTGACCTTCAACCAAAATAACATCTTCTTCAGAAGTTGATAGTGTACTAAGCACTTGTATGTTATATATCGTTTGTGCGTCATCACTTGTGGATGTCAAGTCAACAACATAACTATTTGTGGATATAATGCCACTTGAAAGTCCGTTAACAATAACTTTAAAGTTTGTTATGCTTTCATCGGCATCCCAAGAAAGCGTGTTTGTTTCATCATCATAGGTTATGTTAAAAGGTGCACTTAAAATATTTACCTTTATTGGCTGGCAATACTCTGAACCATAATAAACAACATTTCCATTTTGAATATTGTCATTTGCTTTTACTGAAATTGAAAATTCTCCAACCCGGTTAAATGCAAAAGAATTTGTATACACAATTTCTTCTGTTGCTTGTCCCTGCTTATCTGTGATTTGTACTGTGTAGGAGTTTGCAATTGTGGTCTGCCCACCTTGATTTACTAAAACATTGTTCCAAACAACTTGTCCACTCTGAGTATCATAGTCAAGTCCGCTTACAAGCGGTAATGTTAGTGGCTCACCAAGAACTTTAACTTCTAGGTTGTCCACCAAATTTTCCCAAGATATTTCAACAAAAGTTGTGCCTGCACCAACCGCTGTTATCTCTCCGTCTTCTACCGTTACAACATTTTGGTCGAATGCTCGAAACGAAACTTCGTCTTGATTTATATTTTCAAGCGTTAAAATAGAAGAAATGTCAAAATCGTCACCGATTGACATTTCAATATAGTTTTGCTCCAATTTTAAATTATGTTCTTCACCACATGCAAAAAATGCCACCATTGTGAAAATACAAAAAATCGATAATATGTATGAAGTTATTTTTTTCATAATTTCTCCTACACTTTTCGATTTATTTTAACACTAATAGAGTATTTTTATCAAATGAAATAAAGAAAAATATTTATATATAAATATTTCAGACTGTCGAAAAACTGCGTGAACGAAAAAAATAAGAAATTTTTTCTTGCTTCGTTTACTGCAAAACGCTATTCAGGGGTGCCCCAAAAAGTACCTATGGAAACTTTTTGGGGAGAGGAGAAACCGAGTGCAAAGGCAATAAAAATTGCCAATTTGGCAATTTTAAGCCATAAAGCGAGAGTTTCGACGAAGTCATTTAGGTCACTAAACTCCTGCTTTTGTGCATTTTGCGAGCCTCGCCTCACTTGTTTTTCGGCAATCTGATTTATTTGTCCTACACTCTGAAATATTTAAGGAAGGGGAGCATCTCTTCCACTTAGAGATTCTCGCAACACCTTGTGGTGTCTCAGAATAACAAAAAGACTATAAATTTAGCGAAAAATCTCAATGATTTTTTGTATATTTTTCTAGTGCATCCCTAAGCCAAAGTATGTGTTTTTGTTCATCGGCGACAATATTTTTTGTTATATTTTTAGTATGTACATCTAAAATTTTTGTTAGTAATAATTTATAATTTATTATGCATTTTTCTTTTAAATCTATTGCTTTTTCAAGCATATTTTTTATATTTTTTGTAAAATACAAATGTTTAAAATTTTCGACATCAAATTCCAAATCTCCACCCTGCTCGACAATAAATTTTCCAAGAATTTTTTGATGTCTTTCTTCATCTTCCACAATATTTAAAAAAATTTCTGCAAAATCACTACCTAGTCCACTTGCGGTGTAGGCAAAATAAGACATTTGCAAAATGCAAAACATTTCGCTAGTTTCTCCACAATATGCATCTTTTAACAGTGAAATTTTAAAATTGTTCACACACCTTTATTATGAAAAAAATTTAAAAAGTGTGAAAAATCATCAACTTCAAACTTGATATTATTTAAATATTTAAGTTTATTGTTTTCAATAGAAAATTTAATTTTATATGCCATAAGACATTGAGATTTTTGTTTATATAATTTATTTATTTTTGTGTCACCATATTTTTCATCCCCTAAAATAGGTAATTTATGATAGGATAAATGTGCCCTTATTTGATGCATTTTCCCATTTTCAATTTCCACTTCCAAAAGAGAAATTACATCATTTTTTTTCAATAATTTATATTTTGTTATAATTTTTTGCGAATTTTTTATATTTTTATAATAAATTTTAACAAAACTTTCATATTTTACTAGATAGTCCACAAATTCATCACACTGCTGTGGCTCTCCAGAAACCACAGCAAGATAATATTTTTTTACATGTTGTTTTTTAAATTCTGAAATTAGTATATTTAAAATTTCTTCGTTCTTTGCAAAAACAACTAACCCCTCTGTGTTAAGGTCAAGTCTGTGAACAGCATAAATTTTTTTACCAAATCGTTTAAAATACTCATCACAAAGATTATACTCTCCGTCCACAACTTCGATTTTTTTAGGTTTATTAAAAACTAGAATATTTTCATCTTCATAGTATATATTTAGGGCATTTTTAGGCTCTGGCAAGTATATTTCAACTTTCTCGCCACCTTGCAATATAATATTTTCACTTGTACGTTTGCCGTCCACTTTAACATCTTTTTGTCTAAGGGCTCGGGAAAAATTTGAATAAGTATATCCATTAACATTATCTTGCAAAAATTTTAATAATCGGACTTTTTTATCCGCCACAAGTTCAAATTTTTTCATTTTGGTTCTAAATTAGATTATATAATAGTATAATTAGATTGTAAACTAAACTTTGTGAGTTTATTTTGGACAAAATCAATTAAATGTCGAATTTATTTGATAAATTTCTACAAATGTGTATAATTGTAAATAGGAGGACAATATGGCAAGAAATAAAAACGGTTTTGTTGCAGCGATGGACAATTTGCCTTGGATAGTTAAACTTATCCTTTGCTTACCAGTTCTTGACATCGTTTGGGCAATTTATCGTATCGTTAAGGGCGCAACAGGTGGCAAAGTACTCACCCTTGTGTTTGGTATTTTGTGGATCATCCCTGGTTCAGTAATTTGCTGGCTTCTTGACCTTATCTGCACAATCTTTATGGGCAGACCAAAATTCTTTTGCTAAATAGCGATAAAAAATATCCAAAACTTATAGTTTTGGATATTTTTTATGTTTTAAAAGTGCAATATCAGTTGCTCCAATTCTTTATATTATAACTAATACGCAATATTAATACTGAAATGGAAACAATTGTTTATTTAATTTATTTTTGTAAATAAAGATATTTTTAAACATATTATCTTATTTATCTGTTCTTTCCCAAGGAAATTCTATCCAAACATGATTATTCATATGTTTTCCTGTAATATACGATTTATTTTTACTGAAATTATATAATGTGGCTACATAAATATTTTTCGGCGAACACTGTTTACACAAGTTTATAGCTACATTTATTGTTTGTTCGGTATCTATTATGTCTTCACATATTAAAATAGTTTTATCTTTTAAATCAAGTTGGTCTGAGGGCTTTATAATAATTTTAGGATTCCCAAAGTCACTATTTGGTTCGTTACTTAAGCTTCTTTTAATTCTCATATATACTGTTGGCAACCTAAAGTAATTTGCAATAGATAATCCGATAACGGCTCCTCCTCTTAAAATTGGACAAACGACATCTACTTTTATATTTCTTAATTTTTTTACTAAAATATCTGTAAGTTTATCATAATCTTCCCATGTAATTCTTTTAATTTTATAATTTGTTTCCATTCTATTTACATCACTCCTATATTATAAATTATGTTGTGGTAATTTTTATAAATTTCCTTTACAAGTCTAACTTTAACTTTGTATTATGTACAATCAATAACTTTAAATTTTTTTTATTATTTCATATTAGATTTTAATTGTCAAATAATTACAATGAAATGTATTATTCTCTTTTGAACCCCGAGATAGTCTCGAGATTTTCTTATACAATAACACAAGCACCGCTCGTGTTGAAAACAAAAAAAAGAAATTATTATTTACAAATTCTGGCAATGACCATATTACGAGGAGAGCAGAACAAAGCAGATTTAAATAACCTTAGAACCAAGAAATCCGATGGATTTCTTCCTTAGAGTCACGGCAAAACCGCCAACAAAGTGCGGTTTTCGTTTGGCCGTGAGAAAGGGCACAAAACAAGCACTAAGCACTATATTTTGCCGGTAAAACGGCAAAATTGTGCCGAAAGCGCAGTTTTTGCCCAAGCCTAAAAGGACATTGCCAATTTTTGTGTAACAAAAATGCACAGTTACTTATAACTGTGCGAAAAATAAAAAAACCGCCTAATACAAATTCTGGCAATGGCCATATTACGAGGAGAGCAGAACAAAGCAGCCCAATAGGGCTATTTTGTAATGCTCGACGATGCCTAAAAGGACATTGCCAAATTGTGTGAATATTTCACACAATAACACGAGCACCGCTCGTGTTGAAAACAAAAAAAAGAAATTATTATTTACAAATTCTGGCAATGACCATATTGCAAGGAGCAGAGAGTCAAGCAGTCCCAAAGGGACTATTTGACTAAATGCGACGCAGTCCAAAAGGACATTGCCAATTTTTGTGTAACAAAAATGCACAGTTACTTATAACTGTGCGAAAAATAAAAAAAACCGCCGAAGCGGGATTTTTTAGTTTTCTGGCAATGTCCTATCTTACCGGACCGTCTCCAGTCAAGTATTTTCGGCGATGAGAAGCTTAACTTCTGTGTTCGGGATGAGAACAGGTGGACCTTCTCTCTAATGTCACCAGAAATGGTATATTTAATGGCAAAGCCACGAAATATCTATTTAATATTTGTCAGTACCCTGACAACTGCATAATCTAGTCAAACATTTGAGCTTAATTGTATATACCAAATTGTATAGATTTTGTCAAACAAAATCTTGTGATTAAGCCCTCGACCTATTAGTATCGGTCAGCTACACACATTACTGTGCTTCCACCTCCGACCTATCAACCTGATAGTCTTTCAGGGGTCTTACTAACTTATGTTATGGGATATCTAATCTTGAGGCAAGTTTCACGCTTAGATGCTTTCAGCGTTTATC
>CALWDZ010000005.1 GCA_944376845.1 uncultured Clostridia bacterium | reverse complement strand
TTTTTTTATTCCCTTTTGTTTTTAAAACTTTTCCCCCCCCCCCCCCCCCATATAGTTTTGTCAAGCGTTTTTACAAAATTTTTTAAAATTTTTTTAAAAATGAAAAAAACGCCAGTAAACGAAGTGAAATTCCTACAGTTTTATTTATACAAAAAAAATAAGAAGTGAAAACGCTTCTTATTTTCAGAAAAATTGGCAATAAACAATGTTGCCAAATTTACTTTTCCAAATCAAACTGTTTTTTTGATACCATTTTTGCAACTGGTAAATCGGCGGCAGCCCAATCAAGTTCCATTAAATTTTCTGGTTTTAGCCATTTTATACCTTTATGTACATTCATTTTTATTTGTTTTGATACAAGTTCACAATCAAAAACTGCCATAGACAGATGAAAATCTGGATAGTCATGTTCAACTTGATAAATGAACCTATTTATTTTTACATCTATGTCTAGTTCTTCATGTAGTTCTCTTACTAGTGTTTGTTCGTTGGTTTCACCTTCTTCAATTTTTCCGCCGGGAAATTCCCACTTAAAAGACACATAGTCATATTTTCCTTGGTCTCTTAGTGTGCATAAAATTTCTCCTTTTTCATTTTTTATCACCCCAGCGACTGTTCTTATTTGTTTCATATTTTTTTCTCCTTTTTAATTTCGTTGTTATTGTATCACAGACTTTTGTGTTTGTAAATAGTTTTTTTTAGTTTTTTTTAGTTTTTTAAAATTTTTTCTAGTTATATTTAGTTTTTGTTGATTTTAGAATGAAGTTTTGTTAAACTATAGTTATGAACTATGAAGTTGAAATTGAAAATCTTAAAAAGAGAATAGAATATTTGGAAAGTATTGTTTTAAACAAAAAACAAAAACCAGCCGGAGAGCAACTAAGCAATAGAGATAAAACTAAATATATGTTTGAAGGAAAAGTGTACGCAAAGAACAGGCTTGTCCTTGCCATTGTAAAAAAGTTTGTAGAAGACAACAACCCAACACGCGACCAACTTTTTAGTGTTTTTGACAAATCTTTGCAGGGTTCACTTGGTGTTGTAGAAGTTTATGAAAATGCGATAAAAATTAGCGATGCTTCCAAAAGATTTTTCTTAAAAGAAGATGATGTGATCAAACTAAAAGATGCCCGCGTTGTAGTTTGCACTCAATGGGGAATATTTAATATTGTAAAATTTATAAAACAAGCCCAATCTTTGGGATATCATATTGACACTATTTAAAGTTAAAATGATTTTAAAATTTTATTGATAGCCCTCATCAAAAAATGGCTTTGTTAAGTATTTTTGCGAAAATCTTTAAAGTTTTTTAAAAATATAAAACCAGAATATGCGAATTACATATTCTGGCTTTAATGAGATTTCTCGCTGACGCTGGAAATGACACATTAGACAAAATTATCTCACAACAATTTCGCCGTCACTTACATCAACTGTAACTGTACTTTCTGGTGCAAGGTCAGAAGAAAGCATATATTTTGCAACAAGTGTTTCAATGTTGTTTTGAATATAGCGTTTAAGTGGTCTTGCTCCGTAACTTATATCATATCCTTGGTCGATGATATATTCTTTTGCTTTATCTGTTACAACCAAGTTTAATTGACGGTCTTTTAATCTTTGTGCAAGTTTTTCAAGTTGAAGGTCAACTATTTTACCAATTTGGTCTTTTGTTAGTGGCTTAAAGAATATTATTTCATCAAGCCTATTTAAAAACTCTGGTCTAAAATATTGTTTTAATAGCATATTTACATTATCAATTGCATTTTGACTTAATGTTCCATCAACTTGTATACCCTGCATAATTTCATCTGCACCAAGGTTTGATGTTAAAATTATTATTGTATTTTTAAAATCAACTGTCCTTCCCTGACCATCGGTTACTCTACCATCATCAAGAATTTGAAGAAGCACATTGAATACATCTTTATGTGCCTTTTCTATTTCATCAAAAAGAATAACGCTATAAGGTTTTCTTCTAACCTGCTCAGTGAGTTGTCCACCTTCTTCATATCCAACATATCCTGGAGGTGCACCAAGTAGACGAGATACGGAATACTTTTCCATATACTCCGACATATCTATTCTTATCAAGTTCTTTTCGGTATCAAACAGATTTTCACAAAGTGCTTTACAAAGTTCGGTCTTGCCGACTCCTGTTGGCCCAAGGAACATAAACGAACCTATTGGACGGTTTGGGTCGCTGATTCCCGCACGCGACCTAAGTATTGCATCGCTGACCTTTTTAACCGCTTCATCTTGCCCTATTATACGCTTATGGAGTTCGGCTTCCATATTGAGTAATTTTTCTTTATCACTTTGAAGCAGTTTGGTAAGTGGAATTTGTGTCCAACGGCTGACAATTTGTGCAATCTCTTCTTCGGTAACTTTACTTTTCAGCATACTATTGTTTTCATTTTTCTCTAAATCTTCTAGTTGTTGTTTGAGTTTTGGAAGTTTATCATATTTAAGCATTGCCGCTTTGTTTAAGTCGTATTCCCTTTCCGCCTTTTCTATTTCAGCATTGGTCTTTTCAATATCTGCCTTGACGCTGTTTATTTCGTCAATGTTTTTCTTTTCATTTTGCCACTTTGCAGAAAGTGCATCAAACTGCGCTTTAAGTTCTGCGTGCTGTTTGTTAATTGTTTCCAAATGCTCTTTTGAAAGTTTGTCTGTTTCCTTTTTTAGCGCCTCACGTTCTATTTCAAGTTTGATAAGTTTATGTCGAATATCGTCCATTTCTGTTGGCATACTATCTATTTCGCTCTTTACCATTGCACACGCTTCATCCACAAGGTCAATCGCCTTATCTGGCAAAAACCTATCGGTTATATATCTGTTTGAAAGCGTTGCGGCAGAAATTAGCGCACCATCACTAATCTTTACGCCATGAAACACTTCGTATCTTTCTTTAAGTCCACGAAGTATAGCAATGGTGTCTTCCACCGTTGGTTCATCCACCATAACAGGCTGAAAACGGCGTTCAAGTGCTGGGTCTTTTTCAATGTACTTATGGTACTCGTCAAGTGTGGTTGCACCTATGCAGTGAAGTTCTCCACGTGCAAGCATAGGTTTAAGTAAGTTGCCTGCGTCCATTGCTCCTTCGGTTTTGCCCGCACCGACAATGGTGTGAAGTTCATCGATAAACATTATTATTTCGCCTTCACTCTTCTTTATTTCATTCAAAACCGCTTTAAGTCTTTCTTCAAACTCACCTCTATACTTTGCCCCAGCAACAAGCGAGCCCATATCTAGTGAAAAGATTTTTCGGTTTTTAAGTGAATTTGGGACATCTCCGTTTGCTATTCTTATTGCAAGACCTTCAACAATGGCGGTTTTACCAACGCCCGCCTCACCAATAAGCACTGGGTTGTTTTTAGTCTTCCTTGAAAGAATACGAATCGCATTTCTTATTTCATTATCTCTACCAATTACTGGGTCAATCTTTTGCTCTTTTGCAAGTGCAACCAATTCTGTACCATACTTTTCAAGTGCACTAAATGTGTCCTCTGGGTTATCCGTTGTTATCCTTTGATTGCCACGGACATCTGAAAGTGCTTTTATAAAAGCATTTTTTGTTATGTTGTGAGTTTTAAACACATCTTTTAGTTTTGGTGATAAATTTTCAAGAATACCTAAAAAGATATGTTCAAGCGAAACATAGTCATCTTTCATATTCTTTGCGGTCTGCTCTGCAAAATTTAATGCCTTAACAAGTGCGCTAGATGCAAAAACTTCGCCTTGTCCACTCACTTTTGGCATACCGTCAATTATATTTTTGACATCACTTTGAAGTTTTGTGGTGTCGACATTCATTTTCTTTAAGATGTCATAAATTAGTGAGCGCTGAGAAAGCATTTCATACAGTATATGCTCTATTTCAAGTTGAGAACTTTGCATACTACTTGCCAAACTTTGCGCTGAATTTAATATATTTATACTATTTTGTGTGTAGTTGTTTATATTCATATAACACTCCTTTTAAGGTTAAACCCTTTTGCAATTATATCCATTTTTTTTAATTGCAAATGCGTTATATCATATTATATTAGCAATGTCAAGTGTTTAGTGCTAACTTTTTTGGTATTAGAGTGCTAATTTTAAAAATGGATAAGATTTCTCGCTACACTCGAAATGACAGCAAATTGTGTAATGTACCTGACAGGCTTTGTGTTTAGTCATATTGACAAAAAATGTAAAAAAATATATAACATTTAAACAAAAGAGGTAATTATGAAAGTTATTCTTGCTTCATCATCACCACGAAGACAAATGCTTGTTTCGCAAATGGTAAAAGATTTTGAAATTATTGTTCCAACAAAAGATGAAGATATGACTTTAAATATGAGTATGTCCAAACTTTGTGAAACACTATCTTTACAAAAGGCACAAGAAGTTTTTGAAAAAACAAATGGTGACCGCGTTGTAATCGGTAGTGATTGTATGGTGTCGATAAAAGGCAAAAGACTTGGCAAACCACATTCACGCGAAGATGCAGTAAAGATGTTAAAACTACTATCATCTCGTTGGCATAGTGTTTACACTGGACTTTGTGTTATTATTGAAAAAAATGGACAAATAAAAAAATATATCACACATGATGTAAGCAAAGTTAAATTTAAAAAACTAAGTCAAGAAGACATTGATTGGTATTTAACATTCGATGAATATAAAGACAAAGCAGGTGCATATGCGGTGCAAGGTATAAGTAATGTGTTTGTAGAAAAAATACATGGCAATCTTACAACAATAATTGGACTCCCTGCTCATAAACTATATGATATATTAAAAAGCGAAAAGGTTATTTAAAATATGAAAATAAGTTCTGCAGTCGCAAAAAGACTAAGTGATATTTTAAGACAAAGAAATATGTCATTTTATAGACTTGAAAAGATAACCTTAATTCCACATAATACAATGAAAACTTTGATGCGTGAAACAAATAATGGTGTAAATTTAAAAACGGTTATGCAAATAGCCAAAGGTCTTAATATGCCATTAAAAGAATTTTTTGATGACCCGATATTTGAACGTGATGACTTGGAAATAGAATAAATTAACAATTTAAAATAATATTTTGAGATTCTTCGCTAACGCTCAGAATGACAGACTTTGTGTCACTCTGAGAACTTGCTTCCCCGACGCCTGACGAAGAGTCTCTTTCTTTTGTTCCGTTTCGAATGTATTCCTGCGTCATTTTAAACTTCCCTTGTGTCATTTCGAACTTACTTTGTGTCATTTCGAACAAAGTGAGAAATCTCGAGATTCTTCGCTGACGCTCAGAATGACTAGATAATAAAAATCGTCAAAATACAAGAAAAACAAGGCTCGGCATCGTCGAAACTCTCGCTTATGGCTTTAAAATTGCTTTTGGCAATTTTCTCGCCTTGGTACTTGGTTTCTCCTCTCCCCAAAAAGTTTCCGTAGGTACTTTTTGGGGATCCCGAACAATAATTCGCAGGAGTTTAGTTTCCTAAATGACTGTGAAGGCAAGCACCACAGAAACAAAGTATTTCGATGCTATTTTTTATCAAGGAACACAGCGTGTTCCTTCTTTATAGTCACGGCAAAAGTGCCAGCGGCAGCGCATTTTTCGTTTGGCCGTGAGATATAGGCAAAAACAAACAAGAAGCACTACATTTTGCACAAAGTGCAAAATTGTGCCGAAAGTGCAGTTTTTGCCTAAGGATTGTATGAACTTGGATTCTCACTCTCTATCTTCCTCTCCACATTACTTTCATTAACCTGTGTTGTAGATTGTGGTGGAATGAACTGCACTGTATTTGGTGGAAGAGTTATGCCTTCGGTGACTTCTGCTGTACCTTCTATGATAATTCCTTCCTGCGCTTGATAAGTTTCGTCACGAATAAGTTTACTTTCTACCAAAGTGTCGCCAATATATCTATCCATATACCCTTTTGCCCTATATCCTTCACGTGGATATTTTAAACGAAGATATTCACCTTTGTAGGTCACTTTATTTGAATATTCACCATTTGTATCGGGAATTATTCTATCACCAGGATGAGGAATTGCACCTAAAAACTCTACACGTCTTTCCAGCCTTTCCCCTTCGGCAAAAGGTTTACCGTATATTTCTACATAGACATTGTCTGTATCACTATATGTTTTTATATATAATTTATCGCCTGTTGTGTTTTTAAATTTTAAATCACTATATCCTTCACTTACCATTGCGTCAAAAGCAAGCCAAACATACGAAGATGGAAGAGTGTGTTTATTTACTTCCAAAATCTCGACATCTGCCAAGATAAGTGCATTGTAAAGTGTTGTAGATGATTGACAAACTCCTCCGCCTGTGCCTTCAACATAAACACCGTTTAAAATAATATTTGCTTTTTTATAGCCATTCTCCGCCGTCCTTGAACCTGTTGTTTCATTGAATGAAACTTCTGCATCTTGTTCTACAACCATACCATTAAAAGCCTCTAGTGCGTGACGAACATTATGTTTTCTATCATCTGATGACGAGGCATAACTTGTGGAAAATGTACCGCGTAGTGCCACACTATTTTCTATGTCCGCCTTTTCCACTGTTGGCAAAACCTCATATGTTGGTACCATAATCTCTACTTCAGCATCAGTTTTTAGTGCTGAATCTATGTTGTTTTTTAAAGCCTCTCTATCCACCATAACACCTACTTTTTCATCGGTAAATGTAAATGGGGCTTTTTTATTTGCATCAAAAACAACTTGTGCATCCACTGCTGGAGTATCTATCTGATTTGCTATTTCATCAATTTTGGCATCCAAGCCTGTGAAAACTTCGGTATATGCTATCTCAAAACTTTTATTACCATTTAGTTTATCTAATTTTGTCTTCTTTTGAAATAAATTTCCAGAATTAAAGTAGTCAAAAACATTTTCAACATAAGGGACTATGTGATTATCTATTTCAAAATCTTTACCACTAAGTGTCCAAGTTTTATCTTGATAATTTAAAGTTATTTTTATGTCATTACGCTTGCTATCTAAATGTGTTTGAACCACATTTGTTGCCTGTTGTTCATTGAGTCCCGAAACATCTATACCATTTATGGTAGTGCCGTCCATAAATTTGTCTTTTACAAAAAGAACATCCTTAAAAACAAAAAAGCCATAGCCAAGCACGCCCACCGCTACTACAAAAATTATACTTACTACAATAAAAATTTTACTTTTCATAACTTTTCCTTTTTTTTTATTATTAGTAAAAGTCAAAAATATATTCACTCACAAACGCTTGCAAACTTTCATATGTTGGTATATACTAAATGTGTAAACCATAAAGAGTGTGTTAGGGACAGCCCCAATGACCACACAGCAACCTAAAACTTATGTTTCAAGGTGCTAAGTGCTGAACGATGGTTTTTTGTGCCATCACTAGATGGCTTTTTTTATGTATTAGGAGAAAATTATGGAACAAATACTTACAAGCGAAAGTGTAAACATTGGACATCCAGACAAAACCTGTGATTATATTGCCGATTGTTTTCTAGATGAAGCATTAGCACAAGACCCACAAAGTCAAATGGCAGTGGAATGTGCAATAAAAAATAATCATCTTTTTATCTATGGCGAAGCAACTACAAGCGCAAAAATAAACTATGCAAAAATAGCAAGAAAAGCACTTAAAGAAATTGGCTACAAAAACAGATTTAAAATTAAAAAAGTAATTTCTATCCAAAGCCCAGATATTGCCGATGCAATTAAAAAAAGCAGACTTTGTGCAAACGACCAAGGAGTTGTATTTGGCTATGCAACAAATGAAACATCTTCATACTTGCCTCTAACAATTGAAATGGCTCATTATATTATGAAAGTGTATGACGATTTCAGAAAAACAAATTCAAATTTTTATCCAGATGCAAAAAGTCAAGTTTGGGTAAAGTATGTTGACGGTGTTCCAAGTGTTGTAACGGACATTTTGATAAGCGTTTCACACAGTGAAGATATTTCACTTGATGAAATTAAAAATATAATTGAAAGCAATGTGTTATCTAAAGTTTTCCAAAAATATGCAAAATTTATCGATAAAAACACAAAAATTCTTATAAATCCAAGCGGAAAATTTACAATTTGGGGAAGTTTTGGAGATAGTGGCTGCGTTGGTAGAAAAATTGTAGTTGACGGCTATGGTTCAATCGCCCATGTTGGTGGCGGATGCTTTAGTTCAAAAAATGCAACAAAAGTTGACCGCTCGGGTGCATACTATGCAAGGTTTGTTGCAAAAAATTTGGTGGCAAATGGTCTATGTGATAGATGTGAAATTTCAGCATCATATGCTATTGGTGTAGAAAATGCCATTGCAATAAATATTGATTGTTTTGGCACAAACAAAGTATCAATGTCTGAAATTTATGAAAAAGTCCACAAAAACTTTGATTTTTCTGTGGACAACATAATTAAAGAGTTAGATTTGACAAAACCAATATTCAAACAAACAAGTTGTTTTGGACATTTCGGCAACCCAAACTTTTCATGGGAAAAGATAAAAGATATAAAATAAAAACCAGATTTTACTCTGGTTTTTCTTCATCTTGTGTTTCGTTAGTCTCTTGTTCTGTTGTTTCCTGCGGCTGTTGCTCTTGTGTTTCTGGTTTTGATTGCTGTATTTGTTTTAGTTCTTCCCTAGCGGTTTTATAATTTTTTGTGCTCATAACTGCTGGAATAAAACAAAGAAGATAAATTGCGCAAAGCACAAATTGTGGAACAAATACTGCCGCAAATGATACATCAAAGAACATAAAAATTGTGCCCATTATAAACTCAATCACAAAATAAAGCGATGATAGCACTGTGACTGGCATACCAACGACTTGTGATTTACGCTTTTCGTTTGACACAAAGAAAAATGAAATGACGCACATGAGAATTGAAAACATTATAAAACCATATGAAACCCAAAATGACATATGAAGCGTCTTTGCAATCAAGAAAAGTACAATGTTATACACAACAACAATTATGGCAAACATAAGACCTAGTTGAACTTTTTTTCTATCCATATCTCTCTCCTATATACTAATATATTATCACATAACATTAAATTTTTCAAACTGTTTTAGTATTAAAGTTTTTTTCATCATTTTGTTCTAACTATTGACATAAATATACATATTATGCTAATTTCTTTATGAAACAATAAAAAGGAAATTTACTATGTCTAAAAATAAAACCTTTATTAAAGTATTTTCTATTATCCTTGTTGGTGTATTCATGATAGCATTTTCAACAGGATATTCTTTATATAAAATAAACAACCCAACCCAAGTAGTTATTCCACCTTCAACTGGAGCCGATGACATTGAAGACCAGATTGAAGATGAACCAACAGAACCAACCGATCCATCTGACCCAGATGATGAACCTGAAGAGCCACCAGTTAGCGTACCAGTTTACACAAACGCCTTTAATTGTCTTGAAGATGCTTTTAAACTACTTGATAGTTGCAAAGGTTATAAAACCACTTCTACCATGACTGCCGTTACCGATATTTTAGGTATGGGAAGTGCAACACAATCAGTCAAAGAAGTGGCGATACTTTCTGGAGATTTTTATTTTAAAGAAACATTTGCAAACTGTACTTCAAGTTTAGGACAAAACTATTATAGATATTTTTATAGTGAAGATGGCGGACAAAATGTTGAATATCGTAAAACTTCATCATATTCCAATGACACTCCAAATTGGAGCAATGAAATAGAAAATGCCACAACAAATAAACAAGAAATTATAGAAAAGTATGATGAAATGGCTTATGACATTTTCTGTTTCCGTGCTGATAGTTCCAATTCTAGACTTATAAAATTTGATAGAACATCTGACCCAACATACTACATAATAACAATGTCATTTATGACATCTAAAGTCCCTGAAAAATACATTAAAAATGCGAAAGAAGAAGGCGGACTTAGTAATCTTGAGTTTAAAAGTGTAACTCTTACATATTACATTGAAAAAGAAACTCTATATATGAGAAAAATAGAAAGACTTGAAGAATACTCCATAACAAAAGGAGTGACTTTAAGCGTTTCCGCAAGTCACAACCTTTTTGTAAATATTATCGACCGTGAAATACAACCTCAAAAGCCTGATTATTGTCTATAATCTTGATAAGACATTGTTTAGTACTTCTTTATGTATATCATCTATAGTTCTTAACCCCACTTCATCAACACAACTTATCTTTATATAATTGTGTCTATAGCAAAGGTTTAAATATGTCTTTTCACTATTTTCAAGAAATTGCTCGTCCGCTTCATGCTGGTCGGGCTTTTCTTTTCTTGATTTTTGCAAAATTTTTGCTGTCTTTGCTGGCATATGCAAAAAAATTGTAATATCTGGTTTTGGAAGTCCTAAAAGGTCATATTCCAGTACTTCCAAAAATCTAAACATCTTTTCTCGCTCAAAATCATCATCTATTTTTGCACCTTGATGCGCAAAATTTGAATCGACGTATCTATCCACAACAACATTTATACCAGCATTTAGTTTATCTGTGATTTGTTTAATATTATATCGCCTATCTGCCGCGAAATACAAACTTGCAACTCGTGGGTCAACATTTGAAGCACCTTCACTAAAAAGTGCCTCGCCATATCCTTCTTTCCCAAGATATGGACCTGCAATTATCTTCCCTGTTGGACTATCGTAATTTGGAAAACAATATTTTTCAATGGGAATATTTTTTTGTCTTAATGCACTTAATAATAAATCGCTCTGGGTTTGCTTGCCCGAGCAATCTGTACCTTCTATAACTATAAGTTTACCTTTTGCCATAAGATTCCCTCTAATGATATTGTAATCATAAAATAGGAAATGTCAACTAACTATTAGATACTGCCAAATACATAATATCATTAACTTTTTTTTCATTTAACGAATAGACAATAATTTTGCCATCACGAGTAGATGATACAATTCCTTGCGTCTTTAAATATTTAAGTTGATGAGAAATGGTTGTTTGATTTATTCCAAGCAAGGTAGAAAGGTCGCTTACACACATATCACACATAGCGAGTGCGGACATAATTTTAAGTCTAGTTGCATCACAAAAGTTTTGAAAGTATAGTGCCAATTTTTCTATGTCTTTATTGGTTGGCAGATACTTCAATATCTTTGCCTTTGACTTTTGTGATAATATTAAATATTCCATAACACCTCCAAAAATGTAACATTTCAAAATTTACAGTCATATATAATCACAGAATGTTTTCATAAAAAAACTTTGCTAGTATAGTATAACAGATTGCATCCTTTGAAAAATAAAATTATTTTTTTGTTTTTTGACTGAAAACATCAAAAAAGAACTAATTTTGTTGAAGGAGGTTTTTATATGAATTTTTCACAAGATATACTCTTAGTTATGCTTATTGGAATTCTGGCTTCGGCAACTGGTACTGATCTTGCTACTAACACCAATATATTGCTACTACTCTTGTTGACATTAGCCGGAAACACAAACAATAATTTCGGAAATTGTTGTTGCCAAAACAGACTATTCTAAAAGAAAAATACATAAAAATACCATATTTTTAACAAAAAACACCAATTTTTGATGTTTTTAGATTGATTTTTCAAAAAAAAGGGAATTTAAATTTTTTGACATTCCCCTTTTTTTAATAAATTTTTGTCAATTCACTTTTAAATAATGCATTATTTCATTTTGGACATAACTATAATGACAACAAAATTAAAAAAATTCTATAAAATTTTAAAATATTAAATAAAAATTTGTAAATTATTTTGTTTTTTAGAACTTTTATTGCACAATATATATGAGGAGGAAAGTATATGAAATTAAAAGTTGTACAATATGGCGTGGGCAAAATGAGTAAATATACCATGCGCTATGTTCTTGAAAAAGGTTGGGAAATTGTTGGTGCTTTTGATAACAACCCACAAAAGTTCGGTGTTGACATCGCCGAAATTATGGAAACAAATAAACCATATGGAGTTAAAATTGATGATAGCAAAAATTTTGAAGCGTTTTTGCTTAATAAAAAACCAGATATTTGTATTGTAACGACTATGAGTTTGTTTAAAGATGTTTATGAAAGTTTATATCTTTGTGCAAAGTATGGTGTAAATGCTATCACAACTTGCGAGGAAGCATTTTATCCTCAAAATTCCAACCCAACACTTTATGAAAATTTGGATACACTTTGCAAAAAAACTAACTGCACAATTACAGGTAGTGGCTACCAAGATATTTATTGGGGAAATTTGATTGCAAGTATCGCAGGTTCAACACATAAAATCACCAGAATATTAGGCAAAAGTAGTTATAATGTTGAAGATTATGGTATTGCGCTTGCCCGTGCTCATGGTGCAGGACTAACACTTGAACAATTTGATAAAGAAGTTGCTTCTGCGGACAGAATTTCCGATGAAGAACGTGAAAAGATTATAAAAGCCGGAGATTATGCACCAAGTTATATGTGGAATGTAAATGGTTGGCTTGCTGGAAAACTAGGACTTCATATCACTCATCAATCACAAAAATGTGTTCCTCAAATTGCAAAAGAAGATTTGCATTCTACAACACTTGGAATGGACGTAAAGAAAGGTATGGCGACTGGTATGAGCGCTGTGGTTACCTCTGAAACAGAAGAAGGAATAACTTTAGAAACTCAATGTATTGGTAAAGTATACGCAAGTGATGAATTTGATAGCAACGAATGGACTATTGAGGGAGAACCTACAACTACAATTGTGGTAAACAAACCAAGTACTGTAGAATTGACCTGTGCAAGTGTAGTAAACCGCATCCCAGATGTAATGGAAGCACCTGCAGGTTATGTCACAACTGACCACTTTAACTTGCCACAGTATAAAACAAATGTTGAAAATATTAAATAATTAAATAAAATAATGTTATATAAATATAACTATTTGATATTAGGCATTAAAAATATTACTTATATTTAGTGAAATTTGAACATTACAATGCTTGTACATAAATAGAAAATTATAAATCTATAGAAATTATAATAAATATGGCGATTTAGCCATATTTATTTTTTAAATAAAATAATATTAAATCTTATTAGACAAACAAACTTTTTAAACAATACAACTTAGTTATTGCAAAAATCAATATATAATATTTAATTTAGTAGCATACTATATAAAAACGATAAAAAGTGTTGTTCCAACAGCATAAAATTGAATAAACATCAGTTTTACTTAAATATACACCTGTTTTGCTTTGCGAGCATTCAAACAAGCCTTACAATAATTAAAATACATATAAACTAACTATATCATAAATATTTATATTTATCTTAGCATATTTATCATAGTTGTAATTATTTGCTGAGAACCAACACGGAACACAGAATATAAACTCGAAGTGCTAATTTGTGTGCTAAATATAGGAGAGAATGCATCTATATCGCTTAAACCACTTACAATAAAGCATATAATAGAAACATATACTATTCCTTTTAAAAAACCAAAAAACAAACCACATAGTCGGTCAAAACTCCCTAGTATAGCCATTTTTTTTACGGTGCTTGATATTTTTCTGGCTATAAACTTTAATATCTTTGTAATAATAAATGACAAAACAATAAATATAACGATATTACATATAAATTCAACTACAGTTTTTAATAAAGTAGTTTCATCTATATGCAACAACCTTTTTATAAATAAAATCAATATATTATCGCTATTTACAAAAGCACTTATAATATTGTTGTTTTGTACAAGAGTTGATTGCAATGTATCTACTTTTATAATATTAAGAACGGTGTTTGTTACAAAAGGCAACAAACTGTATGTTAAATATATGGATAAAAAAAATATAACAATAGAAAAAATGGAACCGAGCATCCCTTTTTTAAATCCAAATCCAGAACATAAACATAAAACAAGTATAATACTTAAATCTATCCACACAACAAAATTATTGCAATTAAAATAATCAAATATACAAATATAAACCAAATTTATTAAAATTTTTGTTAAAAATGGGCTTATAAAAATATTGGTTTAAATCAATTTTTAAACTGTTTTTTGAGTAGTTAGTCGTGCCTTTTTTGGCTTGCGTACGGCTCATTTTTTCTTTTTTAGGGATATATTTTTGCTTTATAACTATAAATTTGAAATAATCTAACATTTTACTTTTGAAATAAATTGTTTCACGTGAAACAATTCATTATTTAACTTTATATAACAAACGTATTGACAAATATATTAAATAACCCTAAAACATACTTATAAAAAATGTTTCACGTGAAACATTCAATACTATTGCATTTAAAAAAGTAAAATGTTTCACGTGAAACATAAACTGTTTAAGATTAATTAAGTTATTAAGTGACGAAATTACTTTGACGATAAATGATATTTTTTAACTGTGATACGGTCAAAAAATTCTAATATGCATTAAATAGCCGACTTTTTGTGATAAATGTTTCACGTGAAACATTTTTTAAGTTTTGCACATAGTTATCCACATTTTTGTTGATTTTGTGGACAATTTTATAGACTTTTTTCTTAAATATTAGGAAAATCATATAATATAATGCAAAAATCCTGTGGATAATTTTTTTGTTTCAATAAAAAATAAAAACCTTTATTTGTTTTTAAAGGTTTTTATATAAGTTTTAAGTTATAGTTATTGCAATGTGCCATTACTTTTTATTAAATTCTCTTAAGTCTTTGAGTGTTAATGTCTTGGTCTTTAGTATTTGTAGCAATTCTGATATTCTATCTAAATCATCTCGAGAATAATAGTCAATATAAATTCTTCCTTTTCTATCACTTCCAATAGCAGACACCTTGGTTGCAAACACTCTTTGCATCTCATCTATAAGCTCTTTTAATTCCAAACTTTGTTGAGGAGGTTCATGTTTTGCTTTTGCACTTGGATTTAAATACTGTTTTACAAGTTTTTCCAACTCTCTAACTGTAATTTTCCCGTCACAAGCAGCCGTTGCAAATTTTAATTGTGCTCTTGGGTCTGTAATCACAACCAAACATCTTGCATGCCCTGCGGTAAGTTTATTTTGTTCAACAAGTTTTATAACTTCAGGGGATAGAGATAAAAGCCTTAATGTATTTGCAATATTAGGACGACTTATACCAATTCTGTCTGCAACTGTTTCCTGTGTAAAGTTATATTCATCCATAAGTTGTTTGATTGCTCTTGCGGCTTCAATTGGATTAAGGTCTTCTCTTTGCAGGTTCTCTATAATTGATATTTCTTTGATTTGGCGTTCTGTATAGTTCTTTACAATACAAGGAATGGTATCTAGCCCTGCAATCTTTGCAGCACGCCATCTTCTTTCACCAGCGATAATAAGATACCCATCGCCATCTTTATTTACAACTATCGGTTGTATTACTCCATGCGTGCGAATAGATGCAGCAAGTTCATTTAATGCCTCAGCATCAAAATTTTTACGAGGCTGGTTTGGATTTGCATGAATTTTCTCTATCAATATCTCATTTACACCTTGAGAAACCTTTTGCGTTGACTCTGTTGCATCTTTTGTTTCTGTTTTTGTTTTTTCATCTTTTTCAAGTTCGGCCACTTCTTCATCATATATTGAAAGCAGTGCACCCAAACCTTTTCCTAAGCCTTTCTTTTGTGCCATTTTATATACTCCTTGTTTTTATTTTTGTATTTTTAGTTATTTTTTTATAACTTATTTCATTTCTATCTAATATTTCTTCCGCCAAACTTTGATAAGCATTTGCACCTTTTGATGATGTATCATATAAAAGTATAGGCAGTCCATGGCTTGGCGCTTCCGCTAAACGAATGTTCCTTGGAATATATGTATCATAAACTTTTGTGCTAAAGAACTTTCGAACTTCTTCGCTTACCTGAGCCACAAGATTAGAGCGATTATCTTTCATAGTGAGAACAACTCCCTCTATTTTAAGTGAAGGGTTTAAATGATGTATTATAAGCCGTATTGTGTTCATAAGTTGCGTTAGTCCTTCAAGTGCAAAAAATTCACATTGAATAGGAATTATAACAGAATCAGCAGCGGTCAATGCATTTACAGTAAGTAATCCAAGCGATGGCGGACAGTCAATAAGAATAAAGTCATATCTATCTTTTATTCTGTCCAATGCTTTTTTTACAACATGTTCTCTTGCTTGCATTTGAACCAAGTCAATTTCCGCTCCAGCCAAGTCAACCGTTGACGGAATAACATCCAAATTAAGCAAAGTGGTAGGTAAGATAACTTCATCAATAATCACTTCTTTATCTATTACATTATAAAGAGTTTTTAAATCGTTGTTCTTTTCGATACCCACACCGCTTGTTGCGTTGCCTTGTGGGTCCATATCAATTATTAAAACTTTTTGACCCATAGCCGCCATATACGCAGCAACATTTATACAGGTTGTAGTTTTTCCAACTCCGCCTTTTTGATTAGCAAAAGCAATTGTTTTACCCATATTTTCTCCAAAATAAATAAATTATATTACTATGCTTTAATTATATCATAAATTGTCAAAAAATCAATAAAAATTGACTTACTTTAAAATAATATGGTTATTGACTTTTACTGAAAATGAGAATAAAATGAACTTATGGAAATTAAAAATCAAGATAAAAAAGAAGTAGTAAAAAATTTCGTTTATTTTTTAGAAAATAATTCACTTAGAAGTAAAGAAAACAAAATGGAACTTTGCTATTTGTTTGCTCAGTATTGCATGAATGACCTTGCCATACCAGACGATGATGAAATTATATTAGATTTTGTTAAAACTAAAAATGATTTATATGGCTCAAATTTTCTAGGGTTAATATCCATAAATAAAAAATATTTAGGTTCGAATTTGCATGTTGTTTTAGACACAATTGCACACGAACTAAGACATCAATACCAAATGCATAATATAAATCATCCAAAAAAAATAAATGTGCGCAACGAAGTTAAATTTCCTGTCAATAACTTTGATGCAGAAACCTATAGAATTTTTTATGATGAAGAAGGTTTATTCTTTAATGTTTATTACACTTCAGAAATGGAACATGATGCACGCACATACGCAAGTCAAATTTTAGACAAATTTCTTAATGATATCAAATTACAAAATTCGGCATTTGCAACCGCATGGGCAAACACAATGCTAATAAAAAATGATGAATATAAAAAATTTGAATTGCAAAAATATAACAACCATTTGCAAAAATTAAATCTTACAAAAAAAAGAATCCAAAATTTTGCAAAACATTATACAAAATGTCTTTTAGCATATTCATTAAATTCTAATGTTGTTATGCCTGATAATTTAATTGAAAATTATTTAAAATACATAAAGAAATTATCTGGTTCTTATGGAAAAGCATATGATATTCTTTTAACTTATTACTGTGATGATGAAATATGCCAACAAATAATAGACAATAGCATTAAATTAAAAGATATATCTACTTTAATATTTTTAATGAATCACGAAAACACAAACTTATCTGAAAAAGATATTATAAAATGTCTTGCTTTTATTACTGATAAAAAACCTTTATCTTATGAACAATTAAAAGAAGAATATTTATATGAATATGATGATTTAGATATTAAGAAAATCTTATATGATTATAATAATGAACTTGAAAAATATCTAAAAAAACAAGAAAATACACAAAAAATTGCAAATTTTGATGAAAAAACTCGCTAATTTTGCGAGTTTTTTGTATTTTTTAAATTATTGGCTTTGTTTTTGGTAAATTTTTTGGTCTTGGATAGGTGAGTGGAGTTTGCTTAATTTTTGTTATTATTATATTTGTTCTAATACTATTTTCTTCTTTAATTATTACATTTTGTAAATTCTCAATTTTTCCGCCGAGAATATTTATTGCTTTTTTTGCTTCTTTTAATTCTTCTTTGGCTTTTAAACTTTTGTATGCTATCATTATTCCGTTTATTTTTACAAGGGGTAGACAATATTCACAAAGTGTATTTAATCTTGCAACGGCACGGGAAACACAAACATCAAAACATTCTCTGTTATCTTTAGCAAAATCTTCTGCTCGCGAATGTTCACATTTTACATCTTTAAATTCAAAAATTTCAACAACTTTTTTTAAAAAGTTTACTCTTTTTTGTAAACTATCAATAAGTGTCAATTTTATATCAGGACGAAGTATTTTAATAGGTATACCCGGAAGTCCTGCACCCGTTCCAACATCCACAACAGTGGCACCATTTGGTATAATTTTTATTGGTAAAACACTGTCCAGTATATTTTTTATAGCAAAATCTTCTTTTGATACAATTCTCGTCAAATTCATTGTCTGATTTTGCTCTAACACAATATTATAATATTTGTTAAGTTTTTCTAGCATTTCTTCTGTATATTCTATTTGATATTTATCAAAAAGAGTTTTTAAAATTTGTTTCATTTTTACCTCATTGATTTTATATACATAATTAAAATTGTAACATCAGCAGGTGAGACCCCTGAAATCCTAGAAGCCTGTCCTATTGAAGACGGTCTAATTTTGTCAAGTTTTTGCTGTGCTTCAATTCTAAGTCCTTTTAACTTTTTATAGTTTATATCGAGTGGAATAATCATATTCTCTTGTTTTTTAAAATTTTCTATGTCTTCTTCTTCTTGTTGTAAATATCCCTCAAATTTTACCTGTGTATTGACATATTCAAGTGCACGCTTTGAAAAGTTATCAAATAAATGAAATCTTGAATTGACATCAAATATATCTATATTTGACCTTTTTATCATCTTCTTTATTGTCTGAGAAGTTTCCGGAACGCTTTCATTTTTTTCGATGTATAAATCTTTTATTTCTTCTACTTTATATTTTTTATTTAAAAGTTCAAAAATTTGAGATGTTTGTCGTTGTTTTTCTTCAAATATTTCCCATCTTTCATCATTAACTAGCCCAATACTTCTACCAATAGGTGTAAGCCTTGTGTCGGCATTGTCTTGCCTTAGATGCAATCTGTATTCTGCTCTCGATGTCATCATTCTATAAGGCTCATTTGTTCCTTTTGTGACAAGGTCGTCAATAAGTACTCCGATATATGCCTCATTTCTTTTTAAAACAAGTGGTTCTTTTTTGTCAATGTATCTGCTTGCATTTATGCCTGCAATAATTCCTTGTGCCGCTGCTTCCTCGTATCCGCTTGTTCCATTTATTTGACCGGCAAAAAACAAACCTTTTATTTTTTTATGCATAAGGCTAGGGTAAAGAGTGGTGCTATCTATAAGGTCATATTCAATGGCATAAGCATCACGCATAATTTCGGCATTTTCCAAACCTTCTATTGTTTTATACATATCTTTTTGAACATCCACAGGGAGTGATGTGGAAACACCTTGAATATACACTTCATTTGTATATAATCCTTCTGGTTCCAAGAAAATTTGATGGCGGGTTTTATCCGCAAACCTTACAATCTTGTCTTCAATGGATGGACAATACCTGGGACCAACGCCTTTAATAACTCCGCTATACATTGGAGCCTTGGAAAGATTTTGTCGTATAACATTGTGTGTCTTTTCATTTGTATATGTCAAATAACAATCTCTAATATTTTTTGGTGGAATTTTTGTAATAAAACTAAATGTTTGAATATCATCCTCTCCATGCTGTACAACAAGTTTTGAATAGTCAATGGTTCTACCATTCATTCTTGCGGGAGTTCCTGTTTTAAATCGTCTAAGTTCAATGCCAAGTTTTTTCAAACTATCACTTAAATTTTCTGACCTTAAGTACCCATTTGGCCCACTGTTTTTAGTGTATTCGCCAATAATTATTCTACTTTTCAAATAAACGCCACTACAAATAACTATTGTTTTGGCAAAGTAAGTTTCTCCCTGTGCCGTTTTTACTCCCGTTACTTTGTCGCCGTCACACAAAATTTCATCAACTTCCGCCTGTTTTATTCTTATATTCTCGTTTTCTTCAAGCGTTTTTTTCATATTGTTATGATAAAGTTGTTTATCTACCTGTGCTCTAAGCGAATACACCGCTGGACCTTTCCCGCGATTTAACATCCTTATTTGAATTGCACTCTTGTCTGCACAAACTCCCATCTCTCCACCAAGCGCATCTATTTCGCATACAAGGTGACCTTTGGCTGTTCCTCCAATGCTTGGATTGCATGGTAAAAAACCTATGGCATCCAAACTAATGGTTAGCATAAGTGTTTTTTTTCCAAGTCTTGCAAGTGCTAGTGTGCTTTCTGTTCCTGCGTGTCCACCGCCTATTACTATCGCATCATAATTTTCCATACTATTTTCCTAAGCAAAATTTGCTGAAAATTTCGTCAATTATCGCTTCATTTGCTGTTTCTCCTGTAATTTCACCTAATTTTTTCCATATTTTTTTAATTTGTATATCAAAAATGTCTAGTGTCATAACATTTTCTTTTAAAATTGCTTCTATTTCTTTAATGGCTTCTTTTAATGCATTGTGATGCCTTCTGTTCGTAATTTGTAACTCACTATAATTTATTTTGTCAAGTTTAGTCTTTTTTAAAATTTCATCAAATATTGAATTTATGTTTATATTTTCTTTTGCACTTACATATATTGCACCATCAATATAAAGTTTTTGATTTTTATCACTTTTGTTCAATACATAAATTATCTTTTTGGGGTCGATAAAATTTTCAAGTTGTTTATCTTCTTTGTCCATTTCTTCGCTACTATCTAGAACAAAAAGTACAATGTCGCTTTCTTCAATGCTTTTTTTACTTTTTTCTACTCCTATCTTTTCCACAACATCGTCACTTTCGCGAATTCCTGCCGTATCAATGAAATTTATTTTTAGTCCTTTATAATTTACTGTTTCTTTTAATGTATCACGTGTTGTTCCTTTTATATCAGTGACAATTGCACGGTCTTCATTAAGCAAGGCATTTAAAATACTACTTTTCCCAACATTTGGTTTACCAACTATTGCAACATCTATACCAAACTTTATTTTTTCTCCGCTTTCATGCGTTTCATCTAATTTTTTTAGTCTATTAAGTGCATTTTTTAAAATATTTTTAACAATTTCTTCCGACTTTGTTTCATCATCATGTTCTGGGTAATCAAGGGCGACTTCCAAATTTGCAAGACTATCTTTTAACTCGTCTTGAATTTTTTTTATCTCGTCAAAAAGTTTTCCATGTGCAAGCCTTGATGATGCTTTTAACTCGGCATCGCTTGTTGCGTTTATCATATCAATAGTTGCTTCTGCTTCGTCAAGTGACATCTTCCCATTCAAAAATGCTCGCTTTGAAAACTCGCCGTTCTTCGCCAAGACTGCGCCTTTTTCTAATATTTTATCCAAAACTTTTGTAGCCAAATATTCTCCGCCGTGTATTTGAAATTCAACGACATCTTCGCCAGTATAAGAGTAGGGGGATTTAAAATAAACCATCATACATTTTTCTGTTGCGTCATCAAGTTTAAAATCACCAAGATACAAAAGTCTAGGGGTTATGTCATTATATACCAACTTTTTACAATAAAAAAGACTACGCCCAATACTTAGAGCGTCATCTCCACTTATTCTTACTATCGCAATTCCACCACTTCCAAGTGGTGTTGATATCTGTGCTATTGTACTCATATTTTAATTATAGCACAAAGTATAAAAATAACAATAATTTAGTTATATTTTATTAAATTATAAATATTGTTCTTCTTCGTTATCTGCATATATTTCTCTCATTTTATTTACAACAACTCTTTTAATCTCGTCAGTCAATCTAATCATATATTTTTTATATTGTTCAGGAATGGTTGTTCCTTCTTCTTCCACATTTTTTATCGCTTTTTTAATATCAAAATTCTTTATTGTGTTCTGTAAAAATTCAAAATATTTTGTTCTACCTTTTGCATATACTACCAAATCTCTTATATTTTGACAGTATTTATGAGCCTCGTTCATTTTTACATATTTAACTGATGGAGTATAATCCATGTCCTCTATAATATTTGGTATAACCAAAGGCATATCATTTTTTAAATATTCATTTATTGTAAGAGCACCAAATGCCATTTCATTGTCAATTAGTGGTGCAAAACTTCTAAAATTATTTTTCTTATCATCAATTACATGAATATTGCAAAAATGCCTATCTTGCTGCATTGTCAACAAATCAAAAGTAATCATTTTAAAAAGGTCAAATTTGAAATTTTTATCTAAAATCATACCCTCTTCTTCTGTTTGTTCATTTATTCCAAGATATATTTCATTAAAATTTAAAGAACATATATATTCAGATACATCATATAATGTTTCTAACTTTTGCCCTGGTTTGTTTACTTTGTAACTAACAAGTCCTTTCTTCATTTCTCCATCTCTTTTTTTTATGGCGGGCTCATATTCAGCACATGGTAAATTTATCATTTTAGCAAGTTCACAGCAAACAAGTTCATTTATATATCTTATTTTCCTTATTGCTGGATATATATTATCATCAAAAGTCTTAAAAATTGCTCTCCCTTTTGGTAATAAAAACCATACATTACCATAAGACTCTGTTGAAATTCCTGTATTTGACATATTTTTATTTGAAGTTTTGAATTTATCAAGGTCTATGGGTTTTAACCTATTATATTTACCTACATTCTTTAACATATTTTTATTATACCACGCATTTATGTCTTTTCCAATATATCTTTTAATTAAAATAGGCAAGGGGAGAGTAAAAAGAACAGGTTATTCTGCCTGTTCTTTTCTTTCTCTTATTATTAAATATCTATGTGGCTCTTCGCCTTTTGAAAAAGTTTCTATTTCTTCATTATCTGCAAGTGCCATATGGATAATTCTTCGCTCTTGAGGAGTCATTGGTTCAAGTTTTACGCTTGAATGTGTCCTTTGCACTTTTCTAGCCATACGATGAGCAAGGGCAATAAGTGAACTTTCTCTGCGTTTTCTATAACCTTCGCAATCAATCCTTATTGGCTTTGCGTGTCTATCATTTTTGCTTACATAAACTGTACAAAGATATTGCAGTGCATTAAGCCCCTCTCCGCGATAACCAATTATGTCGCTATAATCTTTAATCTCTGCATAAATTGCATCTTCTTCTTCCTTAAATTCAACTTTTGCAGTTAGGCTTAACTTATTTAAAAGTCCTTCAAGAAATTGTTTTGCGCGTTCTAGTTCAGAGCGTGTATCTTCTTTTTTTATTTTTTTAGGTTTTTCTACTTTTTCTTCAACCTTTTCTACAGTTTCTGTACTAACTTCTTCTTCTTTTTCTTTAGTACTTGTTGTTTGTTCTATTTTTTCTTCTACGGCATCTTCGGTGCCTGTTTCGCTAGATATTTCTTCTTTATTATTTTCTAGCGCGGTATCATCGAGTTTTTCAATTTCTTCGCGTTTCTTTTCACGATTTTGATATTTTTCTACTTCGTCAGGGGAGATAGAAACTCTAACTTTTGCTTTTCTAAAAAATCCGCCTTCGTCAAGTATTTTTATATCTACATCTTCTCTTGGGGCTTTAAGTTCAAAAAGTGCGTTTGCAATGGCTTGCTCCAAGTTCTTTCCTGTGGCTTCTACTTCTAGCATAAACTTTCCTCCTTAAATATTAAAAAATATTAAATTCTTTTCAACCTATCTTTTGGCTCACTCTTTTTCTCTTGATGCTTGTCAATGGCATTATTTATTGCATCGAATATTGGAGTCATTACAAGTCCGACAATTTGACCTGTAATCATATAAAGTGAAAACATTGTTGTGTAAAATAGGGTAAAGAAAGCCATAAACACAGTCATAAATATTGCTGTACCCCAGCCTGCTTTTTGTGCAGCATTATTTTGTTTATTTTTTCTAATAACTAGCCACTGATTTAAAAATGTCACGCCCGCACATATTACAAGTAGTATAAAGTAACCGTTTGTTCTTCCTCTGGTTTCTCTAAGTGGGTTCATGATATAGTCATAAACACTTTCAAATTCTTCATTATTTCTTTCATCATTTGAAAGTCTAGCAACATTTGCATACTCACTATACGAAGGAACAGAATTGTTGAAAGGGCTATCAGCCATCCAAATATTATCTATCCACAAAAAACTTTCCTTTGTTTGCTCATATGTTTCAACAACATTTTGGTTTGCGTTATTTAAAATTTGTGTTTTCTCTTCTCCATCTTCAAGAGAGTTCATTTCAATCACGAAAGGTGAGCATATTTCATAAACAGAAAGCCCTTCTTGGTCAAGGTTAAGTTCTTCTCCAGCATAGTCCTGTACGTATGCCACCATAAGTTGTTCATATTGATCCTGAATTTTGTAACTTGCCATTGCATTCATACCATTAAGTAAGGTGATGAAAATTGCAAGTGTCAAGCCAAGATTTAAAAGCATAACCCAGCACGAACCCATAGGGTTTATTTTTTCGCGCTTATAAAGTTCTGAAAGTTTTTGATTTTTAAGGTTTGGGTCATTGGCGTATTTTTTGTTAATCGCTTCCATTTGTGGTTGGATTTTTGCTTGCATCTTCGCCATATTTTTAGATGTTCTACGATTGAAAAAATCTATTGGCGACATAATTATTTTTATAATTAGTGTAAGCAAAATAATAGATATTGCAAAGTTTCCAATACCGCTTTCAAAAAATGTAATTATAGTTTCCCACATGCCGTTTGGCTGAGTCGCTAGTAGCGATGAAATTATATTAGCCATTTAAAATCTCCCTTGATGTTATGAGGCAAAAAATCATATCCACCCTCATGTTTTGGACCACACCTTAAAATTCTCTTTATTCCAAGAGAAGTACCTTTTATTACTCCAAACTCTTTTATTGCCATACACATATATTTTGAACAAGACGGAATATATCGACAAGTGTGCGGAAGCAGTGGAGATATACACCACTTGTATAGATTGATAAAAAATATACAAATCATTTTAAAAGGGTAGGATATAACTTTAATTATTTTCGATATAAAGTCCATTCTTCTTTAAAATTTCCATCATATTTTGTCGTATTTCGTGAAAGTCTAAATTTTCAATACCTTGTTTTGCTGTAAAAATATAATTTCTGTTTGGTTTTATATTTTTTTGAAGTGATACAAAACTTTCTCTAAGTCTTCTTTTTACTTTGTTTCTAACAACGCTTTTTCCAATTTTTTTTGAAACCGAAAACCCAACTTTTATGGTTTTAAATTTTGTTTCAACAAAGGTAACTGTTAAAACTTTATATGTTTTGGTTTCTCCATGCTTGTAAATGTACCTAAAGTGTTTATTTTTTCTAAGCCTATTTTCACTCTTTATCATTTAGTTATGCCGCCAAAACTTTTCTGCCTCTGTTTCTTCTTCTCTTGAGAACATTTCTTCCACCTTGAGTACGCATTCTTTGTCTAAAACCGTGGACTTTTTGTCTTCTTCTCTTTTTTGGTTGGTAAGTTCTCTTCATAGCCATAATAAAAAATCCTCCTATTCTTTTTTGTTTCACAAGTAGACGTTAGGGATAAAAAAACAAGAATAGTCTTTTGCAAAACTATTCTAGTATAAAGTACAAAACTAAGTTTGTCAATCAATTTATCATTCGAACAGGTAAAATAAGGTACAGGTACTCTTCTTTTTCGCCGTCTACAGGTGTTATTGTGCAAGGATTTGTTGGACCTTGGAAGTTGATTTTTACAAATTCGTCATCAATTGTCCTAAATGCTTCCAAAAAGTATCTAGCATTGAATGCAATGAGTAAATCTTTTCCTTCAAGTACAATGCTTATCTTCTCTTTGACATTACCAATCTCTGAGTTTGATGTAAGTAGCATCACATCTTCTTTTATGTCAAACTTGACTAAATTGTTTTGACCTATTTTTGAAAGTAGTGATGCTCTTTCAAGTGCATCAACAATTTGTGCTTTATTTACAGTAATCACTGTATCCTTTGCTGATGCCATTATTATTTGTTTATAATTTAAAAATTCACCTTCTAAAAGTCTTGTTATAATCTTGGTGTCGCCCTGGTCAACCATCAAGAAATTTTTGTTGACATAGACATTTATTTGTTCATCAGAGTCATCTAAGATTTTTGAAATTTCTCTTAAACTTTTATCTGGAACAATGCAAGATGTTTCGGTATTGGAATAGGTGAGTACTTTTCTTGCAAGGCTAAGTCTGTAACCATCACTTGTAACTGCTTTTATAACATCTTTGCCTATTTCAAGTAAACAACCTCTAAGTATTGGACGAGAGTCGTCTATTGCAACAGAGAATATAACATTATTTATTAGTTCTTTTAAATTTGTTTTTGTAATTGCAAAATATTCTTGTGAGTCCATAAGGTTTATATCTGGATACTCGCTTTCCATAAAGCACTGAATATAACCTTCACTGTCAAGATATTTTATTTTTAGTCCGTTGTTTTCTTCTAGTGTAAGTTCAATTTTGTCATTTGTTAGTTTTTTAACATACTCTGAGAAAAACTTTCCAGGGACAACACAAGAACCTTCTTCTTTGACTTCGGCTTTTATCTTCTTTTCAATAGAAAGTTCAAGGTCTGTTGAAAAGAGTGTAAGTGTATCATCCTCTGCTACAAGTTTAATACCTTCAAGTACTGGATTAGTTGTTTTTACAGCAATTGCTTTACTAACTTTAAGCACTGCATCAGCAAGATCCAATCCTTCACATAAAATTTGCATTTTTCTTTTTTCCTTTTAATTTTATTTTTTATTTTTAAATTGTTGTATTATTTATAGGCATTGTGGATATGTTTACTAAATTTTTGTCACACAACAAATTGTGTTTAAACAATTTATACTTTCACAAAATTTCCATATGTTGTGATTTTAAAATGTGAATAACTTGTTGATAAAAAATTTTTTTTGTACACATTTCAACATTTTTCACTTATTTGTGACTTTAAGTCGCTTACGATTGTTCTCGTTTTGTGGTCTTTTTTCATAAGTTCAGTAATTTTATCGCGTGAATGAATTATTGTTGTATGGTCACGTCCGCCGAATAGTTTTCCAATGGTGACAAGGGGAATGTCTAGCATATCACTAATAAGGTAAATCGCCATCATTCTTGGCTCAACTATTTCTTTTGACTTTTTCTTTCCAGTAATTTCATTATAACCTATTGAGTAATAATCACAAACTGTTTGAATGATAACCTCAGGTGTTAGTTTTTCTTTTTTTACATCAATTTGTTCTTTAAATGCTTCTTTTGCCTCTTCAATGGATGCACTCTTTTTGCCAAGTAATGTTGCAAAGAAATACACTTTGCTTAAAAGCCCTTCCATTTCACGAATGTTGGTGTCAACTTTTTCGGCAATAAATTCAATTACGTCATCATCTATAAAGTATCGCTCAAGTTGTGCTTTTTTCCTTAAGATTGCAACTCTTGTTTCAAAGTCTGGCATTTGAATGTCTTGAATAAGTCCACTGGTGAGCCTACTTACAAGCCTGTCGGCAAGCGTTTCAATTTCTTTTGGTGGACGGTCTGACGAAATGATGATTTGCTTGTTTTGTTGATAAAGGTCATTAAATGTGTGGAAAAATTCTTCCTGAGTACTTGTCCTGCCTGCAATGAATTGAATATCGTCAACCATCAAAACATCAAGATTTCTATACTTTTCTCTAAACTGTGCCGTGCCTTTTACTGAGCCTTTTTCTTTGTTTGTTCCAAGTGATTCAATATAGTCATTTGTAAATTGGTCGCACGTTACATATTCAATTTTAAGTTTTGGATTTGATTGTTTTAAGTAATTTCCAATAGCGTGGAGCAGGTGAGTTTTTCCAAGTCCAACTCCACCGTATATAAATAGTGGGTTAAATTTATGTCCAGGGTTTTCTGCTACTGCACGAGCGGCGGCATAGCAAAACTGGTTGCTTTTTCCTACAATAAAGTTATCAAAAGTGTATTTTGGGTTAAACATCATGCGTTTTGAGTCGTCAGGTTCAATAACTTTTTCTTGTGGTTTATTTTTTTTGAGATATTCTTCTTTCTCTTCTGGGTCAAGTACTTCATATTTTGTGTCTTCACCAAAAACACTTTCAATAGCCTCAGTTAGTTCTTTTGAGTGGTTTTTAATAAGTTGCCTTTTTGCACTTGGTGAAGTTGCAACAAGTATAAGTTTGTCAGTGTAGTCCAAAACCTCTAAAGTTTCTATCCAAAGTTCGTAGGAAACAAAACTAACCATACTTTCAAGTTTTGAAAGAACATTGTCCCACATCTGTTTTAAGTCTTGCATTTATTTCTCCATTGTAATTATATATCGTAATGTCAATATTGTCAAACTTTTGGTTTGTTATTATTATACATATCAATGTTATGCTTGCTCAGAGTATAGACAAATAAATCAGATTGACGAAAAACAAGTGAGGCGAGGCTCGCAAAATGCATAAAAGCAGGAGTTTAGTGACCTAAATGACTTCGTCGAAACTCTCGCTTTATGGCTTAAAATTGCCAAATTGGCAATTTTTATTGCCTTTGCACTCGGTTTCTCCTCTCCCCAAAAAGTTTCCATAGATACTTTTTGGGGCACCCCTGAATAGCGTTTTGCAGTAAACGAAGCAAGAAAAATTTTCTTAATTTTTTCGGTCACGCAGTTTTTCGACAGTCTGAGCAATGTTATGATTGTTTATTTTTTTACTTTTTTTGTTTTGCTTTTTTATCCTTTTTCTTCTTCTTATAAGTTTTTACAAATTTTTCAAAAGCATCGCTTTCATCATCTTTTTCAAGTGGCTTTACAGCCAAATTTTCGTCACGCTGTGGAAGTGGTTGTTCGTTTACAGGTAAGGTGACTTTGTCATTTCTAAGTCTAACTTCAAGTTGGTTATATGGCATAGCAACATTTTCACGCTTAAACTCGTTGAAAACATTTTCCATTACATAGTAATATACATCCCAGTAGTCATTGCTATAGCACCAGCAGTTTGCCGCTATTGTTATGCAACTTTCATCAAGTTTATCAAGTGCTGAAAATGGAGCAGGGTCAAGTAAAACTTTGTTACAACTTGTCATAACATTTTTAATAATTTGTTTTGCTTTTTCCACATCAGTAGCATAGTCAACAGAAAAACTAAAAGTCACTTTTCTTGTTTTGTTATGGCTATAGTTAATAAGTTCACTTCCCACAACAATACTATTTGGTATACTTATGGTTTTGTTGTCCGATGTGTCAATAATGGTGTGGAGCATTTTAATTTCTTTAACAGTTCCTTCCACATCGTCAATTTTGATGTAGTCACCTTCATTAAAAGGCCTGGTACTAATGATAACAACACCATTTGCCAAATTTGAAAGGCTATCTTGCATAGCAAGTGAAAGTGCAAGTCCTGCAGCAGATATAACGGCGACAAAACCTGTAATAGGTATTCCAATAATTTGGCATATTGCAATTAGTAGTAATAAATATAGCGAAAATTTAATAATAGTTAGCAAAAATTTTGCTGTAACAGAGGGCATCCTTGTTTTTGAAAATATCTTTCTTAAAACTTTTATAACTAGTTTTATAACAATGTAGCCAAGAATAAAAACTCCTAGACATTGAAGAATATTTATACCCACTGTTTTTAAAATATTGAGTGCTTCTTGTCCAATAGCATTCCAGTCAATAAGTAATAAATTCATAATTTCTCCTTTTGTACATCTACTATTTTAATATCGTGTGTAATTTTTGTCAAAAAAAATATAGTTATTCAAAAGTGCACCAAAAGTGCACAAAAGGTAAGGTTTCTTTTTAAGATTATTTGACAAATATAAATAGAATAATGTAAAGTATTTGTGCAATATAAATTTTTAAGGAGAGTATATGGACGAGGAAGAAGAATTAAATTATAGGTATGACACACAACTACTAATTGACGGAAAAGATTTGGACGAAGATAAAATCAAGGACTATTTTAACACAAAGTTTGTTGGAGATTGCTTACTTGTTGTTGGAGATAGTGAACTTATAAAAATACATTATCATACCAATGAACCTTGGAAAGTACTTGAGTACTGTTCAACGCTTGGAGAGATATACGACATAGTGGTAGAGGATATGTTTCGTCAGGCTAAGGGTCTTCAAGGCTAAAAGACTGCCAAAAAGCATCGCAATACTTCGTTTACTGTCAAGCGGGTTCACACAGTCATTTAGGGAACTAAACTCCTGCGTGAACCCACTTGTCGAGCCTTGTCTTGCTTGCTTTTTGGCAGTCTTTTTTTATGTAAAGAAGTCATTAGGTAGATTAAACTCCTGCCTAGGCTGAAATAGCGAGCCTCGTCTCGCTTGTTTTTAGAAAGTCTTTTTTTTTACTTTCTGTCGTTCTGAGCAGAGCGAAGAATCTTTTAGATTTCTCGCGTATGCTAGAAAAGACACCACGCCTCGCGTCATTCTGAGTGTGGCTTACTTGACGGTTGACGAAGAATCTCATAAAGTTAAGATGCTTCCTCTCCGTCAGGGAAGCTGTTGTCAGCATGACATAATAAGTTTAAACGGAATTTTATATTGGAATAAAATTTGTAAGTTTACCACTATATGTTACATAAAGTCCGTGAAGAGCACGGGTACAAGCAACATACAAGTTTTGTTTATCTAGTTTTGTGTTATAATTTGATTGGCTTGCATCTTTAATAATAACACGGTCATATTCAAGACCTTTACTTAAAAATGTCGTTGTTATTATTTTGTTAGATGTCAAAAGCGAATCATTTTTTTCATCTTCAATCAAAGTAAAATCACTAAACAATTTTTTTGTTTGTTTGGCTTGGCTTAGGGTTTTTGTTATTATTGCAATCTTGTCATTTTTATATTTTTCACACAAGTTATTTACAAAGTTTACAAATTCATCATCGTCTTTAAAATTCAAAACTTGTGGTTTTTCACCATGTCTTACAAGGTGAGAATTATGATTTCCATCAATAATTTTTTGAGAAAATTCAATTATTTCTTGTGTTGAACGGTAACTTATATCCAAATGGTCAACTTTTGTTGTTGGAAAAATTCGTGTAAGCATTTCAAGATTTGATTGGCATGACAAAAGATTTTGATTAAAGTCACCAGCAAGGGTCATTACTGCATTAGGGTAAATCTCTCTTAAAAGATATATAGAAAAGCAATCATAATCTTGCATTTCGTCAACAAAAATGTGTTTTATGTAGTAATTTTTCTTAACTCCGTTAAGTTTGTAGTTTAAATAACAATAAATAGATACATCTTCATATGCTGGCATTTTTTCGTTATAGTGAAAATCTTTTTGTTCGTACAGCTTAGATATAAGAGTGTTTGTATCAAGACTTTTTAAATAGCCTAGCACTTTGTTTTGAATTTTTTGAAGGTCTTTATCTAAAATTTTTGGGAAGTTTTTAACAAGTGCCATATGAAGAGTGTTTTCAATTCTTGTCTTTATGTCAGACGAAGGCTTTAAGTTCAAACTTGCAAAAATTTCTTTTGGTATAGAGATATTACATTTTTCTAGTGCCATAGTTATGTAAGGGGTAATATCAAACTTCTCCAAAAAATCATTTACTTCATCAAAAAATTTGATTGAATATTTGATGTCAATTTCTTTTCTTCTTTTTTCGCTTGAAAATTGTTGCTCAATCATATCAAGTTTGCTAGCAAACTCTTTTGGAGTTAAGCCAATCTCTCCAAAAACCCAAGTGATTGGACAAGCCAAAACATTTTCTTCGCCAAGTTCTGGCAAAAGTTCGCCTATATACTTAGAAAAAAGTCTATTTGGAGAAATAACCATTATGTTTTGACTGGTTATTTCACCGCGGTTACTAAACAATATATATGAAATTCTGTGCATTGCAATAGATGTTTTTCCAGAACCAGCGATACCGTCAATTATGACAGTTTGTGAAGGAGATTTTCTAATAATTTCATTTTGTTCACTTTGGATTGTTTGGACAATATTGTGCATATAAGATGATGTATTTTGACTCAACATCTCTTGCAAAAAATTGTCATCTATTTTTGTATCAGTGTCGACATAGTAAACAATTTGGTTTGGCTTTAATCTAAATTGTCTTTTAAGAGTCAAATCAACAAATATTTCACCCATTGGAGCAAGGTAACTTGTCTTGCCAAGTGATGAGAAGTAAAGTAGCGAAGCAACGGGAGTGCGCCAGTCAATGACATAGGGAAAGTTGTCTTTTTTAACGCCTTTAAGTCCAACATAAAAATCGCGTTTAATAGAGTCTTGAGAAAAACAAATTCGTGCAAAAAATGGCTTTGGCAATACTTTTTGGAAAAAAGATTTTTCCTTTTCTAATTCCGAAGCCGACTTGTCGTTTTTGTTTATGTAACTGTATGCTTGTTTAAGTTCTCCGGCATCGAGGTTGTTTGAACTTATATATTCAAGCATACTTTTAATTTCATCTCTTCTTTTTTGAATAGACGAAGTTAAAGTAGTAATATCATTATTTATTAAACCTTGCACAAAAACAAGATTTTTTTGTTCAGTTTCTAAAACTTTTTCATCCATATCTCGATATTATCAAAAAACACCAAAATGTTCAATAATATTTGAGTTAAAGTAATTAAAAAACCTTCAAAAAAGAAGGTTTTTCAGACTGTCGAAAAACTGCGTGACCGAAAAAATTAAGAAATTTTTTCTTGCTTCGTTTACTGCGAGTCTCGCCTCACTTGTTTTTCGGCAATCTGATTTATTTGTCCTACACTCTGAAAAACTTTAAAAAGGTTATTCTTATTCGTGTAACACTACTTTGTCAGACTGCAGTGACTTTTGCACATCTATCACTCTTTGGTTGGTTGAGCCTACCCAGTGAGCCTGTGTGTCACGTTTTTCTAATACAAATCTGCCGTCACACAAGACATCTACATATTTTAGTATTTCAAGATTTTTTATATCTTCAAAATTATAACCTGTGTAAAGCCAAACTGTTTTCTTTGGATATTTTTGCTTAATTTCTTTTGCAAGGGCGGTTACTGTATCTATATTTCCTTTAAACAAGGGGTCACCACCAGAAAAAGTTATTCCACTAACATAGTTTTTGTCTAATTCTGTAAAAATTTCTTGTTTTGCATCAGCATCAAAAGTTATTCCACTATCAGGAGCCCAAGTTTCAGGGTTATGGCAACCTTTGCAGTGATGTGAACAGCCGGCAACCCATAGTACCACTCTTAATCCGTCACCATTTAACATATCGTCTTTTGTAATATTATGATAATTCATTTACATACTCCGTCTATCTTTAATTTCAGCCATTTTGGCATCGTTTAGTCTTGAATCTCCTTTAACGCGTGAGTAGGCAAGATAGCCATTCATTCTGTCAATTTTAGTTAAGTTTTTGCTTCCGCACTTTGGACAAACATCCATATCTAGTTCTGAGTGCCCACAATCATCACAATATGAAAGCGAAAGGTTTACACCTTCATAAAATCCCATATCCATAGCCCGCTCTACAAGTGTTACAAATGCTTGTTTATTATAGTCAATAGGATATCTTACATATTGAATTTTTCCACCATTAAATAAATTCCAAAATCTATTTTCCTTATCTTGTTTTTCAATAGGTGAAATATCTTCGGTCACGTGGCAGTGGAAACTATTTGAAACATATGGCTTGTCTGAAACGCCTTCAACTATGCCATAAAATCTTCTAAATTGTTGTATTTGAAGTCCGCATAGATTTTCAGCGGGAGTGCCGTATATTGCATAAAGATTTCCGTCTTCTTCTTTAAACTGCGCCACTTTGTCGTTTATATATTTCATAACTTCAAGTGCAAATTCGCCGTCTTCTTTTAAAGATTTGTGGTTATAAAGCATTTGAAGTTCATTTAGTGCAGTAATTCCAAAAGATGCAGTTGCGGTTTTAAGCAATGGTTTAATTTTTTCGTTATATTTTAAGTGCCCGCCATAGAAACCTCCTTCGCAGTAGGCGAGTGGATTTACAGACGCACGCATCTCTCCAAGATATTCATATGTACGTTTGTGTAGATTTCTTATCATTTCAAGGTAGTAATCAAGCACTTCATAGAAATCACGATTTTCTTTTCTTGCTTTGGCAAGTATCATAGGTAGATGCAAACTCACAGCGCCGACATTAAATCTTCCAACAAATACAGGTTTATCATTTTCGTCGGCTGGTTTCATTCCGCCACGTTCATACCAAGGTGACAAAAACGCACGACAACCCATAGGGCTAATTGCAAGACCATATTTTTTGTACATACTTGCAACATACCCTTCTCCTGTAAGACTTAGCCAATCAGGATACATGGTTTTTGAGGAGCATTCAATTCCGGCAAGGAAAACGTCGTGGCATGGTTTGCCTTCTGCATGAAGATTTTTATCATATAAGAATATAATCTTAGGGAAGAGTACTGGTTTTTTGCATTCCGCTTTACCTTGACCATTTTTTCTGACTTCAAGAAGTGTTTTTGCTGCCATTTTACCAAATTCATCGGTAGCAAGCCCGCATGTTGTTGCAATAAATGGATAATCACCACGCGAGGATGCAACTGTATTGAATTTATACTCCCAACCTTGGAAGCCTTGTTTCATTTCATACTGTACATCTTTCATGGCTTCAGAGTGGCAAACATCGTCACTAAGCCCCAAGTTTTTATATTTGTTATACCATTTTTCATATGATTTTTTTGCATACTTTACAAGGAGTTTATCGCACTCTGGTATTGTAAATCCGCCATATTGCTGACTTGCAGCAGAAAGAACGATATCTCCAATTACGTCAAAAGCAACATCTAGTGTCTTTGGTTCGTTATACCAAACATTTCCCATTTCAAAACCACCAGACAAAACCTCTTCCACATTGAACAAACAACAATTCATTGTGTCACGGCGAGCCGACATATCGTGAATGTAAATGTAGCCGTCGTTTATTGCTTGAATTTCATCTTTATTCAAGAAGAACTTTTTGTATAACTCTTTGTTTAGTTGATTGAATATCAAACTCCTTTTTGTAGATACAAGCGTAGAGTCGCAATTTGCGTTTTCCTTGTCGCCAATGTACATTATAGATTGACTTTTTTGATATACATCATCAAGCATTGCAACAAAATCTTGCTTATAGTCACGATAGTCCTTATAACTTTTTGCAACTTTTGGGAAATAAGTTTCAAGTGCTTCTTCAACAATGCTGTGCATAGTGAGAATTGGAACATTGTCTTGTCCAAGTTTTTCTACATTACTATTTACACGATCGCATAATTTCTTTATGTCCTCGTCTGTAAATTTAACAAGAACTCTTTCAGCCGACTTTGAAACCGCTTTTACGACCTTATTGATGTCGTAATCTTCCAAACTTCCATCTTTTTTTATTACTTGTACCATATGTAGACTCCTTTAAATATTTTTACAATATATTGTGGTTTTGAAAATTTTTTACACTATATATTGAAAATATAACAAAATGATAGCACGCAAAATGACTTAAAGCAAGCGTTTTTTTGAAAAATAAATATGAATTTTTTTGAGTTTTTATGCATCTTTAAATTTAATAAAAAAAAGTTGTTATAAAACAACAACAAAAAAAATGTTTTAATAAAAAAAGATTGTAAAAACAAAAATTATTTGATATGTTAGTGTATACAAAAGGAGGAGTATGACAAAAGAGGAAAGATTAAAAGTCTACGATGAAGCAACAACTTTATGGGGACTTGTTGCGCAATATGACCAGTGCATAGAAGAAATGGCGGAACTTACTGTTGCAATAAACAAGTATAAAAGAAAAGTTTTGTACGGCGAATATAAAGGTAAAGATGTAGCCGAAAGCGTAGTAGAAGAAATTGCAGATGTAAGTTTATGCCTAGAGCAAATGATGTACTTTTTTAAAGATTATAATATAGATAGTATTATAGATAAAAAACTAAATAAACTTAAAGATGAAATTAAATATATGAAACAACAAAAAAAATAAATTATTGTATTCCAAGAAGTTTATCAATAGAAACACCATATATGGTGGAAAGTTTAACAAGATGCTCATATTCTGGGCGAGTGTGATTATTTTCCCAGTTAGAGATGTTGGTTTGAGCAATACCTAAAAGTTTGGCCACTTGTCTTTGGGTCAAATTACAAACAGTCCTATAGTATTTGAAATTGTGGCCAAATTCCATACGCCCCGAGTATAAACTTAACGATTTTTATGACTAAAAATATAATTACTACATATTTTTGTGTCGAAATATGTAGAACGGTGTCGAACGATGTCGAAAGATGTCATATTATACAACCCCAACATACGAAAAACAATAGTAAAAACATTTTTTACAAAACACAAAAATTTTGTAAAAAAATAAAAATTTTAAAAATTCTATTGACCTATTAAATTATTTATGATAAAATTTTGTCGAAAAAAGGAGAAAATATAATGAAAGATAACTCCGTCATATACTTTTATAAAGATAAGGGCGAAAATTTTAACAAATTAAAAGACTTTTGTACAAAAATGCATATGTATTTTTTTGATTGCACCACTCTTGACGAACTTATGTACATCTTGCTTGGAAGTGAATCTTCTTTTATTGTGGTGGACAAAGATGTTAATGCAACATATCAACAACTTGAAGACCTTGCTGATGTCAAAAAGTTTTATTATTTGGACACTACATATAACGGTCTTAAGAAAAACATAATTATGTTTGATAGTATGGATAAAGCAATAAATAGAATAAGAAGAGATAATCTTTTGTCAGATGAAGAACTTGAAGGTAAAAAGATGTATTGCTATGTTATCGTCAATGATGAACTCGATAGTTTATTCTTTAGACCAAAACATATAGGTACAAAATATCTTACAGATATTGTTTATGAACATTATAGAACAAAAGTTAAAAACAAAAAGTGTGTTGAAACATATCCAATTATAGCAACAAAATATAACACAGAACCAGCAAGTGTTGAAAGAGCGATAAGGTTTGCAATTAAGCGTGCGTTTGAAAGTTGTGAGGACAAGCAATTGTTTTATAATATTTCAAAATGTCGCAAGTCTCCGACAGTTAAAGAGATGATTGCTTATCTATTAAATAAAGTTATATATAGCGATAGAAAACACTTTGAATAAAAAAAAGACTGCCCGGGCTATCTAATTTTTTTGGTAGTCTTTTTTATTTGAAATAGTTATTTAAAAATGCCAACTTCTTTCTTATTCTACTTAAAGCGTTGTCAATGCTTTTGCTTGTGACATTTAGGCGTGTGGAGATGTCCTTATAAGAATAACCTTTTAGGTATAGTGATAACACTTTTTGTTCAAATGCTGACAAGGTGGCTAATATCTTTGTTTTTATGTCGCTTAGATTTTCATTTTGAATAAGTTTTTCGTCAGGGGACAGGTTTTTAGAAGCCAACATCAAGGTTATTTCTTCATCATCATTTGTAACTTCGCCTTGGCTTGTTAATGTTAGGCTTTGGTTTAAAAAAGAGTTTTTCTTTCGGTTGGCTAGTTTAATGGCGCTTTGCACATTGCGGGTGATACACATATGGGCAAAAGTAGAAAAAGATGTTGAAGAAGATGGGTCATAGTTTGTGTATGCCTTGTAAAGTCCAATCATTGCTTCTTGGAGTAAGTCGTCATACTCTGCACCAATTAAAAAATAACTTCTTGCAATTTTGCTTGCAAGTTTTTTATATCGTGCCATAAGTGCATCAAGTGCAAGGCTGTCACCAGACCTTGCTTTTTTTATTAGTTCGTTATCTGTTAGCATCTTTGTCTTAGTGCCTCATAAATTGCAATGCCTGCTGCAACACTTGCGTTTAGACTATTCACTTTTCCTTTTTGCATTAAAGACATCACATCATCACAATTTTGTTTTAATAGCCTTGAAACGCCATAGCCTTCACTGCCAACAACTATGGCAATATCTCCCGTTAAATTAGTGTCGTAAATATTTTTTCCGCCAAGTTCCAAAGCGTAAACCCATATATCTTGTTTTTTTAAATCTAAAACCAAATTATTTAAATTGTTCACGCGTGCAATTTTTATATTAGTGGTAGCCCCGGCACTTGTTTTTATTACGGTGTCATTAACTTGGCAAGCACGTCTATCGGGAATAATAACACCAGTAACACCAGCACATTCGCATGTCCTTATAATTGCACCTAGGTTGTGCGGGTCTTCAATGCCATCTAAAATCACTAAAAACCTTTTGCCAACTTGTTCGCTATCTAGTATTTCTTCCATGGTGGAGTATTCAAAATCTGTGGTTTCGCACACAAAACCTTGGTGGTGATTTGATTTTCTGTCAAGCACAACTTTTGGAACAAAGTCAATTTTTACGCCTTTTTGCTTTGCAAGTGAGATTAGGTCATTGCTAACTTTGTCATTTAGGTTGTTTTGAACATATAGTTTGTTTATTGTCTTTCCGCTATTTAAAAGTTCTCGGATAACATTTTTTCCTTGTACTATCACGTTTCCTCCATTGAGAGTTTTAAAAACTCTTCAAGTTTAATATTCTCTTTTTTAAGATATAAATATCCAATCAGTGCCTCAAAGCAAGTTGCTTTTTTGTAATCTGCCGATGAACTGTTTTTTGCACTATGGTGAATTTTTGCGTTGCGTGTGCGTCTTACAATGTCTTTTTCTTCGTCACTTAAGATACTAAGTATTTTATCTAGCACTTTACTTTGCCTTGTTGCACGGCAATACAAACTTGCAAGTTTATGGTAGTCATTTATTTTTTTCTTGTCACCATTTAATATTTGTTCTCGCACAAAAAGAGTGTGCACCGCATCGCCTATAAAAGCAAGTTCAAGCGGACTTAAATTTTTTATTTCCATTGAATAATTACTCTCTCATTTTTTGACAAGTATAACCATTATCCACAAAATTGTCAAATCTATCCCAGCCTTGAAAAACTTAGCAAATACACAAAAATGTGAATAAGTTATCCACATTTCCACAATTGCATATTTATTCATTTTCGTTTTTAATTATAAATTTTTGACAAATTTTGGTTAAAAGTGGATAATTTAAGGCAAGTTATCCACATTTCCACAATTTGTTATAACACAATAACTTTTTAAGCGATTACTCTTGGTGCTTTATTTTATTGTAGTGTGAATATCTTGTTTATATGTATAGCAATCTGCGCTTTTTTTGTCAAATAAAAGATTGACAGAAAAGGCAAATATATTTATATTAAATACATCGGAGAGTATATTATGGACTTTAATTATGATAAAAGTATTGACGACAAGTGGAGAAAACTTTGGGAAGAGAAAAAAACATATAAGTTTGATAAAAATTCAGACAAGCCAAAGTATTATCTCTTAGAGATGTTTTCATATCCATCGGGAAGTAAACTTCATATGGGGCATTGGTGGAACTATAGCCTTCCGGACTCCTTTGGTAGGATGAAGCGTATGCAAGGCTACAATGTCTTTCAACCAGTTGGTTTTGATGCTTTTGGACTACCTGCAGAGAACTATGCAATAAAGACGGGCATACATCCAAAGGACAGCACGCAAAAAAATATTGAAACAATGGAAGAACAGTTAAAACAACTTGGTGCAACATATGACTGGGACTATGAGATAAAGACCAATGAAGAAGAGTACTATAAGTGGACACAATGGGTGTTTTTGAAACTTTATGAAAAAGGTTTGGCGTATAGAAAAGATGCACCAGTAAACTATTGTCCACATTGCCAAACGGTGCTTGCAAACGAGCAAGCAAGTGGCGGAGAGTGTGAAAGGTGTCATACAAAAGTTGAGCATAAGCATCTCACTCAATGGTTTTTCAAAATTACAGATTATGCCGAAAGATTGCTTGACGGACTAAAAGATATTGATTGGCCAGAAAAAACAAAGCGTATTCAAACAAATTGGATAGGTAAAAACACTGGTGCAAAGGTTGTCTTTGATATTGAAGGACACGATGAAAAAATAGAAGTTTTTACAACTCGTGTAGATACTTTAATGGGTGTGACCTATGTTGTTTTGGCACCAGAAAATAAACTTGTTGATATAATCACCACACCACAGCAAAAAGAGGTGGTAGAAAAATATAGGCAAGATGTGCTTCATTTGAGCGAAATAGACAGAACCAGTACAGTTAGGGAAAAGACGGGGGCATTTACAGGTGCGTATGCAATTCATCCTCTAACAAAAACGCATGTACCAGTTTATATAAGTGATTATGTGCTTGAAAGTTATGGAACAGGTGCGGTTATGGCAGTGCCTGCACACGATGAGCGTGACTATGCTTTTGCAAATAAGTTTGGTTTAGAAATAAAAAGAGTTATTAAAAATCCAAATGGTGATGAAACATTACCATTTACAGATGCAGGAGTGCTTGTAAATAGTGGTGAGTTTGACGGACTGTCTTCACAAGACGCAAAGGAAAAGATAGTAAAAAAACTTGAAAGCAAAGGCGCGGGCGAAAAGACGACAACATATAGACTTAGAGATTGGCTTGTAAGCCGTCAAAGATATTGGGGAGCACCAATTCCTGTTGTATACTGTGAACACTGCGGAATTGTCCCAGTGCCAGAAAGTGAACTTCCAGTGCGCCTTCCATACAATGTAGACTTTAAACCAACAGGCAAGAGCCCACTATACTACTGTGACGAATTTGTAAATACAACTTGTCCAAAATGTCACGGCAAAGCAAAGCGTGAAACGGACACACTTGACACATTTGTATGTTCTAGTTGGTATTATTTAAGATACTTAGACCCACATAATAGCAAAATGCCTTTTGATAAAAAAGTAACAGACAAGTTTATGCCAGTGGATAAGTATGTTGGCGGAGTTGAACATGCCGCAATGCACCTTTTGTATTCACGTTTTGTTTATAAGGCACTTTCAGATATGGGTTATGTCAGCGGACAAGAGCCATTTAAGAGTTTAATTCACCAAGGTACAATACTTGGTGCTGACGGGCAAAAGATGAGTAAAAGTCTTGGTAATACTGTGAGTGCGGATGAATATGTAGCAAAATTTGGAAGTGATGTGTTTAGAACATATCTTGGTTTTGGCTTTTCATATACCGAAGGCGGACCTTGGAGTGATGACGGAATTCTTGCAATAAATAAATTTTTCCAAAAAATAGCAAAGGTGTTTGAAAATTTTTATAATCTAAAAGAAAACGATAACAAAAATATAGACGAAGAACTAGAAGTTTGGCTTAATAAAACAATCAAGAGTGTGACGGCGGATATGGAGAATTTCCAATTCAACACATCCATTGCAAGACTCATGGAGTTAACATCTGCGATAGCAAAATATCAGCAAAACAACCAAATAAACTATAGCCAAGAGAAATATACAGTTGAGGCGTATGCAAAACTTTTGGCACCGCTTATGCCACATTATATGGAAGATGTGTGGCAAAAGTTAGGGCATAGTGCTTCTATATTTGATGAGTCTTGGCCAACATATGATGAAGCAAAAACACTGACAAAAAATGTTGAAATCGCTATACAAGTCAATGGACAAATAAGGGCAAGAATAAACATTCCAGCCGACAGCGGTGAAGACGATATGAAAAAGTTTGCCCTTGAAACTGAAACAGTGCAAAAATATATTGACGGCAAAACTATCAGAAAAATAATTTGTATAAAGAATAGGCTTGTAAATATTGTGATATAAATTTATCAAAGTTGTCTCATCGCTCACGCGATCCGACATGACATGGTGTTATGTGCGGGTGCGACGACGCACATTCTGTGTCGTTCTGAGCATTAGCGAAGAATCTCATAAAAACCTAAACTACATTAAAAAGGAGAAAAAATGTTAAAAAAAATATACTCTAAAGTTTTTAAAATGTTTGATAAAAAACATTTAAAACAAAGACTAAAAGAACATTCAGAAACGCCAAGTGATTTAGTGGGGCAATTAGACATTTTGTATGGGCAAGACGAAGTTAATAATATATTTGATGTTTATTATCCAAAGAATATGCAAAATGGAAAACTCCCGACAATCATAAACATCCATGGTGGAGGATATGTGGCTGGAGTAAAAGAAAATTGCTCAAGATATTGTCAACTACTTGCACAAAAAGGATTTTTTGTAATAAATATGGAGTATACGAAATCGGAGACAAAAGGGTTTCCAACTCCTGTGTATGAAACTTTTGAACTTTTTGAATATTTAAAGTCGAATGACGAAATTTCAAAACATATAAACTATGATAAACTATTTCTAAGCGGAGATAGTGCAGGTGGGCATATAGCAACACTTGTTGCTAATATCTTAAAAAGTGATGACCTTAAAAAGAGATTTGGTGTAGAAAGCGATATAAAGGTAAAAGGTCTTATATTGAATAGTCCAGTCTTTGGAGTTTTTAAATTTGGAAAACTTAGATTTTTAAGAAACAAACTAGAAGAAGTTGTTTACAATGAATACAATAGAGATAGTATTAAAAATGTATGTAATAACTTGGAACTTTTAAAACACGATTTTCCACCATGTATAATATTTAGTGCAATTGCTGACGTTTTAAATATACACACTACAATACTATTAAACAAAGCAAAAAATCTAGGACTTAGTATACATAATTATCATTTTATAACAGGAAAAAATGTTGGTCACGACTTTACAATAGTTTACCCAGACGGAAAAGAGGGAAGGTTCGCCATTGAAAAAACAAAAGAGTTTATAAATGATGTTTGTAATAATAGTCTAGAAAGAAAAGTTGAAAAAATATCTGTGAGTTTGCTAAAAAACAAAGCACTACAAAATACATCTATGCCACAGAAAAGCATAGAAAAATAACAGAAAAATGTTATTCTGAGCATTAATACAACGCGTCGACCTTCGAAGAATTTAAAAATATGTAAAAAGTGTTGACAACTAAATTTTAAAATGATATATTCATTTCGTAAATTAAATATTTCTTTTCCAAAGACAGCAAGTGATTTTTATCGTAAAACCTAAAACAAAAGGTGCTTGCCGAGGCAAAGCGAAACATAGGATATTATTTCCTTTCGGTCTTTGCCGAAAGGAATTTTTAATTTTACCACATACAAATCTAAAAAAAGGAGGCAAATAAATGAGTGCAAATTTAGAAGCAAAAAAAGCACAAGTTGAGGAAATAAAAGATAAACTCTCTCGTGCAAAAACTGTTGTATTTGTCGACTATCGTGGAATTACCGTTGAACAAGATACCAAAATGCGTGCTGAGTTTAGAAAAAGCGGTTCAGAGTACAAAGTTTACAAAAATAGACTTATGGCAAGAGCGTTAAATGAACTTGGCTACACAGATGTTGAAAAATATCTTGAAGGCACAAGTGCTGTTGCTTTTGGTTATGATGATGAACTTGCACCAGCAAAAATTGTCAAAAACGCATCAAGTGAAAATTGCGCAATGGCAGTTAAGTTCGGTATATACAACAATCAAATAGTTGATGAAAAAGTTATTAAAAGTCTTGCAAGCATTCCATCAAGAGAAACACTTCTTGGTCAACTTGTTGGCTTACTTTCATCACCAATGCGTAGTCTTGCAATCGCAATCAAGGCTATTGCGGATAAACAATAATTAAAAAGGAGATTAAAAAAATGGCAGATTTAAATAAATTTGTAGAAGAAATAAAAGGTCTTACAGTTGTTGAACTCAATGACCTTGTAAAGAAAATTGAAGAGGAATTTGGCGTAAGTGCAGCCGCTATGGTTGCAGCCGCTCCAGCAGCAGGTGGCGCTGCAGCAGCAGAAGAGAAGACAGAATTCAATGTCATTCTTAAAGAAGCGGGCGCAAACAAAATTGCAGTTATCAAAGCAGTTAGAGAAATCACAGGTCTTGGACTTGGCGAAGCAAAAGCAGTTGTTGACGGTGCTCCAAAAGCAGTTAAAGAAAATGTTCCAGCAGAAGAAGCAAAAGCAATGGAAGCAAAACTTAAAGAAGCGGGCGCTGTTGTTGAACTTCAGTAATTGTTTAATTAAATTAGAAAAGATTTGTATGTTAAAATAGTCAAAATGTAAGTTTTGGCTATTTTTTTGTAATTTTGAGCGAAGCAAAGAATCTCAACCTTATTTCATCCTGACCGCTGGCCGCTTTAACGGAGAGGAATTTATTCGTGGCAAAAATCGGCAATTACTTTGACTTATGCTTTAAAATTACCATAAAAAATACTAGATTTTTATAATAGTTATATGTTATCATTGTTTTGGAGAAATTTATGGAAAAAATAAAAATTGGAATATTTATAGATACCTATCTTCCTATGATTGATGGTGTTACTATGGTAGTTGAGAACTATGCCAAAAGATTAAACAAAATTGCAGATGTCACAGTTTTTTGTCCAAAAGGTAAGGATAAAAAATATGTAGATAATTTTGAATATAAAGTGGTTAGATGCAAAAGTTTAAAAGTACCACATTACGATTACACACTTCCAATTCCACAGTTTGATTGTAAATTCAAAAAAGCATTAAAAAATTCAGACTTAGATATAATTCACATCCATTCTCCTATGGGTGTTGCAAAGTTGGCAACCAAATATGCCAAAAAACATAACATTCCTTGTGTTGTAACATTACATAGTCAGTATAAACAAGATATTAAAAAAATGGCACATTTTAATTGGCTTACAAATTTAGTATTAAAAAAACTTATGAAGACGATAAATTCATGTACAGAAGCGTGGGCTATGAATGAAGATAATAAGCGTTTATTTATTGAAGATTATGGAATAAATATTCCTGTTAAAGACATTCAGAATGCAACAGATTTACAATATTTAACAAACAAAGATGAAATTCGTGCTGAAATTAGAAAAAATTATGATATTAAAGATGATGAATTTATTTTCGTTTTTATTGGAAGAATAAATTTAATTAAAAATTTATTGTTCTTAGTTGATTCATTAAAAATAATGAAACAAAAAGGTTTAAAGTTCAAAATGCTTTTTGTTGGTGCTGGTCAAGATGAAGACAAATTAAAAAATCATATTAAAATATGTGGGCTAGAAAAAGATTGTGTAATGTGCGGAAGGGTTTCTGATAGACAAGAACTCGCAAAATATTACAGTGCAGCACATTTGTTTTTATTTCCATCGCTTTATGACACAAGTTCATTAACTCAAATTGAAGCAGCGAGTCAAAAGACACCAACTGTATTTTTACAAGATGCCGTAACTGCAAATCAAATAACCGATGGTGTCAATGGCATAGTCACCAAAAATGATGTAGAAGATTTTGCTCAAAGGATAATAGATATATTATCTGATGAAAATAAATATAGTGAACTTTGTGAAAATACTTATCGTGACATATATATAAATTGGGATATGGTAACAAAAACAGTTTATGACAAGTATATTAACCTTATAGAAAACAATTTGTCAAAAGACAAAAAAGATGTATAATAGTTAGCGGAGAAAAATAGTTGTATCAAGCACTGTATAGAAAATATCGCCCAAAAACTTTTGATGAAGTTGTTGGGCAAGAACATATAACAACAACACTTACCCACCAAATAGAGAGTGGTAGTATTTCTCATGCTTATCTTTTTACTGGAAGCCGTGGAACAGGTAAAACCAGCACTGCGAAAATTTTTGCAAAGGCAATAAACTGCTTGCATCCAAAAAATGGTTCACCTTGCGGAGAGTGTGAAGTTTGCAAGGCGCTGAGCCGGGAAAATAACCTTGACATTGTGGAGATAGATGCGGCATCCAACAATAGAGTTGATGAAGTGCGTGACATTCGTGAAAAAGTTAAGTTTTTGCCAGTTTCAGCAAAGTATAAAGTTTATATAATAGATGAAGTGCATATGCTTACAGAAAGTGCATTTAACGCGCTTTTAAAGACGCTAGAAGAACCACCATCGCATATTGTATTTATTTTGGCAACAACAGATGTTCAAAAACTCCCAACAACAATAATTTCTCGCTGTATGCGTTTTGACTTTCATCTTCTTTCAGATGTAACACTGAGTGAGCATTTAAAACATATCTTTTCACTTGAAAAAATTGAATATGAAGATGATGCAATAACTCAGATTGTAAAAGCGGCGCAGGGAAGTGTGAGAGATATGCTTTCCATTGCTGACGGCATCGTGGCATTTTCAAACGGAAAAATAAAAAGCGAAGATGTTTCAAAAATCTTAGGCACAACAGACTATGATACAAATTTGAAGATTATTGAGAGCATAGAGAGCCAAAATATTGGAGAAGCATTAAGTATACTAGACAAAGTTGAAAAAACTGGAAAAAATATGAATGTTGTGGCAAAAGACCTTGCGCAGTGCACTCGGGACCTAATTGTTGCAAAAACTTGCGGGGATGCTAAAGAGATGTTATCTTTTACACAAGATGTCTTTACAAAGTATGAAACACTTTCAAAAAAAGTAGACATAGAAAAATTATTGGGATATATGAAGATATTTTCTTCCATGATAACAGAACTTAAATTTGCGTTGTCACCAAAGACTTTGCTTGAAAGTGCAATAATCGATTGTACTATAGATGAAAAAAAAAACTAATTTTGCATAAAAGTCAGGCATCTGAAAGTGTACAGACCCCAAAAACCGTGATGTCAGCACAGACACTTTGGGGTAAGGTTATACTTTATCTTCGTGAACACAATGATAGAATTCTTCACGTTATGTGCGGAGATATTAGGGATGTTGAATTTGACGGCGAAGAATTTGTCATCTCATCAAAAGAAGATTATGTTGTCAATATGCTTAGTGACAAAACCAACTATGAAGAACTTAAAAAAGCACTTATGGCATTTAACATAAATAAATTTAGAATACAAAAAAAGCAAAAACAGGCATCAAATGATGAAAATATTGCAATTTTAAATAAATTTTTTGATAATTTAACAAAAATTATAGATTAAAGGAGAAATTTTATGAATAATTTTAGAGGTGGTTTTGGCGGTGGATTTAATGGAGCAAACCTTCAAAACTTAATGCGTCAGGCACAAAAGATGCAAGAAGAAATGGAAAAGGCAAAACAAGAACTTGAAAGCACAGAGTTTACAGGCACAAGCGGTGGAAATATGGTTGAAGTTGTTTTAACTGGCGACAAAAAAGCAAAGAAAGTTACTATTAAACCAGAAGTTGTTGACCCAGACGATATTGAAATGCTTGAGGACTTAGTTGTTTCGGCTATAAATGATGCTGTGGACAAAATAACACAGGCGGAAAAAGAAAAATTGCCAAATCTTCCACAGGGGATGTAAAATGTATATTGAAAGTTTAGAAAAACTGATAAACAATTTTCGCTCCCTTCCAGGTGTTGGCTACAAGACTGCACAAAGGTATGCATATAGCATTTTAAACAAAACAAAAGAAGAAGCAGCAGAGTTTGCAAAAAGCATTGTGGACGCAAAAAACAACATCAAATTTTGTAAAGAATGTGGAAACTTTTCTGAAACAGATATATGTGAAATTTGTAGAAAGAAAAATACAGATATAATTTGTGTTGTAAAAGAACCAAAGGACATTGCTGTCATGGAAAAGGTAAAAAGTTTTGACGGCGTTTTCCATGTGCTTGGTGGAACTATTAGTCCGCTTGAAAATCGTGGACCAGATGACATTAGAATAAAAGAACTTTTATCACGCGTGCAAAAATATGGCACAAAAGAAGTTATAATGGCACTCAACCCAGATGTTGAAGGTGATGCAACTGCGATGTACATTTCAAAACTTTTAACTCCACTTGGTGTAAAAGTTACAAGGCTTGCCCAGGGGATTAGCATGGGCAGTGATATTGAGTTTGCTGACGAAGTGACATTATCTAGGGCTATGGAAAAAAGAACCACACTTTGAAAAGTGTGGTTTTTATGTTTACATTGTTTTTTCGTCTTCTTGCTTTTTTTGTTGTCTTTTTCTTGCTAAGACTTCTTTATGACGCTGTAAAAGTTGTTTTCTTTTTAGTTTTACGGCTTCAACTCTATCAAATTCTTTTCTTGCTGTTTCATACAAACAATTTTTTGTGCAATAAATAAAATTATTAAGTGAGCGCTGCTTTGAAGAAGAAAAAACTTCTTCAGCATAATCTTCTGCATTATCTATATTTTGTGCTTTTAAGCATTGCAAAAACGCGGAGTATAAAGCATCATATGGAATAACGGTAGATTTTTGTTTGATTTTATTGCAAATGCTTTTAATAAATCTATATTCTAACATTTCATCGCCAAAAGGTGTTGAGTTGGTATATATTGCAAGTGAAGGTTCGTTTTGCAAAATATATTGTTTATACAAACTGCGTTGATTTTCAACATCTACAACATGTTGATGTTTTAATGCATCTAATGTAATGGCATTTTGATATTTGTATAAAGACATTGAATTATCGTCTACTAAAAAATATTGGAAAGTATTATTAGTTGCTGGTATAATTTGTGTATTTTTATAAAATTTTAAATCATCTAATGGCAATAAACAATATGTTAGGGAAATTGGTGCATTTTTTTCATTTGAACTATCCCAAGTGCAGTCAGCGCTATATATCCCATTTATATTATACTTATCATCTTTGAGCATGACAACATTCATTGCGTGTGAGCCAATGCCAGAAGTGGTTTCATCCTGAACTTGAACACTGCTTAAAAAACAATGTAAATCATCATTTTTTAAACCATTTATAATTTCATATAACATATTTGCATAACTTCGGCACACAATGTGACCGTTGTTTTGCAAACTAAATATCGAGTGAGTTATTACAAGATTTTTTAAAGTTTTATCGTCACTATAAACATTTTCTGCTATCTTTTTATATGCGTATAAAAATTGTTCGAGTGGGGAAAGGTTTTTAGAAGAAATTTCATTAATAATTTGTTTTAAATAATCATATGTTTTGTTTACCTCAGAAATTTCCCAAAGTACATCATATTCTTTTATATAAAGTTTTGCATTTTGTGTTTTTAAAATTTTTTCTAATTTTTTTATATTTTCAAACTCTTCTTGTGTAAACAAAGTGTCTTTAAGGTTTATACAAAAAGTTATATTAGATAAGTCTTTTTTACAACTATAAATATCTCTTAAAACTGCAAAAAAATCTTGAAAATTTGTGTAATTGTCAAGGTCAAAATTGACATATATATTTTTGTTTTTTCCTTTTATTTTTGGATAAAAAAAAGAAAAGTTATCAAGTTTCCATGACTTGATAAGAATATCATATCTGTCACTTATCTCTTTTAAATATAGCATAAGCCCCCATAAATTTGGCAGGTGGGACAGGACTCGAACCTGCAACAGACGGTTTTGGAGACCGTTACTCTACCATTGAACTACCCACCTAAACCTTGATATGTTATCAAAAACAACATACTTTGTCAACACTTTCAAAGCACCACAATTTTAAAAGTATAAGAAATATCGGTGAGAGCGCCATCATTTACAAGTGTTAAAGTTATATCAAGTGTACCCTTTTCGTAAATATATAAATTTACCATATTTGAAATGGGGTCAATGTCATATCTTATTGTGCTTGAAACAGTAATGTTTGTAGATATTTCGCCTTCATATTCGTCAAGCAGTAAAAAACTAAATGAAAAATAAAATGGGGTTTCGGCATAAATGGTTAAAATATCATTTTCAAATGTGCCGTTATACTCATCGAGAAAAGATTGATTAAATTCAATTTTGTAATAAACTTCACTTGGCTCAATAATTTCGTTAACAGTTACCAAAATATTTGCTGTGAGATTTGAAATCTTGTCCAAAATGGTTATAGTATATTCGCCTTCGGCATTGGCATAAAATATGTTTTCTGTTAGTACTTCGCCATTGACCGTAATTTCAAAGTCGGTTATGGCACAGTTTGGAGAGTATGTATAAACAATCTCAAAACTTTCACCAACATATAGTGTTTTTTCAAAAAATGTTGGTGTAAGTTCACTAATTTCAACTTGCTTTACATATATGGTTATGCTTTCAGTGTAGCCCGAGCCATCAAGTGCAGTTATATTAAGTGTGGTTTCACCTACTGAACTCGCGATTATTTTATTATCTTTAATACAAGCGATATTTTCATCTAAAATTTTGACTTCAAATAGTGAAAGATTTTTGTCGCCGACATTTATACTAAAAGGCGTTTCATTAAATATATAGTTAGAATTTGCATCAGGTAAATAATTAGTATTAAAAATATACAAAGTTAAAATATTATTTTCAAAACCATTTAAAATGTCTATATCAAAATTACTAATATATTCATATGTCTCATAAGTGAAAGATTTTGAAAAATTGCGATAATTAAATACAAAAACTGTATCTTCGACACTTGAAACAGTGAATGAAAAGAGAATTTTATTGGAAATATTTGTTTCAATGTTTTTAAAATTGGAAATGTTTTCACTGGTATTTAATATGAAGTCTGTATACATTTCAGCATTGTATGCTAATTCCAAAACATATGTTTCGCCGACAAATAATTTATCTACTTTTTCGTTATCTTTATAAATATTTGCACTTACATCTGTTATTGTGTCAAGCACCGTCACAGTAAAAGTCTCAGAATATGTTGAAGAAGGAGTAGTTACTATGATTGTTACCAAATAGGTGCCTGTTTTATAGGCATATACCTTTTGGTCAACAATATTTAGGGCTTGTTTATCATAGGTGTAATTTGTTGTGTAAACTTCGTTTGAATTAATTGTGATGCCAAGTTGAGAAAATTCGTCATCTATAAACATAGTAATATCATCACATGAAATGCTAACATCTGTTTCTTCGCTTTGAGTGTTGTCGCCAGACTCGTTAGACTCATTTGAATGCTCTGGATTAACTGGAAATTTTAGGTTGTTTATAATAACTGCACCAGCAATTATTGCGATTATAGAAATAACGCCTATAAGTATATAAAGGTATTTCTTTGTTTTCATAACCATTATATAATAATACAAGTTTCGACAAAAAACAAAACAATTTGACAAGCATTAACTTGAAATTTTTTTAAATAAATTAACTATTGCAAAATGATACACGATGTGTTATACTACGCGCGAGAGGTGAATAATGTCAAAAAAAGGAAAAGTAATAGGTTCAATAATCGGGGGACTAGTTACTGTTGGAGCAGTCATTGGGGCGGTTGTTGCATTCTCAAATATGCAAGGACCAGGACCTAATCCTAATCCACCACAAACACAACTTGCCACCGTGCAAAATATTGAGTATAATCAAGAAGACAATTTGCTTACTTGGGATGATGTAACAAATGCAAACTCATACAATGTAAGTATTGTTAGTGATGGGGGCGAAAGGGTGGAAACGGTAAAAGATAATTTCTACACTGTTGCACTTACAGATCAAACCACAGAGTTTAAAGTTCAAGCGTATGACACAACAAATACATATCTTGCGTCAGAATGGTCAGAACCACTCGTAATAACTCTTCAACAAGAAGATTCTCTTGTTGCCGATGTTAATGAATTTGCAGAAAGTATATGTTTACAGGAAAATGATTTACAGCGTATTATTAGCGTACACCCAGAGGGAAATTATTTGGTAACTACAGGCGTGTATGAATTTATGGGGGAAAATTATATATTATCTGACTATACCGATTGCGGGGAAGAAGTTCAAAGTTTAAGATCTGCACTCAAGACTGAAGATGCTTATTATAAAACAACAACAAGAGATAGAGATCTGGCCAAAAATTATGACACTGCAAGTTCATTCTTGAAAAGAAGTGAATATAGTGAACAAATTCAAAATTTAGTTAATGAGGGGTATAGTACATTAAGTTTTGTAACTAGTCAGGCTTATGATCGAAATAACGCAGTTGGTTTGACTGGAATATTAAAAGCGACTAACAATAACGATGTGAATGATGTCAAATATTATGTAGTAGATATGGGTATTGGTATAATCGGAGTAAATAGTGAAAATATTAAGTTTACAGCTGCTGTAGAACAGGTAGGTGCTGAACATATAATAGAGTATGATTTCACCGAACTCACTGGTGACTTTGCTGAATATGCTGAAGAGTTAGACAACTTACAAAACACAAACACAACAACACAAGATTATGGGATGTCATTATAATGAATAAATGTATTTATTTATCCAAGAAAAATTTAGTTGATTATTCTAATCTTAAAGATGTTGCAGAAAACTGTGGCATTGAACTTTATCCTACCATGGGAGAAATTCCTATGATAACTTCACACTATATGGAAAAGTGTCCAATACTTGTTGACGGTGCTAAGTGGTATGGTGACATTTTGGAATCACTTAGTCCAAAATTTTGTGAAGATGTTTATCTCCTAGAGGGCGATAATGTTTACCAAAATGACAAAAAAATTGGTTCAATCAAACAGTTTTTTGAAAGTGACATTTTTAAAGCACTTTTTAAAAAGCAAAATAGAGAAGAGTGCAGTGAAATAATAAGTCAATATTTTAAAACATACAACGATAGTGATTGGCGCATAGGCTATATTAGTGATGTACTTTGTGAAATGTATTATTTTGACAAAAAAGAGCCAAGTGACGAACTTTTGGAATTTGTCTTTAAAAGAGATAGATTAGAAAAAGACGAAGAAATGCCTGTATCTGTAAAACTTGAAAGAATATTGAAGAGAAAGACAGGGCAAAGAGATTTTAAAGGTCTAAATGAAAATAAATTGTTTGCATTGCTTTACAAAGATGTATTTAAAAATAAGTAAATAGCGACTTTTAATATTATAAATAAAATTCTCGTATTTCGAATATCGAATAGTAAAAATATGTTCGAGCGAAAGCGAGATTTTTTTCAGTCATTGTCAAGGAAGTCACATTCAAAGTGGCAAAGGCATTTAGCGGCGTGATAATGAATGACAAAATAATTGACAACAACTTTGTTTTGGGTAATAATAAAAAATATTAAAAGGTAAAAAAAATGGTTATTTTTGGAGATTATCACACTCACACATTGTATTCTGGTGGACCATTTAATGTAAAGCATGCCACAGGGACAATACTAGAAAACGCAATGTCGGCAAAAGAAAAGGGACTTAAACAAATAGCAATTACAGAACATGGTTTTTCGCATAAACTTTATGGTGTAAAAAGAAAAAATATAGATAAAATGCGACAAGAAATTGAGGAAGCAAAACAAAAGACGGGCATTGATATATTACTTGGGGTCGAGGCAAACTTTATTTCAAGTGAAGGCGATGTTGATTTAACAGAAGAAGATATTAAGAAATTAGATTTTATCATTGTTGGCTTTCACAATTTTGCAAGAGCGAAAAATATAAAGGAATTTTTTAAATTTAGATTGCCAAATATGCTAAACTTGCATCGCAAAAAAGATGTAAGGCGAAACACTTTGGCAATTATGAAAGCCATGGATAAATATCCAATTGACTTAATTTCTCATCCTGGTGCACATATGCCAATAGATTTTGAAACTGTCGGAAAGCACGCAGTAAAAACAAATACACATCTTGAATTAAATGGCAAAAGAATATGTTATAAAAAAGAAGATGTAAAAAAACTTTTAAGTCTTGGTGTAAAATTTATGGCTAACTCTGATGCACATAGTGCAAAAAGGGTGGGAGAAGTAAATAAGGGCATAAATTTTGCTGTCAAATATGATATACCATATGAAAGTATTGCAAACTTAGAGCAATTTCCTAAGTTTAAAAACTATAAAGGGAACTAAAATTGAGTTTTTCAAAGGACATAAAAAAAGAAATATTAAAAAGAAATCTAGACGACGATAGCGAGTGCCTAGCGTTTTTGGGTGGGCTAATAAACAGTTCGGCATCGGTATATCTAGAGCAAGAAGTTTCACTTACAATTACAACAGAAATAGAAGAACTCGTAGATAAAATAAATAGCCTTGTAAACAAGTTTTATGGTGTTAATGTCAAAGCGGAAAAATGTTCTCCTAGCCAAATAAAACGCGAAGATTATTACAAATTAAGTCTAAAAGGGGATGTTGCTTTTAGACTATTATTTGACACTGGGTGTATAAAGAGAGAAGAAGCAAACGTTGTACGCAACTTTGATGTCGATGAATATTTAATAAAAGAACCAAAAGACTTAAAAGCATTTGTTTCGGGTGCTTTTGTTGGATGTGGAACATCTAGTATAAAAATAGACAACTCAGCACGCCTAACAACAGGGTATCATTTGGAGTTTGCTTCAAAAAATTACGCCTTTTTAAGTGGACTTGGGCATATACTAGCACAGTTTGACGTTTCGGCAAAATTGGTTAAAAGAAAAAACTTAAATGTCCTATATATTAAAGATGCAGAGCAAGTTAGCAACACTCTTGCACTTATGGGAGCAAATGACGCTGTACTTAGCCTTCAAAATGAAATGGCAACGAGAGAACTTAGAAATAAAGTCAATAGGCAAACAAATTGCCTAAGTGCGAATATTGAAAAAACGGTGAGCGCAAGTATTAAGCAAAACGATGCCATAGAACTTATTGTCCAAGAAATAGGGCTTGAAAGTTTGCCTACAGACCTTCAAAATGTTGCTCTTCTTAGAATGGCAAATCCAGAAGAAAGCCTAGAAGAACTTGTTAAACTTGCCACATTTGACATAACTAAAAGTGCACTAAATTATAGGCTTAACAAACTTATTAAAATTGCAAATAAGATAAAGGAAAGTTAATATGGAACAATTTGTACATTTACACAATCATACAGAGTTCAGTTTGCTTGACGGTGCGGCAAAGATAACCCAACTTGTAAAAGAAACGAAAAATCGTGGATGGAAAGCAGTCGCCATTACTGATCATGGAAATATGTATGGAGCACTCCAGTTTTATACAGCGTGCCTAGAAAATGGAATAAAGCCAATAATTGGTTGTGAATTTTATGTCGCCGATGATTATAAAAACAAGCATGGCAAACAAAACTTTGACCACCTAATATTACTTGCAAAAAACAATACTGGATATAAAAATTTACTTAAATTAAATTCTATCGCTTTTTTGGAAGGATTTTATTATAAGCCAAGAATTGACTATAACCTACTTGAAAAATATAGCGACGGACTTATTTGCCTTAGTGCCTGCCTTGCTGGAAGAATACCAAAACTAATTTTAGAGCATAGATTGGAAGATGCTGAAAAATTTGCAATTAAACTTAACAATATGTTTGGTGGCGAAGATTTTTATCTTGAAATTCAAAATCATGGCATACCAGAAGAAGACGTAGTAAGGCGAGAAATTATTAAACTTAGTCAGAAATTAAATATAAAACTTGTTGCCACCAACGACTGCCACTATATTGAAAAAGAAGATGCAGAAATGCAAGACGTACTTATGTGCGTGCAAATGGGTAAAACTCTTGATGACCCAGATAGATTCAAATTTTCCACACAAGAGTTTTATTACAAGACATACGATGAAATGAAAGCATTGTTTGAGGGTCACGAAGAAGCACTTTTAAATACGCTTGAAATAGCAGATAAATGCGATGTAGTCATTCGCCGAAAAGTGCATACCGAAATGGGTTTAGATGAAAGATATTGTTTGCCAGCAAACGAAAACTATATTCCTAAGTATGTTCCAGAAAATGGCATGAGTACTTTCGAATATATGAAATTTTTGACTTATAGAAATCTTGACATTAAATACCCAAATGCTTCAAAAGAAGTACTTGATAGAATTGAATATGAACTAAATACAATTCACGAGCAAGGCTTTGTTGAATACTTTTTGGTTGTTTGGGACTATATCAACTGGGCAAAAAACAACGGAATATCTGTTGGCCCTGGACGTGGCAGTGGTGCAGGTAGTGTTGTGGCATATCTTATGGGAATAACCGATGTTGAGCCAATTAAGTACTCTTTGTTCTTTGAAAGGTTTATAAACAAAGAAAGGGTTTCTATGCCGGACTTTGATGTTGACTTTGACAGTGAAAGACGCGGTGAAGTCATTGAGTATGTTAAAAGAAAATACCATCCTGAAAATGTGTCAAACATCATAACATTTGGAAAAATGCAGGCAAAAAACGCAATAAAAGATGTCGGTCGTGTGCTTAGAATTCCATATAGTGATACCGATAGAATAACTAAACTTATTCCAAACAGGTTGCCAGAGGGAATAAAAAAACCACCTGTGCTTGCTTACTACTTTGGTAAAACGGGCAAAAAAGAAAATGATAAATACATTATGCAAGAACTCAAAGATATCTATGATAGCGACACAGACTTAAGACGTGTTGTGGATATCGCAATAAAACTTGAAGGTTTTCCACGCAACACATCTATGCACGCCTGTGGTGTACTTATTGCTCCAGAGCCGGTTGACGAGTTTGTTCCAGAAGCAAGAAAGGGTGAAGATGTCACAACTCAATATGACATGATAGAACTTGAGTCACTTGGGCTTCTTAAAATGGACTTTTTGGGGCTTGTGAACTTAGTGGATATTGACCTTGCAAAAAAGTATATTAAAGAACTTCACGGAGTGGATATAGATTTCCATAAAATAGGCTATGAAGATAAAAAAGTCTATGAACTGATAAGCACTGGAAATACAATAGGTATATTCCAACTTGAAAGTGCGGGCTTCCAAAACTTTATGCGCGAACTTCAGCCTGACGGACTTGAAGATATTATCGCGGGAGTGTCACTTTATAGACCAGGACCTATGGACTCAATTCCAACATATGTGCGAAACAAGTTTCATCCAGAAGAGGTTAAGTATCCGCACGAGTGTATAAAGGATGTATTAAAAGTTACTTATGGCGTCATTGTATACCAAGAGCAAGTTATGCAGATATTTCAAATTATGGGTGGTTACAGCCTAGGTCAAGCCGACAACGTACGTCGTATCATGGGTAAAAAGAAAGTGGACAAAATGGCGTATGAAAAAGACAAGTTCATAAATGGCTGGGAAGACCCTAAAGGCTTACACTCCATTCCTGGTGCGGTTAAATTGGGTGTTCCAAGAGAAACTGCGGAAAAAGTTTTCCATGATATGGAAAGTTTTGCTCAGTACGCCTTTAATAAATCTCACGCAACAGCATATGCAATGATAACCTATCAAACGGCATACCTAAAATGCTATTATGAAGTTGAATTTTTGACAGCCATCATAAACAACCGTATAACAAAGGCAGATGAAATTAAGACATATGTCACTTATGCAAGAAGTGAAAATATTGAAGTTCTTCCACCAAACATCAACAAAAGTCAAACATATTTCTCTGTGGAAAATGGGAATATAAGATATGGACTTAGTGGTCTTAAAGGAGTTGGAGTAAGTGCAATAAGCACAATACTTAAAGAAAAAGAAAATGGAGATTTTAAAGACCTTTATGACTTCATTTCAAGAATTATGCACATTCAGCCATCACTAATAAATAAAAAAAGTATGGAGAGTTTGATATTTAGCGGTGCACTTGACTGTTTTGGGCTTTATAGGTCGCAACTCAATGCCATGTATGATACTATAATAGAAAAAGTTGAAAAAGATATTGAAAGACAAAAGACGGGGCAGTTCTCTCTTTTTGAAAACTTTGAGCCAAGTCTTGGCAAAGTAGATGAAGTGCCAGTACCAAAAATTAAAGAGTTTACGCCTGAAGCAAAACTAAAATTTGAAAAATCAATACTTGGCGTGTATATGTCTGGACATCCACTTGAAAAATTTGCGGATAGATGGAAAGATTATAATTTTAATGCGTCAATGATAACTGAAAATGACGACCAAAGCGGTTATGACGAAGATGACGATAGTGAAGAAACAGGTCAAGTATACACAAAAAGTGCCATTGAAGACGGAACAAAAGTTAAGTGTGGCGGAATAATCACTGAAGTCAAGCGTATAATTACAAAAGTAGGTAACAAGCCTATGGCAGTTGTACATGTTGAAGATATATATGGAACTTTTGTTGTCATGGTGGTACCAAAATATTACGACCAATATAAAGATTTATTAAAAGAAGATGATATAATAGAAATATACGGCAGATTTAGTGAAAGACCAGGTAAAGATGCCGTTATAATGGCAGAAAAAATTTCCGAGTTAAAACAAGAAGAAAATACAGTAACCGACGTTGCAACTGTATATTTAAAATACAATTTAAGTGATAGTAAAATTTATGATAAGATAAACTTAATTTTGTCATTATATCCAGGTGAAAGTACTGTTATGGTTAGGTCGACGGCGGATAACAAGGCATACAAACAAAATAAAAAAGTAAACGCAAGTAACTATTTGTATAATGAACTTGTTGGTGTGCTTGGAGAAGAAAACGTTATAATAAAATAGGAGTTTTATATGAACATTGGAGTACTTGCTAGTGGTGGCGATGGTGCTGGAATGAATATGTTTTTGTACACGCTTGTAAAAAGTTTAAAAAAACATAATTTTACACTGTTTAAATTTGGCTACAAAGGACTTATTGAAGATTTGGTCTGTGACTTTGATTTGCCTTATTTAAAATCTAAATGTTTAGACGGCGGAGTGTGTATAAAAACATCAAGATGTCCAGAATTTACTACAAAACAAGGGCAAATTAAGGCACTTGAAACACTAAAAAAACATAATATTGATGTACTTGTTGTTATGGGTGGCAATGGTTCGCTTAAAGGTGCAAAAAGTATTGCGAGCAAGGGAGTCAAGATAATTTTTGTACCTTGCTCCATAGACAATGATGTAAGCCCTAGCAAATATGCTATTGGTTTCGATACGGCTTGTGATGCGTGCGTAAAATACATAAAAAATGTACAAGATACAATGCTTTCTTTTGATAGGCTTTGCATTTATGAAGTAATGGGTCGCGACTATGACGCAATAGCACAAAAAGTGGGGGAAAAAGTTGACGCCGATTACATTTACACGGACAAAAGTAACATAAATGATTGTGTTAAATATTTACAAAACACACAAAAAAATGCACCTATTGTTATTTTGCAAGAAAATTTGGTCAATATAGAAGATTTAGCAAATGATATTTCTCAAAAGTTAAATAGAGAAGTAAAATTTTGCGTTATAGGATATTTCCAACGTGGAGGCACTCCTACAGTAAATGAATGCAAATTTGCAAAACAGTTTGCCGATGTTTGCGCAAAACAGATTAAAGACGGACTTACAGATGATTTAATATTTATAAAGTATGATTGTGGTAGTGTGTTGACTATGGCGATAAATTAAATTTAAAAAATATAAAAAAAATATTGACAAGTATAAGTAAATAATGATAATATTACAAGGCGTTTGGGGGTTTAGCTCAGCTGGCTAGAGCGCCTGCCTTGCAAGCAGGAGGTCATCGGTTCGATTCCGATAATCTCCACCAAAACAAAAATCCACACCTAAAAAGGCGTGGATTTTTTGTATAGTGTAGTCACTCTGAGTGTGGCTTCCTTGATGGCTAATGAAGAGTCTCATTTGTTTTAGAGATTTTTCGTCTCCGTCAAAGTACCCTTGTCGCCCTGAGCGAAGCGAAGGGTCTTGAGATTCTTCGCCTTTGGCTCAGAATGACAGAAGGAAAAGTTATTTTACTCCACCGTGACACTTTTTGCAAGATTTCTAGGCTTGTCGGGACTAAAACCAAGTTTTACACAGGTTTTATAAGAAAGTACTTGAAAAGGTATAACGCTTAAAAGGCTTGAAAGTGCTTGTTCTGTTTCGTCAAATTTATATAAGTAGTCAATATCTTCACACGATTTTACATCAAGGTTTGTGACAAGTACTATTTTTCCACCACGTGCTTTAATTTCGCTTGCACTTGAAAGATTTTTGGCAACAAGGTCAGGGTCTGTGGCAATAACAAACACCAAACTTTTTTGGTCGACAAGGCTCAGCGTACCGTGTTTTAATTCTCCCGATGGTATGCTTACACAATTTATGTATGTTATTTCTTTAAGTTTAAGTCCCGCTTCAAGTGCGGTGACATAATCTTCGGCGCGACCGATAAAGAAAATTTTTTCGTGTTTTAGCACCAAATCACTAATTTCGTCGATTTGATCAATGCTTTTAAAATAATTGACTTTTTTTAGTTTAGAAAAATCTACATTTTTGGGTTTTCCGTCAAGCCAACGAAAATGTTGTGAAAGAAGTTTCAGCACTGTAAGCATGGCATTATATGCCTTTGTTGACATTACGGCGACTTCCATACCTGCACACAACGGAAGAACAATATCTGCCTGTCTAGCAATGGATGAATAAGGAACATTGACAATTGCAATAGTTTTTGCACCCATATTTTTTGCTAATTCCAAAGATAAAAGTGTATCGGCAGTTTCTCCACTTTGACTTAAAAATATGCATAGCGTTTCTTGGTCAATTAGTGGATTTGAATATCTAAACTCGCTTGCAATTTCCGCTTGTGCTTCAATCTGTGCGTCTTTTTGTATGTATTTTGCTCCCATAAGACAAGCATGATAAGCAGTGCCACATCCGATTAGTTTTATCTTTTTTATGTTTTTCATAAATTCTTTGTTTATCTTTTTAAAATGGTCAACAGTATTATAATTTAGCAATATTTCTTCAACAACTTTTGGTATTTCGCTTATTTCTTTTTCTGCATAGTAATTATATTTTCCAAGTTCTGCAGACTTTTCAAAACTGCCAATTTCGCAAGGTCGTATATTTATTTTATTTAAATTAGAGTCATAAACTAAAATATCTTTTAAATCTACTTTTGCCAAACAGTCATCGGGCAGGGCATAGTAACTATCAAAATCTTCACCAAATGTAACAGGGTCACTGCTCACCATACAACTGGTTTTGTTTTGAGCAATGTAAAGTGGACTGTGTCTTCGAGCAACATAAATTGCCTGTTCGCCTTTGTGAAGCAAACAAATTGCATAACTTCCCCTTAGCATACAAGTCACTTGTTTTAATTTTTCAATATTGTCTGCATTATCATAAGTCGCCATAAGGTTAGGTATGATTTCTGTGTCGGTTTCGCTTGAAAGTGTAATTCCGTGAGATTCTAAGTATGACTTAAGTTCCAAATAATTTTCTATTATACCATTGTGTACAACCGCCCAAGATTTGTCCTGGCTTAGATGTGGATGAGTATTTTTTAAACTCACTTTACCATGTGTTGCCCACCTTGTATGTGCAATACCAAGGGTGCAATTGTCGTCAAATTTTAGTTTTTGTTCTAAATTTTGTATTTCTCCAACACTCTTTTTTAGGAAGAATTTAGTGTTTTTAAGTAGGCATATTCCGCTTGAGTCATAGCCTCTGTATTCTAGTTTTTTTAGGTTATGTATAATTTTTTTTGAAACGCCAGGCTCTGTTGATAGGTAACCAATAATTCCACACATATAAACTCCTTAAACTTTAGTATTGTATGAAAAAAAGAGTTTTACGGTCACTTTCCTCTTGAAAAAAGCGTATATATGTGATATATTAAATCATAAGGAGAAATTATGGACGCAGCATATATAGAAAGGGTAATATCACAATTTATAAGCCAAATTATAGACATTTCAAAACTTGATAAGAGAAATTTACAACTTGGTTACAAAATAGGTGAACTTGAAGATGTTTTGGTAGATTTTATTGCAAGCGAAATTTTAAGTAGAGGTTATTTTGTATATAGTTCAGATGCAGTTTATGAAGATATTGATGTACTGGAAAAAGAATGGGCGGTTACACTTAACCAAATAACAATAGATGTTTTGGGTAAAAGCATAGATGAAATTTTGCGTGATGGCACAAGAATATCTTTATCAGCAAACAAGAAAGATGCAGTTATCTATGTAAATGATGGTACTTTCCCACTTGCACAATATGATAAAAAATTTGAATTTGAAAATAAAAATAAAGATTTAGATTTATCATTATAATGAAAAAAACAAATAACACCTTCCTGTGAAGAATTTATCAGGCAGGTGTTTTTTTTTACACCTTTGTTATTTTGCTTTTTAATAAGAATATCAGTCATTCTGAACCTTTTCTGTCATTCTGAGCGTATTTTTTGTCATGCTGAATCCTTCTGTCATTCTGAGTCTCGACCTTCAGAGCTTTGCTCACGAAGAATCTCAAGCACAAGAGATCCTTCGTCAGCCGTCAAGGAGGTAATTCTCAGGATGACACCACTCTCTAGTCATTCTGAGCGTCAGCGAAGAATCTCTTTAACTCAAGAAATCCAGCGGATTTCTTCCATAAAGTCACGGCAAAACCGCCAACGCAGTGCGGTTTTCGTCTGGCCGTGAGAAAGGGCACAAAACAAGCAACAAGCACTACATTTTGCAATGTTTTGCAAAATTGTGCCGAAAGCGCAGTTTTTGCCCAATGTCATTCTGAGCCGAAGGCGAAGAATCTCTTAAGATGAGGAGATGCTTCCTCTCCGTCAGGTAAGGAGCGGTCAGCATGACAAAGAAGATGTCATTTATTGTCATTTCGAGCGAAGCGAGAAATCTCACAGATGTCTCACTTCATTCGACAGGACAAGAGAGAGTGACATAAAAAATGGTACATCTAATTTATTATTAGGTGTACCATTTTTGTACATTTTTTGTATATATTTTGTCTAACTATTAAAAGAATATCACCTTTTGACTCGTTTTCAAAATAAATTTTAATAATTTTTTTTAGAAGAAGTACACCTAATAATAAATTAGATGGTCCGGGGAAATGGGAAAAGGAGAAAAAGTATGAACAGAAAGTCTAAGTTATTCTTTAGTTTAGTATCGTTATGTTTTAGTATAGCAGTACTATGCTTTGGCGTGTACAGTGCACTAAGCGTAAGTTACTCCATAAGTGGTAGTGTAAGTTATGAAATAAAAGATGTATTTGTAAGTGTTACACGAAAAGTTTATAGAGCATTATCCGAAACGCCAGTACAATCTAGCCATAGTGGAAATGTTACAGAATTAAAGACAGCACAAACAATAGATACATCAAAATATGATGATATTGATGCTGGCGATAGTTTTTCTACCTATGATAATGGAAATGTAACAAGTTCAGGACAAGATTATACATATCCAGAGGATGGAGATGAGTCAAAAAACATAGACCTAACATACGGCTCACCAACAGGGAATGAAACACAAGGTTATGCATTTTATATAGTAATAGATATACATAACCTAGGCAGTGAGATAATAAACGCACAAATAACAGCACCAACATCACTAGAGAACACGATTTTGCGTGACTCAGGCAATGTAGAAATAACAGCAAATGGCACAGAGAGAATAGTATTAGGTTTAGCCCTAGACGATGTAACAACAGGCATAACAAGTGCTGACTTTACCTACACAATAACAATCTCTCCTGAAGGATTACCAGCAGAGCCAATAACAGATATGACTTTTACTTTTAATGAAGATAATAAGACTGCGACATTAACATCTTACACCGGTACAGACACTATGGTAGAAATTCCAGAAACGGTAGGTGCTGCTAAACAAACAACCAAGACCTTTGGGACATATGCAGATATAAGTGCGTTAATGACATCATTAACTGGTACTTCAACAGGAATGGTAGATGCTTATTTAGTTGGAGATATATCTTATACCAGCGGAAATGAACAAAATGTTGCTGAAAACCAAATGATTTATTCATGGATGCAAGATGATACTAATGCGAGTTGTACTGATATAAAAATAGAATGTAAAGATAGTTATACCTTAACAATGTCGGCAAGTGATATGGGGGAAACGATGCTTGGACCAGCAGCAGGTTATGTTATGGTTGCATCATCAGATGATCCAACAATACTTGATTCAATGAGTATGTCTTATACAATACGTTTAAATAATGAAGAGTTTTACATAGATAAAAATGCTGTAATGCAATTCATAGAAAATAACTCTGGGGATTTAGTCGACTATTTCAATTTAGCAGTTCAACTTTTTGGAGCCGGAACTCAAAAAATTACAGTCTCATTTGAAGATATAGTATATGATTATGATATCACTAGTGGCACAGGTTATACTATTACAAGTATAACAGATGGTCGTTCTTCTACTGATTCGCTAGATGAAATAATGCCAATGTTCCCAAGTACAGTCGAAAGCATAAGTTTACCAAATACATTGATATATATACAATACCATGCATTTGAAGGAACACAGTGGTTAGAGGGATTGCGTAATCAAGAAGGATATAACGGGATAATTACATCAAGAGATGGAAGCACAAAGTATTATCTTGAAACTCCACAGGGTGCACAACTGACGGCAGAATATGTTAATACAATTTTGCAAGATGTACAAGTTATAGGAGATAGGGCTTTTTACCAAACTGAACTTAGTGGCGATATAGTAATACCCAATGGTGTAAAAGGTATTGGCTTAGAAGCATTTAGTGATACTACCATAAGTTCAATAACATTTGGAGCAAACTCGCAACTAGAGAGCATAGGAGATTCTGCCTTCTATAATTGTTCCAACTTAACCAGTATAAAGATCCCAAGCAGTGTGACAAGTATAGGATCTGGTGCCTTCTTTAATTGCTCTGCCTTAAAAACAGTAACCTTTGGAGCAAATTCACAACTAGAAAGTATAGAAGAACGTACCTTCTATAGTTGCTCCTCACTCACGAGTATAGAGATACCAAACAGTGTTACAAGTATAGGAGAAGATGCCTTCGAAGATTGCTCTGTATTAGAAACAGTAACATTTGAAGATGACTCACAACTAAAGAGTATAGGAGATAGGATCTTTGAGGGTTGCTCCAACTTAATCAGTATAGAGATCCCAAGCAATGTTACAAGTATAGGAGATTATGTCTTCCAGGGATGCTCTGCATTAGAAACAGTAACATTTTGTGAGAACTCTAAACTAGAAAGTATAGGAAGACATGCCTTCTCTTATTGTTCCAACTTAACCAGTATAAAGATACCAAGCGGTGTGATAAGTATAGGAGAAGCTGCCTTCACTTATTGTTATGCCTTAGCGGAAGTATACAACTATTCAACACAAATACCACCAGTTACAATAGGAAATTCAAGTCCAAATACAAATGGTTATTTAGGACAATATGCCAAAGTGGTATATAACCCAAGTGATTTAACTGGAGAGAAACTAGCAACAAGGATACAACCAATAGGTAATGTTCAATACTATAAAGATGGAGAAGATTTTATAGCATTAGCACCAAGTGTAGCACGAGATAGTCTAACAACCTTGACATTAGACAGTAGAACTACTGAAATAAATCAATATGCCTTCTCTGGTTGCTCTGCCTTAGGAACAGTAACGTTTGGAGACAACTCTCAACTAAAGAGTATAGGAGATTCTGTCTTCTCTGGTTGCTCCATCTTAACCAGTATAGAGATTCCAAGCAGTGTGACAAGTATAGGCTATTCTGCCTTCTCTGGTTGCTCTGCCTTAGAAACAGTAAAGTTTGAAAATACCGATAGTATATGGATGGTTAATAATACCGAGATTGCAATAAGTAAGCATACTGCTCAAGAACTTGCAACCTATTTAAGAAGTAATTATTGTTACAGCTCCTGGACAAAAAAACAGTCGGCATAGTTAATATATAAAAAATAAGCACGCATGTTGGAATACATCTTATTCCCGCGTGCTTATTTTTTATAGAAGAGATTCTCACGTCGCTTCGCTCCTCAGAATGACGAGTAGTGGAGATTCTTCGCCTTCGGCTCAGAATGACGAGTAGTGGAGATTCTTCGCTTCGCTCAGAATGACAGAAAAAGTTTCAGAATGACAAAAGGCAAGGCTTAAAATGACAAAATGTTTTTTTGTTGACATATGGCGGGGGAGTATTGTAATATTTTATAGTACTGATGAAATTTAAAAAAGATTTTGATATTGTAAGGTATAATCCCACAGTTGATGATGGGCTTAGTACTGAGCAAATCAAGGAAAGGCAAGAACATAAACTTTTTAACAAGGTGAAACAAAAGACTGGGAAGTCTTACTTTCGCATATTTTTTGATAACATTTTTACCTTTTTTAATTTAATTTGGATACTTATTTTTGTTGCACTTGTTGCTGTTGAAAGTTACAACGACCTTTTGTTTATTGTTGTAATATTTTTGAACACACTCATTTCCATAATTCAAGAGTGTAAGGCGAAAAGTGCGGTTGACAAATTGTCGCTCTTAACTATGCCAAAGGTTACAGCAAGAAGGCAAGGAAAAGATATTGAAATTAGTGCCGACAAACTTGTTTTGGATGATGTTATAAAACTTGAAATAGGCAATTCCATTCCTGCCGATTGTGTAATTCTTAGTGGAAAGATTGAAGTCAATGAAAGTTTACTTACCGGCGAAAGTGATGCCGTTAAAAAGGCGGAAGGAGATTCTATACTTTCGGGTAGTTTTATAATAAGTGGAAGTTGTATTGCAAAGGTGGACAAGATTGGAAATCAAAGTTATATTCAATCTATCGCTCACGAAGCCAAAAAATTTAAAAATCCTAACAGTAACTTAAACAAAGACCTTAAAACCATGATAAAATACATTGGTTTTGGTATTATTCCTATTGGCGGAATAATGTTTATAAGCAACTACTATTCTTATGGTCGCAGTATAACTTATGCAGTTACCAAAACCTGTGGAGCGCTTATTGGAATGATACCAGCAGGTATGTTTTTGCTGGTAACGATTGCGCTTTCTGTTGGTGTTGTTAAACTTAGCAGAAAAAAGGCAATGGTCAAAGACCCATACTCAATTGAAATGCTTGCAAGAAGCAATGTGCTTTGCCTTGACAAAACAGGGACGATCACTGACGGCACTATGCAGGTAAATGAAATAATTGAAATAAAGAGTTTGGAAAATATTAAAAATGAAGATATAATTTCAAACATTTTGTATGTTCAAAAAACCAGCAATGCCACTTCCAATGCACTTATTCGTGAACTTGGCAAAAAGAACAACTTAAAGTGTGTATACAACTTAGAATTTTCTTCACAAAGAAAATGTACGGCAACTAGTTTTGAAGACCTAGGCACATTTGTTTTGGGAGCCCCTGAGTTTGTAAAATGCACACTTACAAAAAAACTTAAAAACACCATTTTCAATCTTTCAAACCAAGGTAAGCGTATTTTGATGCTTGCCTACAAAGAAGGATATATTTTGGACGAGAGTGAAAAGTTGCCACGAGCAACATCACCACTTGCACTTGTTGTAATTGAAGACACAATTCGTGAAGATGCAAAAGAAACTATTGCGTGGTTTAAAGAAAATGGCGTGCAGATAAAGATAATTTCTGGTGACAACCCAATTACCGTTTCAAACATTGCAAAAAGGGTGGGTGTTGAAAATGCTGAAAACAACATTTCACTTGAAAATATGAGTTTGCAGGAAGTGGAAAAAATCGCTTCGTCTTTCACCGTTTTTGGTCGTGTTAGTCCAGAGCAAAAACATACTTTAATCAAGACGCTAAAAAAACAAGGCAACATTGTGGCAATGACTGGTGACGGAGTCAATGACACTTTGGCACTTAAAGAAGCAGATTGTTCAATTGCTATGGCAGACGGAAGTGAGGTTGCAAGAAGTTTATCAAGTCTTGTGCTTCGTGATTCAAAATTTTCAAGTCTTCCAGCAGTAGTCAAAGAAGGTAGGCAGGTTATAAACAATGTACAGCAGTCTAGCACTTTGTTTTTAATGAAGACCTTATTTACTATACTTTTGTCATTGTTTAGTATTGTCACTGTTTCGGGATATCCTTTCCAACCAGCGCAGATGTTTTTATTGGAACTATTTGTAATAGGGCTTCCTTCTGTTATACTTGCACTTCAACCTAATACAAACCTAATTAAAGGTGAGTTTATTCCGGTGGTTTTAAAGCGGAGTATTCCAAGTGGACTTTTAATATTTATAAATGTACTTGGAACTATAATACTAGCACGATTTGGACTTGTAAATGCCGAGGAATTTGCAACACTTTCAACACTTGTACTAATATTTACGGGGTATATAAACCTTGTATTCTTGTGTGTACCATTTAGCAAAATTAGAATATTCTGTTGTAGTCTATCTTTTGTATGCCTAGTGCTTGCAATAGTGCTTATGGGTGATTTCTTTGGAATGACCACCATAAATTTAAAAGTGGCGCTAATACTTGCTATATTTATGGCAATTGCTATTCCGCTTCATATACTAATTCCTAAAGTGATAAAGAGAATAGAAAAACGCATACAAAAATCTAAACAAGAAAAACTAGAAAGACAAAATAAATATAACAAAAAGACAAGACTACAAGCCTTGTCAAAATCAAAAACTATAAAAGAAGAAGATTTAGATAATATATCATTTTAAGTTTTTCTTGTCATTCTGAGCCCTTTTTATTTTTCTAAAAGGGCTTTTTCAATTAGTGCCTTTTGTTTAAATGAAAACATACCATCTTCACCGATTATGATATTATCCACATACACAACGCCAAGAGAAGCAAAGAATGTACAAAGGCTTACAAAAGAATCATAATCTGCACGACTTGGCTGAGCACTACCAAATGGGTGGTTGTGTGCAGTTATTACAGAAACGGCTTTATTGTAAACTATGGAGCGTGTTACATCAATTTTATTTAATTTTACTTCAATGGCGTCACCGTGCGCCAAAGTTTCATAGTTTTCAAATAAAGAATTTTTGTTTATGTAGGCAACTACAAATACCTCCTCAGTCATACCTTTAAATATATTACTGAAATATTTATAAACATCGCCAATGGTTTTACAAGAATATGAGCGCTTGCTTTTGTCTTTAAGATAAACCTCAAAAATTTGAGGTAAATATGTAATCATTTTTGCAGTGACTTCGCCAACACCCTCAACTTCCATAAGTGCGGAGTATTTTGTATCCAAAATTTTGGATATTGAGCCAAATTTCTTTAGTAGTGAATGTGCGATTTCATTTGTGTCTTTGCGGGCGTGTGACATTGTTAAAATTTGTTCAACTATTTGTACGTCACTTAAATTTTCTAGTCCTACTTTATCTATCAAAGTACGCAGTCTATTTCGATGTCCGCTGTGTACATTTTCGTTTTTCATATTTCAAATTATATCAAGCCTTTAAAAATGTTGCAAGTGTTTGACAACACAAAAAATATATGTGATACTATATTTAATTTTAAGGAGATAATTTATGAAAATCGCTATTTCATGTGACTCCACTTGTGATATTCCCAAAAATTTAATTGAAAAATATGACATACATTTGATGCCAATCACCATACTTCTTGGAAGTGATGAAAGGAAAGACGGAATAGATATCACTGCTCAAGATGTGTTTGACTATGCTGAAAAGTCGGGAGAACTCGCAAGAACTTCGGCAGTCAATGTATATGAATACTTAGAATATTTTAAAAAACTTAGGGAAAGTTATGACGCAGTCATACATTTTTCTTTGTCTTTTGGAATATCTTCAACAGGCAATAACGCACTTTCTGCAAGCCACGATGTTGACAATGTTTATGTTATAGATACAAAAAGTTTGTCTAGCGGAAGCGGACTTTTGGCACTGAGTTGTGTCGATAAAATTCAAGAAGGGAAAGATATTGATACTATTGTTAATGAGTTAAAGGCCGAAGCAGACAAAGTTCAAGCATCATTTTTGGTGGACACACTAAAATTTTTGCATAAAGGTGGCAGATGTTCAAGCATTGCACTTCTTGGTGCAAATTTGCTTAAGATAAAGCCACGTATAAGTCTTGTAGATGGTAAAATGGAGATGACAAAAAAATATCGTGGAAACATCTCGGATGCTCTTATTAAATATTTTGAAGATATTATAAAAGAAATTGAGCCAAATAAGCGCCGAGTTTTTGTAACATATTCAAGTCCAGTTGAGCCCGCTAGAACCATTATTTTAGATAGATTAAAAGCAATGGGATTTGAAGAAATTTTGGAAAGTAGTGCTTGTGCAACAATAAGCACACACTGCGGACCAAAGACTTTGGGCGTATTATATATAGCCAAATAAGGCGGAATATGCGTATTTATATGGGGTTTTAGAGATTTTTTTGTCAAAATCAGTTTGAAAAAAATATAAAGTAGGGTATAATTACTATACTTAAAGCGTGCTTTAAGAATTTAATTAAAGGGGACAAAGATGAACAAAGGAGATTTTATCAGAGCAATGGCAGACAATGCCGGTGTTACACTTAAAGAGGCAAATGTTGCTTATGATGCATTTGTTAAAGCTGTAACCGATGCTTTGAAAGCTGGCGAAAAAGTTCAACTTGTTGGTTTCGGTACTTTTGAAGTTCGTGCAAAAGCAGCTAGAGAAGGTATCAACCCTCAAACAAAAGAGAAAGTTAAAATCGCTGCAAGCAAAGCACCAGTGCTTAAATTTGGAAAAGCTTATAAAGATCTTTTTAACTAATCCAAATTTCCTTGAAATAAAGCCTATGGAATTGTTCCATAGGCTTTGTTTTTTGACAGTCTGGGTTTTATTAAAAAAACGGTGCGATACATCGTTTACTGCCATGCCCCTGCTACACAGTCATTTAATTATTCATCTTTTTGTGATTTGAGTTCTTGAAGTTTTAGTTTGGCTTGCTTTTTATCTTTCTTAGCTTGCTTAGCATCTATTTTGCGTGTAATCTTTTTTGCATGTTCGTAGGTGTTGTCGTGAATTTCAATAAATTCTTTGCAATATTTTTTAATTGTGTCATTAAATGAAACAAATTCGCTGGTGTACTGTGCTGGACCAAGCATTTTTATTGTCATGCCAAGGGAACGATGTTTACGCTTGGTTTCATAATTTTCATATTTTGTTTCTTCATGGCACATGAAAGCACGAAAGCCTGTTCCGCTTATAACTTTATAAACATTTGCATTTGTAAAAACACCAATTTTTGGTACTGCATTTTTTATAACGTTTTCAACATCAATAGAAAATGGTGTATAAAAAAGCCCTTTTATACCATCAACCAAATAGAAGGCGTGGTCTTTTAGTGTGTCTTTTATGCCCACTTTATGAGAAAATATTTTTTGTGTATTTATATTTGTTAAACTTGCCGAAGGTGCTACTTTAAAAAACACGCGATCGTCTTCTTGAACTCTTGACAAAACAACTCCTGCTTTATACAAAAGATCATTTGGTGTGTCATAAAAAATCTCCGAACTTCTGACTGTGCCAGCAAAGGCGAATTTATAAAACTTTAATATATTTTGAAGAGCAAAAACCTTTTCAAAAGGTTTGTCCGTAAGTGCTTCATATTTAACAATATCATCATTTTTGAGTTCAATAAATTTACCCATAAAAACCTCATTTATTTTATTGTAAGTAATTTTTTAAAAAAAATCAAGTAAATAAAATAATGTTGTTTTTTTGTTGAAAAAAATAATATTTTTGTGCTTTAATATTGTTGTACAAATGAAAATAAATTATAGACCAATATTTTATTTCGCCGTTATGTTCATATTTGGACTTTTAATGGCAAAATATTTTGTAAATATTTCAATTTTACACATTATTTTTGTTGCACTTGTTTTTGCAACTATAATTTTTATTTGTATAAAATATAAGTTTTTTAAACGCTTAATAATTTTGAGTTTGGCATTTTTAATTGGTGTATTTTACTTTATTGCTGGTGCCAATATTTTTATGCAAGAAGAAATTACAGAAAATTGTTTGGTAAGTGGTAGAATTAAAAGTGCAAATTATTATCAAAATTATGATTCATATATTTTAGATGATGTAAAGATAAATGGTGAAAATAAAAATTTTTCGATAAGTCTTATGGTGTATGGTGAAACTGACATTGATATAGGGAGCGTCATAACATTTTCGGATAGATTAGAAGCAGTGGATGTATTTGATGAAGATGATGAGTATTCGACATATTATTACAAACTGAATGCACCATATAAAAGTTATATAAATTATGAAAATATAACAAGTATAGAAAATGGTTACATAAAACTAGGCGAAAGCATAGTACAAAGTTTTTATGAATATCTTTCAACGGTTTGCGATGAAGATATGGCGGGCTTTATAACTTGTGTCATATTTGGCGACAAAACAAATGTGGCTCCGGACATAGAAAGTGCCTATCTTGAAAGTGGAATGTCGCATCTACTTGCTGTTAGTGGTATGCACATTGTAATTTTAGTTTCAATTATAACTTACTTTTTAAATAAACTTCGCACAAAGAAATGGATAAATTTTTTGATAATACTGTTGCCGTTGACATTTTTTACATACCTATGCGACTTTGCACCAAGTATAGTAAGAGCACTAATTATGAGTCTGGTATTTTCGTTTGGTGAAGTTTTGGGGAAGAAGTATGACAGGCTAAATAGCATAGCACTATGTGCGATGATGATACTATGTGTAAAACCGCTTTATGTTTTTGACTACGGCTTTCTCCTAAGTTTTTTGTGTATATTTTGTATTTTTACGCTTACAAAACCTTGCACAAAGATGTTCCAAAAAATTGGTGCAAGAAAACTTTCCTCTGCACTGGGGCTAACATTGTCTGTACAACTTGGGCTAATTCCTGTGCTTATGACTATTTCTGAAAATTTTAATATTTTGTCATTTTTGGTAAATTTGATTTGTGTTCCGCTATTTGAATTTGCTTTTGTGTTGACACTAGTAGTTGTGCCACTATGTGCACTTTTGCCATTTCTTTCGTTCTTGTTTACATTTGTTCAATTTATTTACTTTTTGGTGTCACAACTAGCAAGTGTGGCAAGTGGCATAATGTGGGCGTATATTCCACTTATAAATTTTGGTGACATATTTGCTATATCTTCATACACTGGAATATTTTGTGCATCTGGATATGTCAAAGCACCACCTAAGACCAAAACCATTGTTGTTAGTTTGATATTTTTGTTTGCAATTATATTTGGTGGTGCTATGCTTTTAATTTAATTGAAAAATATTTTTATTGGTGATAAAATAACAATGATGATTTATAGTCAACTTTTAAAACAAGATAGTTTAAAAAATGTATATTTACTCCAAGGCGATGCATTTTTGGCAAAAAAATGTATAGATTTTTTTTGTAATAAACTAGGCGTTAAAAAGTTTGATATTTCTGAGTTTGATGATGAAAATTTCGATATTGATAGTTTTGTTACTGCTTGCGAACAAATGTCTTTTTTTGCAGAAAAAAGACTTGTTATTGTCAGAGATTTACTAAAAATTTCAGATAAAGATAAGCGTGCTATTAGTGCTTATATAAAAAAGATAAATCCGTTATGTACACTGTTGTTTGTAGACACTTTTGGAAGTGGAATTTTTGATTTTACATTTGCAGAAAAAGTGGAACTTAAACTTTTGCCAGCAGAACTTGTTTTATTTGTAAATGAAGAAGCAAAAAAATATTCCAAAACTTTTGACAAAGATGCAATCTCCACGTTTATACAATATTCAAATCAAGATTTGACAAAGATAAGTATTGAAGTACAAAAACTTTGTGCATATGTAGGGGATAGGAATATCATAAGTGTAAGTGATGTAAAAATGCTTGTGCATGCCGATGAAGAAATTGGCGTTTTTGATTTAACCAATGCTCTTGGAGAAAAAGATATTTCTAAAAGTTTGCATATATTATCTTTTCTTTTGGGAAGTGTGGAACAAAACAGCAGAATATTTTCGCTATTGTCTACACAAATGCGTCGAATGTTTTTTATATTGTCCTCAAAAAAAAGCGATGCCGAACTTGCAAAAGTATTTCAAATAAAAGAATTTGCAGTAAGTAGGCTAAAAATTCAAGCAAAACATTTTTCTGTGAAAAAACTAAAAGATATTCTTTATGAACTGGAAGATGTTGAGTATATGTTAAAAAATGCAATGTTCACACAAGAAAATGCACTTTATTATTTAGTGACATACATTTGTAGTTGATAAACCTAAAAAAACCAAAGCGAAGGCTTTGGTTTTTAAATTGTTTTTTATTAACTTATTGTTCTATTGACTGGAACACGACATCTATGTTGTTCAAAAATTGAAATTGCTCATTGAAGTTTACAAGAGTATAAACTAGTTTTACATAAAGTGTGCCACTTTCTGGAATTACAATTTGGTCTATATTAACTGTATTTATATTTGAACCAGAAAGAGTGTTGGTTTGAGCGGTAGCAAGTTCTTCTTCGCTTTGTGCTTGGGCATAGGCGGTGGTGAATTTTTGGTCAGGGTCATAGGCGAGTTCTCTAAATTCTACGCCGAGAGCACGCTGACTATTTAAGTTGTCTATTTTAAAAGTAAATGTTATTACTGTTTCTGTTGTGGTGAAATTGGTTTGACCAAGTGTCCAACCTGGTATATTTACTGGGTTTTCATCATATGCGCCTTCATTTTGTCGATTGAGTTCATATGAATATGTTTCAGTATACTGACTAGAAAGTTCAGGACCCGTATATTCTGCGTTTATTCTCACAAACACATTGTCGTCACCGCTATCAAAAGAAACGGTGTTGGAAACACCAGAGTTGCCGACAACTATTGAATAAACACCAAAAGTGAGCAGTGCCAAACTTAGCACAAGCATAACAATAACAAGAGTAAGCCTTACATACTTTGATTTCATAACCACTCCTTGATTGTTTTTAGTATAAACCAAACTGAAAAAAAAACAAAACATTTTTTACATATTGATAAAAATACAAAAAATAGTTGCAAAGAATGTTTTGTTATGTTAAAATACCACAGACTAAGCGATTATAAGTAAAGGAGAAACAAATGCCAAATATTAAATCAGCAATAAAAAGAGTAAATGTCAACAAAAAGAAAAATCTTGAAAACAAAATAGCAAAATCACAGATAAACACTGCGGTTAGAAAATTTGAAGATGCAATAAATGCCAAAGATGTAGAATTGGCAACAAAACTTTATGCTGAAGCAGTTTCTGTTATCGATAGTGCTGCAGGCAAAAAAGTTATTCACAAAAACACCGCATCAAGAAAAAAATCAAGATTGGCTGTAAAGTTAAACACAATAAAATAGCATAGATATTACATTGATTGCGTATTTTTTGATAATTTTACACGGCATATATTGTGTCGTGTTTTTTATTTATTCAAAATATCGGTATGGACAAAACTAAGGTTTAATGATATAATCTTTTTATCTTGGTATAAAAGGAGAAACTTTATGTTTGGAGAAAATGATGCAGAGATTTATAAGTTCCCAAATGGTGCGACGCTTTTATACAAACACGACTCTCAGACCAAGACAACAAAAATAGCAAGTGGATTTATAAGTGGTTCAAAAAAAGATGTCATTCCAGGGACAGCGCATTTTTTGGAACATATATTGGCTACACCACGCACTGTTCAAAAAGCACTTGCAAAAAAGTACAATATAAAAATATCGGCGTCTACTGCTTTTGACTTTATATGTTTTCAAACCAGTTCATCATCGCAATACATTGAAAAGCAATTACAAATTTTAAAGGAAATTGTACTCTGTGATGAGTTTGATCAAAAAACGATTGAAAGAGAACGCCAAGCAATTTTAATAGAAGATGTGTTATCAAGCGCGCGACCAAAGACTATAGACTTTAACTTTTTTGATATTCAACCTTCGGGCACTGGTGGAGAACAAAATATTAAGAAAATCACTAGTGACGATTTAAAAAATTATAAAGATGAAAATTTTGTTGCAGAAAATTTTGTTATGGCAGTCACAAGCAATTTAAGTTTTGATGAAATAAAAAAATATGCCGAAGACGTTGTTAGCAACTTGACATCAAAGCCTTTAAAAAAGAACAGTTTTCACCAAATAAAAAAGAAACCAGACATTAGTTATTATGTCTATGAACAAAATCCATTTATGAAAACCGTAAGGCTTGAGTTATCTATTAAAAATGATGAAATTTCAGAAATCGCGGCAAGAAATAAAATAATAGATGATTATATATTTAATTATTCAACAGGACTTTTACACCAAAAACTTCGTCACGAAAATGGATATGCATATTTTGCCAAACTAACCAATAATTTTGGTGAAAACAATGACAATTATAAGATTTTTGCTGTTGATACAAACAAAAGAAGTGTAAACAAAGTTATTTTTGCACTTGGTGAAGCACTAAAAATTGCAAGAAATGGTTTGTCACAACAAGAATATGAAGATTTTCAATGTGCGCTTAAAGCACAAAAAGATGAAGAATTTCAGCAGAAAGAACAAGAAAGTTACAATATGTTTGTTGGCTATTCTATGAAAGGTTACTTTGTGTTTGAAAATCCTATTGATATGGCTTTAAAACTATCAAGAGATGAATTAAATCAATATCTAAACACAGCATATACTGACAAAAGCATTGTTTTAAACATAACAGGCGATATAGACTTAAATACATTACTAAAACCGCCAGTGGTACAGTCAACATTACAAGCCAAACCTTTTAGATACCTTTTGATTAAAGGTGACAAAAATTATTTCTTTGATACAAAGACAAACAATTTTGTAGACCCAAGCATAATAAAAGATAATTCTGTCGCATTTTATAAGGTTAGGGACTCTCATGGGAAATTAGTTATGGAACCACCAAAAATTGCTCGGGAAGTTAAAGGTTTTGCAATACCAAAATCATTCAAAAATTTAGCGGATGATGAAAAGCAACAATAAAAAAGGAGAAAATTATGCCGTCATCAAAATATCATAGAGTATATAAATTTGAAAATGGAGCAACGCTTATATATTTTAAGCACAATGTCAACAACACCACAAAAATTTTAAGTGGTTTTATTAGCGGTGCACAAAAAGATATTATTCCTGGCACAGCACACTATTTGGAGCATATGATGTCAAATCTTGGAAGAAGACAAAATTTTGCTCGTAAATATAATATCATAACCAACGCTTGTACAACTCATAGTTATGTGGCATTTGATTTAAACATTCCAAATCAATATATAGATTATGGTATTAATCTATTACAGTATATGACATTCAATTCAAAGTTTAATGATAAAGAATTTGAAAATGAAAGAAATGCCATCCTTCAAGAAAAACTTATTTATACAAATGAACATTTCAATATTGATGATTTGTATTATAAGTCTTTTACTAAACAAGGATTACTCGGTAGCGAAGAAGATATTAAAAAAATCACCATTGACGATTTATATAAGTATCAAAAAGAAAATTTTGTATCTGAAAATTTGGTTATTTGTGTCACAAGTTCGCTTGATTTTGAAACAATAAAACAAAAAATAGAGAAAAATATTGTATCAAATGTCAAAAGTGATATTACAAAGAAAAATGAACCATATAAAGATGTAAAACTCAATGAAAAAAGTTATTTTGTATATGAGCCTGAACCAAATGTGAAGACAGTTAGCATAACTTTTGGTTTGGTGGATAAGATGTCATTAGAAACAACATCTGTTTATAGTTATGTTGATGATTTTGTTTTCAATGATAATTTCTCAGGTTTACTCATAAAGAAACTTAGGACTGAAAAAGGGCTTGTTTATTCTGCTGGCATGAGTACAACATGCGGAGCAAATAACGACACTTATAGAGTTTTTTATATCACAACAAGTAAAGAGCATGTAAATGAAGCAATTGAAGCACTTGGTGAAGTTTTGGAAACTGCAAGAAATGGCTTGACACAAAAACAATATCAAGATTATAAGACAAAACTCAAGGCAATTGAAACCGATAGAAGAAATAACCATAAGTATTTGGATCCATCAGTTATATTTTATAGATACATTACTGGACAAAAACTTTGGTTTAATAACCCTGTTCATAAGGCAATAGAACTGCCACTTGACCAAATTAACAATTATTTAAGTAAAACATTTAAAAACAAACCAGTATATTTTGAGGTGATTGGTGATATAGATTTATCTCAAATATATGACCCTATATCTATACAAGAGATAACTAAAACTAAAAAATTAAAATATATAATGGAAAAAGATGAACAAGGCAATATTTATTATTCATCAGACACAGGCGAACAAGTAGATGCAGAAGAGGCGGAAACAAAGCATACTGGATTTGTAGAAATTGTAGACACTCCTAAACAAGATGTTTCTTTAACAGAATTTGTTATGTCGCTTATGACGTCTTCAAAAGATCAAAAACTCAATGCTCTTGAAAGCATTGCAAAAATCGTTGGAATACAAGATTTAGAGAAAGAATTAAAAGTTCACAATGCTAAGAAAAGATTGATAGTTGCCTTTGCTAAAAATTTGAATATTGACTTAAACTTGGAGCAAGGAATAGTAAAAGAGTTAACACAAAATATAGAAGCGGATGAAGATATACAAAAACTTAGAGAACTTCCTTTAATAGAAAGACTAAAACTAATAAAACAGTATGCTGAAAAAATAGGATATGATTTTGAGTTTTATATGTCAAACAAAGAAAAAGTCGAACAAAAGGAAGATGAACAACAGAAATAAACCGCTTTTATATAACAAATTTTCTAATAAATATTTAAAAAGTCCTACTATTTTTATCAAGATAGTAGGATTTTTTATTTTTCATGTTTAAAATGCACATAATATATCATATAAAGTAGGTTTTTCGTCATAACAAATAGATTTTTTATTTTTAAATATATTCATATTTTTAAACTGCTCTTGCCTTTGCGAATAATAAAACACAAGGTTATAAATTACATCTGTAATTATTTCTTCAATATAAACATTATTTACATTGTAAACACTTAATAATTTATCATAAAGATTATAATTTTGATTGAAATATTCTTCTAGTAAATTATAAAGTTTTCTATAATTCTTTTTTCGATGCTCTTTATTTATGTTCTTTTCGTTGATTAAAATTTCAGTATCAATAAGTTTATAAACATCTTCGTTTATTTCTTTCAATAACTTTTCAGTTTCAATAGTTGGATACAAATACTCCTTAACTTTAGTTTTATTATAATACATTTTTATCTCCTTTACCTGTAATTAAACAAGATTGTTATAAATATTATACGGCATCATACTAGGCAGTTGCAACAAAAATGGCTCCAAAATAGGCAATAATTATTTATATTTTGGAGGGTTGCAATAATGGGCGATTTTATAATACTTGTTAAAGAGATTTTAGAAGATAAAGGACTGACAACTCAAAATTTATTTGATGATGGAGTTATTTCAGAGAATACTTTTTATAAATACAAACATCGCTATCCAAATTTGACAACGCTACTCAAAATTGCAAATTACTTATGTGTAAGTGTTGATTATTTGTTCGCTTTAAGTGACGAAAATAGATTTAGACCTTATTCACTAGAACAAAAAAATTTATATAGCACAATTGTTTCTTTAATAGAAAACTCTGGCATATCTCAACGGCAATTTAGTAAAGACTTAAACTATTCAAGAGTAAATTTATTGCGTTGGAAAAAAGGCACAAGTCCAAGTGTGCAATCGCTAATCGAAATAGCCAAATATTTTAATATTCCTATAGATGATTTGTTAGAGAAAGGATAATGTATAAGATAGTTTTAATTTTTAAGTAAAAATAGTTTTCAATGGAGATATTATGAAAATAAACAAAGCATTCTCATTAAGAGTTAGAGAATTATTAAAAGAAAAACATATGACACAATATAAACTTGCTCAAGAAACAGGATTATATCATAGTACAATGACTGATATTTTAAATTGCAAGTATGAAACACCCAATTTTATGAATATGGCACTTATTATAAGAGCGTTAGGTTTATCTTTTTCAGAGTTTTTTAATAGTCCACTTTTTGATTTTGATAAATTGGAAATTAAAGAGAAGTAGCAATAATGGTGAGATATGGAAAATTTTAACTCAAGACTGCTATCACTTATGATAAAGGAAAACATTTCAAATGCAGAACTCGGTCGTAAAGTTGATATGTCCGCTGGTCGCATCAGTGATTATCTAAACAATGTAGAGATAGCAAGAATTAACAATTTATTAAAATTGGTAAACTTTTTTTCATTGTTCCGTTGATTACATTTTAGGCAGAAAAAATGAATATGTTTTTATTGACTATGAAAGAGTTTATGATAAAGACAAGTTTATAAAAAGGTTTCAAGAGTTATTGAAAGCAAAACATATTGGATATAATGAATTTTGTAGAAGAATAAATATAAGTCTTTCTTGTGCATATCCGATTATTTATTAAACCTATAATCTTGATATTTACAACAACAAAAAAGTAAAAAAAACTACATTACTTTCATAATGTAGTCGGACAATGGTTTATTTTTTCTCAATATTTACACGTTTAATTAAGAT